>JAGWRA010000233.1 GCA_028876655.1 Acidobacteriota bacterium | reverse complement strand
CGCGCCGCCGCTGACGCTCGCCCAGGCTGTCGCGATGGCCCGCGCGACGGCGCCGCTCCAGGCGGCACGGACCCGCGCGGACGGCGCCGATGCCGCCTGGCACCTCGCCGGCCGGCTGCCGAACCCCTCCATCGAGGTCCGCACCGAGAACTGGACGTTCCGCGGCATCTCGCGTCCGCCGCTCGGGCCGGGCCTCGACCTCTTCGTCACCGCCACGCAGCCCGTCGAACTCGCCGGCAAGCGTGGTCACCGACGCGACCTGGCGGCCGCCGGGCTGAGCGTGGCGCAGGCGGACGTCGGACAGCTCGAGCGGCTGATCACCCTCGAGACGGCCCGGACCTACCTCGATGCGCTCCGGGCCCGCGGGCTGATCGACGTGCTGGCCACCAACCGCACCAGCCTCGAGGCACTCGTCGAGATCCTGTCGAAACGGGTCGCTGAAGGGGCGGCCGCCGAATCGGATCTCCTCAAGTTCAGGACCGAGGCGGCCCGGGTCGACACCCAGCTGGCCCGCACCCGCATCGGGCTCGAGCGCAGGCTGACGGCCCTCGGCGCCCTGCTCGGCCTGGCGGGACCGGTCGAGGCGGGACGCCTTGTCGAACCGCCGCCCGTCCCCGCGCCGGCAGGGGATGCGGGCCTGCTGGCCCGCGGGGCTGCGGATCGCCAGCCCGCCGTGGTGCTGGCCCGTGCGCGGCTCGCGCAGGCCGAGCAGGCGCTGGCACTCGAGCGGGCCCGCCGGGTCCCGGACCCCGCGCTGACCGGCGGGTACAAGCGGACGGATGGCGACGACACGATCGTGGCGGCCGTGGTCGTCCCCCTGCCCCTGTTCGATCGCAACGGCCAGGCGGTCGCGCTCGCCCAGGCCGACGCGCAGGCGGCCCGGTTGCAGCTCGAGGCGTTGACACGGCAGGCCACGGCCGATGTCACCGCCACGGTCCGCACGGCGCAGGCGCTGGCGGCGCGGGCGGCGCGTGTGGACGCCGACCTGCTGGCGCCCGCCGCCGCGGTCCGGACCTCGGCCCGCACGGCCTTCGAGGAAGGGGCCGTCGACCTGCTGACGCTCGTCGACGCCGAGCGGGTCTACGCCGACGCCCGGCGCGAGGCCCTGGATCTGAAGCTGGACGCATTCCTGAGCGCCGTGGAGTCGCGGCTCGCGCTCGGCCAGGAGGACCTCCCATGACCGCCGCCGGCCTCTCGACGTTCGTCCGCTGGCTGGAGCGCCACGCCGCGCGCCGCCTGCCGCTCGTCGGCCTCCTCGTGCTGGCCGGCGGCGTCGCCGCCGTGCTGCTCCTGCGGACGCCCTCGGCGCCGGTCGCCGCCGGCACCGGGCCGGCGCTGCCGCCCAACACCGTCCGGCTCGATCGGGCGGCGCAGCAGAACGCCGGCGTCACCGTCGGCACCGTCCGGACGGAGACCCGCACGTCGCAACTGGAGGCGCCGGGCCTCGTCGCGCTGGACGAGACGCGCACGGCCCGCATCGGCTCGCTGGTCGAAGGGATCGTCACGAGCGTCTTCCTCGAGATCGGCGATCGGGTGATGGCGGGCCAGCGGCTCGCCGACCTGCACAGCCACATCGTGCACGATGCGTGGGCCGCCTACCGGAAGGCCCTGGCCGAGCGGCGGCGCCAGACGACCGAGGTCGCCTACGCCGTCGAAGCCGAACAGCGCGCCAGCCGCCTGTACGCCGCCAGGGCGATCCCGCTGCAGGAGGTACAGCGGGCGCGCGCCGACCGGGTGGCCGCCGAGGAGGCGCTGGACGTGGCCCGGACCGAGGTGCGGCGCGCGGAAGAAGAGCTGCAGCACTACGGCATCACGAGCGGCGAGGACCCGACGGGCGAGGCCGGCGAGCAGATCCCGGTGCGGACGCCGATTGCCGGCGTCGTGCTCGATCGGATGGTCACGCAGGGGACGGCCGTGACGCCGGGCGCCCCCCTGTTCGTGGTCAGCGACCTGTCGACGCTCTGGGCGCTCGCCGAGATCGACGAGACCCGTTTGTCGCGCGTGGCGGTCGGGCGGCCCGTGGCCGTCCGCGTGGCCGCGTATCCCGACGAAACGTTTGCGGGACGGATCACGTTCATCGCCGACACCGTGAACCCGAAGACGCGGCGCGTCAGCGTCCGCTGCGAGGTGCCCAACCCCGACGGCCGGCTGAAGCCGGAGATGTACGCCACCATCGCCCTCGGCGCAGGCGATCCGCGCACGGTCCTGGTCGTCCCCGAAGACGCGGTGCAGATGCTCGATGGCCACCCTGCGGTCTTCGTGGCGGACGGCCCCGATCGGTTCCGCGCGCAGGTGGTGACCACCGGGGCGACGGCCGACGGGCGCATCGAGATCACCGAGGGGCTGGCGCCCGGCCAGTCGATCGTCACCGCCGGGGCGTTCCTCCTGAAGTCCGAGCTGCTGAAGGCCTCTGCGCCGACCGAGGGCTGACGTGGGATTCATCGAACGGTTCGTCGCCGCCTCGCTCCGCCAGCGCCTCTTCGTGCTGCTCTGCCTCGCCGCGCTCGTCGCGACCGGCGTGGCGGCGTACCGCAACCTTCCGGTCGAAGCCTTCCCCGATCTCACGAACAACCAGGTCGTCATCGTCACCGAGGCGGCCGGGCTGGCGCCGACGGAGGTCGAGCAGCGCGTCACCTATCCGGTCGAGACCGCGATGATGGGGGTGCCGGGCGCGCAGGAGGTCCGGTCGATCTCGAAGTTCGGGCTGTCGATCGTCACCGTGGTCTTCGACGATGGCGTGCCGGTGTACTTCGCGCGGCAGCTGGTCGGCGAGCGGCTGAACGAGGCCCGCTCGCGGCTGCCGGCCGGGCTGGACCCGACGCTCGGGCCGGTGGCGACCGCCTTCGGCGAGATCTACCAGTATCTCGTCGAGGGCGACTCGACCGACCTGATGACGCGCAAGACGCTGCACGACTGGGACATCCGGACGCGGCTGCGCTCGGTGAAGGGCGTCAGCGAGATCAACTCCTGGGGCGGGCTGACCAGGCAGTTCCAGGTGGTCGTGGATCCGCGCCAGCTCGAGCGCTACGACCTGACGCTGCGGCAGGTGCTGCAGGCCGTGGCCGACAACAACGCGTCGTTCAGCGGCGGCTTCATCGAGCACCGCTCCGAGCGGTACACCGTGCGGGGCGTCGGGCTGGCCCGCGGGGTCGACGACCTGCGGCGGATCGTGATCGCCTCGTCGGGCGGCG
This sequence comes from Acidobacteriota bacterium, assembly GCA_028876655.1. Taxonomy (GTDB): domain Bacteria; phylum Acidobacteriota; class Vicinamibacteria; order Vicinamibacterales; family CAVVIG01; genus JAGWRA01. The sequence goes on along the minus strand of JAGWRA010000233.1, from coordinate 11,616 downwards.
TGCCGGTCCTGGTCGGCGACGTGGCCAACGTGCAGGTGGGGCCGATGCCGCGCCAGGGGGCCGTGACGCGCGACGGCCGGGGCGAGTCGGTGGCCGGCATGGTGATCATGCTGAAGGGGGAGAACGGCAAGGCGGTGGCCGATCGCGCGAAGGCGCGGATCGCGGAGATCGAGGCGACGCTGCCGCCGGGAACGACGATCACGCCGTTCTACGACCAGGCGGAGGTCATCGACCGGACCGCGCACACCGTCCGCAAGAACCTCGTCGAGGGGTCGCTGCTCGTCGTCGTGGTCCTGTTCGTCTTCCTTCGTGACGTGCGGGCCGCGCTCGTCGTGGCCGGCGTCATTCCGCTGTCGATGCTCGTCGGCTTCATCGGCATGCGGGTCTTCGGCGTGTCGGCGAACCTGATGTCGCTCGGCGCGATCGACTTCGGCCTCATCGTCGACGGCGCCGTCGTCATGATGGAGAACTTCATCCGGCGGCGAGACGCCGAGCCGCCCGGCGATCCGGCCGATCATCCGCAGGCGCGGCGGCTCGGGCTGTTCACGTCGGCCGCCACCGAGGTGGCGCGGCCGATCCTCTTCGGCGTGCTGATCATCATCGCCGTCTACCTCCCGATCTTCACCCTGCAGGGGCTCGAGGGGAAGATGTTCCGGCCGATGGCGATTACCGTCGTGTCGGCGCTGTTCGGCTCGCTGCTGCTCTCGCTGACCGCAGTGCCGGTGCTGTCGTCGTTCCTGCTGAAGCTGACCGGTGCGCATCACGAAGAGGGCTGGTTCAGGCGCCTGCGCCGCCGCTACGTGGTCCATCTCGCCGACGCCATGGATCACCGGACCCGGACGCTGCTGGTGGCGGGGACGGTCGTCACGATCGCGCTGGCGTCGGTCCCCTTCCTGGGCACCGAGTTCATGCCGAAACTGGACGAGGGCTCGATCCTCATCGAGACGCGCAAGCTGCCGTCGGTGTCGCTGGAGGAATCGGTGGCCATCTCGACGCGAGTCGAGCAGATCCTGCGCCGTTTCCCCGAGGTGCAGCGGGTCGTCACCAAGATCGGCCGCCCCGACCTGGCGACCGAGGCGATGGGGATCTATCAGGGCGACGTCTACGTGCTGCTGAGGCCGATCGACACCTGGACGACGGCCCCGACGAAGGAAGGGCTGATCGACGCGATGGCCGCCGCGCTGGCCGGGATGCCCGGCGTCGCGTTCAACTTCACCCAGCCGATGGCGATGCGGCTCGACGAGGTGGTCTCGGGGGTGAAGGCCGACGTGGCCGTGAAGGTGTTCGGTCCCGACGCCGACGTCCTCGAGCGCCTCGGCGAACAGGTGCGGCAGGTGCTCGACGGCGTGCCCGGCGCCGCCGACCTGCAGGTCGAGGTGCTGTCGGGCGCGGCCCAGGTGGAGATCGACGTGGATCGGGAGCGGATCGCCCGCTACGGCCTGAACGTGGCCGACGTCCGCGAGCTGGTGGAGACGGCGGTGGGAGGGACGCCGGCGACCGACGTGCTCGACGGGGCGCGGCGGTTCCCGGTCGTGCTCCGCTTCCCGCCCGCGATGCGGGCCGACCCGGCGGCGCTGGCAGCCATGCTGCTGACGGCCCCGGGCGGCGAGCGGGTGCCGCTCGGCAGCATCGCGCGCGTCAGCGAGCGGCAGGAGCCCGAGGCGATCAACCACGAGAACGCCGAGCGGCGGCTGGTGGTCCAGACCAACGTGCGCGGGCGCGACATCGGCAGCTTCGTCGCCGATGCGCAGCGCCGGCTGGCGGCGCGGGTCACGCTGCCCCCGGGGTACCACGTGGCCTGGGGCGGCCAGTTCGAGAACCAGCAGCGGGCGACCGCGCGCCTCATGCTCGTCATCCCGCTGTCGCTCGCGATCATCTTCCTGCTGCTCTTCGTCACCTTCGGCTACGTGCGGCAGGCGGGACTGGTCATCCTGAACGTGCCGTTCGCGCTGGTCGGCGGCATCGCGGCACTGTGGCTGCGGGGCCTGAACCTGAACCTGTCGGCGTCGGTCGGCTTCATCGCCCTCTTCGGCGTCGCGGTGCTGAACGGCGTCGTGCTGATCACGGCCGTGAACCGGCTGCGCGAGGGCGGGCAGGCGCTCCGGCCGGCGGTGCTCGAGGGAGCGGCCACCCGCCTGAAGCCGGTGCTGATGACGGCGCTGGTGGCCTCGCTGGGCTTCATCCCGATGGCGCTGTCGGCGGGCGCCGGCGCCGAGATCCAGCGACCGCTGGCCACCGTCGTCATCGGGGGGATCACCACCTCCACCCTGCTCACGCTGATCGTCCTGCCGACGCTCTACGAGATCATCGAGGCACGCGCCCTCGCGCGGAGCGACTAGAATGGAGGCTCAGGAGCCCCGCGACATGCGCGTCCTGGTGGTCGAGGACGATCCGACAATCAGCGGATTCCTGGTGCGCGGCCTGCGCGAGGAACACCACCTCGTGGATCTGGTCGAGGACGGCGACTCGGCCGAGGCGCGGGCGGCGACCGAGGAGTACGACGCCATCCTGCTCGACGTCCTGCTGCCCGGCCAGGACGGCTTCGAGGTGTGCCGGCGCCTGCGCGAGGCCGGCGTCGACACCCCCATCCTGATGCTCACGGCCCGTGACGCGGTCAACGACCGGGTGCACGGCCTCGACGCGGGCGCCGACGACTACCTGACCAAGCCGTTCGCCTTCGATGAGCTGCTGGCCCGCCTGCGGGCGCTCACCCGGCGCGGCCGCTCGCGCCAGCTCACCGCGGCCCTCCGGTACGGCCCGATCGACATCGACCCGCACACCCACCTGGTGACGGTACGCGGCCGGCCGGTGACGCTGACGGCCACCGAGTACCGGCTGCTCGAGTACTTCGTGCGCCGCGCCGAATCGATCGTCTCCCGGGACCAGCTGGCCGACCACGTCTGGGGCGGCGACTACGACCCGTTCTCGAACGTCGCCGACGTCTACGTCGGCTACCTGCGGCGGAAGATTGACACCGATCCCGACCACCCCCTCATCCACACGATCCGCGGCATGGGGTACATGCTGAAGGCGAAGGAGGCGGACGCGCGGTGAGCTTCCTGTCGTTCCGCGTGCGGCTGACGCTGCGCTGGACACTCGCCTTCGGCCTGCTGCTGGCACTGGCCAACACGGCGATCTACGCCGGCGCGCGCGCGTACCTCACGCGCGATCTCGACGCCCAGCTCCGCACCCTGGCCGCCACGGAGCTCGCCTCCGCCGTCGACGAGTACCAGGGTGTCCACCTGCACCCGTTCCAGGTGGACGTCTTCGGCGGCGGCGAATACGCCGACAAGTTCGTGCAGCTGTACGACGCCGGCGGGCGGTTGCTGAAGCAGTCGCCGTCGCTCGGCGCCGCCGGGCCGCTGCTGACGCGGGCCCGGGTCCGTGACGCCGTGGCGGGGCGCGCCCCGATCGTCGCCGTCGAGGCCGCCGGCCATCCCGCCCGCATGATCGCGCTGTCGGCCGCCAAGGACGGGCAGACCTACGTGATGGCGGTCGGCCTCTATTCGGACAAGCTGGCCCTCGGCCTCCGGCGGCTCGCCGTGCTGCTGACGGCGGTCTGGGCCCTGGGCCTGCTGCTCACCGCCGGGCTCGGCTTCGTGCTCTCGTCGCGCGCGCTGATCCCCATCGATCGCATCACCAGCCGCGCGGCCCTCATCGCCCGCGGCGAGTTCGCCGCCCGGCTCGATCCGCCGGCCGTGAACGACGAGATCGGCCGGATGACGCAGCTGCTGAACGAGATGCTCGACCGGCTGAACGCCGCCCTCGATGCGCACCGGCGGTTCGCCGCCGACGCCTCCCACGAGCTGCGCAGTCCGCTGACCGCGATCCAGGGGGAGATCGACGTGACCCTGAAGCGCCCGCGGACCGCCGAGGAGTACCGCGCGACGCTCGCGCTCGTCCGCGAGCGGCTGGGCGAGCTGACCGCGCTCACCGAGAACCTGATGCTGCTGGTCCGGGCGCAGGAACGGCGGGCGGCCGTGGACCTGCACGAGGTCCCGCTCCAGCCGCTGCTGCAGGAGGCGGCCGCACGCCTCGCCGGCCCCGCCGGCGCACGCGGCGTCACCATCGCGTTCGATCGCTTCCCGGCCCTGGTCGCCTACGCCGATCCGCGCCTCCTGGGCCGCGCGTTCGACAACCTGCTGCGGAACGCCGTCCAGTACAACCGCGACGCCGGCCGCGTCACCATCGCAGGGATCGACGAGCCGGCCTGCGACCGCTGTCCGACCGGCGCCGTCGTCGTGCGGATCCGGGACACGGGGATGGGCATACCCGATGGCGAGCGCGAGCGGGTCTTCGAGCGCTTCTACCGGCTCGACCGCTCGCGGTCGCGCCGCACGGGCGGCTCCGGGCTGGGCCTGGCGATCTGCCGCGAGGTGCTGTCGCTGTTCCAGGGAACCGTCCGCGTCGCCGCATCCTCGCCCGAGGGGACGACCATGGAGGTGCGGCTGCCGGGACGACGCGTGGGGGATCAGGTGGTGACGGGGCCGGTCGAGGGGGTGGCGGCGCCGAGCGCCTGAGCGCCTGAGCGCCTGACCGCGTCAATACTCGTAAACCCCCTTCCCCACCTTCCGGCCGAGCCGGCCCGCCTTGACGTGCTGGACGAGCAGCGGGCAGGGGCGGTACTTCTCGCCCAGGCTCTTGTGGAGGAACTCCAGGACGCTGAGGCGGGTGTCGAGGCCGACCAGGTCGACCAGCTCGAACGGCCCCATCGGGTGGTTCAGGCCGAGTTTCAGCGCCTTGTCGATGTCACGTGCCGAGGCGACCCCTTCCTGCAGCATGAAGAAGGCCTCGTTGCCGATCATCGCGTTGATGCGGCTGGTGGCGAAGCCGGCGGAGTCGCGCACCAGCACCGTCTCCTTCCCCATCTTCCGCGCCACCGCTTCGACCGCCCGCAGCGTCTCCTCCGCGCTCTCGAGCGCCCGGACGATCTCGACCAGCTTCATCTTGTGGACGGGGTTGAAGAAGTGCATGCCCGCCAGCCGGCCCGGCTTCGCGAGCACGGCGGCCATTTCGGTGAGGCTGAGCGACGAGGTGTTCGACGCGATGACGGCGTGCTGCGGCGCCAGCTTCTCGAGGTCGGCGAGCAGCTTCAGCTTCAGGTCGATCTTCTCGGGCGCCGCTTCGATGATGAAGTCGGTGTGCTTCACGGCCGCGCCCAGATCGGTGGCCGTCTTCAGCCGCTTCAGCGCCGCGGCGCCGTCGGCGTCCTGCACCTTGCCGAGCTCGATCCCCTTGCGGACGACCGCCTCGATCTGCGCCTTCCCCTTCTCGAGGGCGGGCGCGGAGAGGTCGTAGAGATGCGTGTCGTACCCGGCCATGATGGCGGCATGCGCGATGCCGTGCCCCATGATGCCGGCGCCGATGACGGTAACGTGGTTGATGTCCATGATGATGACCGAGTCCAGGAGTAGGCGATAGGCGGTGGGCTGCAGGCGGCAGGGACGAATCGCGGACCTATCGCCGATCGCCTATCGCCTATCGCCGATCGCCTATCGCCTATCGCCTATCGCCTGCAAGATTACATGTTGAGATCCACCCACACACTCTTCACCTGCGTGTAGTGCTCCAGGGCGTGCATGCTCATCTCACGCCCGAAGCCGCTCTGCTTGTACCCACCGAACGGCGCGGCGGTGTCGTAGATGTTGTAGGTGTTGATCCAGACGGTGCCCGCCTGCAGGCGGCTCGCCACGTAGTGGGCCTTCTTGATGTCGCGCGTCCAGACGGCCGCGGCCAGCCCGTAGATCGAGTCGTTGGCCCGGGCGATCGCCTCTTCCACGTCGGCGAAGTCGATCGCCGCCAGGACCGGCCCGAAGATCTCCTCGCGCGCGATGGTCATCTGCGGCGTCACGTTGGCGAAGACGGTCGGCTGCATGAAGTAGCCCTTGCCCGTGCCGATGTCGGCCCGGCTGCCGCCGGCGATGAGGTCGGCCCCTTCCTGCTTCGCGATATCGACGTACCGCAGCACCCGCTCGAGCTGTCCCTTCGAGGCGATCGCGCCGAGCCGGGTCTTCGGGTTCATCGGATCGCCGGGTACCATCTTCTTCGTCCGCTCCGCCAGCTTCTCGAGGAACGCATCCTTGATCGACGTGTCGACCAGCAGCCGCGACCCGGCCGCACAGACCTCGCCCTTCCCGTAGAAGATGCCGGTGGTGGCGCCGCGCACGGCCGCCTCCAGGTCGGCGTCGGCCAGGACGATGTTCGGCGACTTGCCGCCGAGCTCCAGCGTGATGTGCTTCAGCGTCTCGGCCGATCCGCGCATGATCTGCTTGCCCGTGCTCGTGTCGCCGGTGAAGGCGATCTTGTCGATGCCCGGGTGCTCGACGATCATCTGGCCCACCTTCGAGCCGGGGCCGGTGATCACGTTCAGGACGCCCGGCGGCAGCCCGACCTCCAGGGCGAGGTCGGCCAGCGCCAGCGCCGTCAGCGGCGTCTGGCTCGCCGGCTTGATCACCACCGTGTTGCCGGCCGCCAGCGCCGGCGCCACCTTCCAGGCCGTCAGCAGCAGCGGGAAGTTCCACGGCACGATCGCGGCGACCACGCCGATCGGCTCGCGCAGCGTGTAGGTGAGGTAGTTCCCCTTGACCGGGATCGTCTCGCCCTGGATCTTGTCGGCCCAGCCGGCATAGTACTGGAAGCACTCCGCGGCGGCCGGGATCTCGATGTGCCGCGACTCGAAGATCGGCTTGCCGTTGTGCTGCGTCTCGAGCGCGGCGATCTCGTCGGCTTTCTCCAGCAGCCGCTCGCCGAGCTTCCAGACCAGCCGCCCGCGCTCGCGCGCCGACAGCTTCGCCCACGGCCCGGTGAAGGCCGCCCGCGCGGCCGCCACGGCCGCGTCGACGTCGGCCTGCTCGGCCGAGGCGACCGTCGCGATGATCTCCTCGGTCGCCGGATTGACGACGTTCAGCGTCTTCCCGCCCGCCGCGTCGCGCCACTCGTTGTTGATGAACAGTTTGCGGTTGATCATGGTGTGGTCATTATTCAGTCCGCATGGGGCCCCACCCCCATGCGTTGCCGTCGCTTACGCTCCGGATCCTGCCATTGGCAGCGTTGCCGCCTGGATCGGCACCCTGGGGCCCCACCCCCGCGCGTTGCCGTCGCTTACGCTCCGGATCCTGATCAGCCGAAGCACAGCCACCGTCAGGCAGGCCCGACATCGGCACTCGAGGCCCTCGCTGACGATGCGGAGTGTGCCCGCCCGAGAACTTCGCCGGAGGCCATGCCGAGCCGAGGACAAGCGAATCCGAGGCGAGGCATCGGCGTCAGCTCCGCGCGGGGGTGGGGCCCCGCGCGCATTGAAGAATGCAGGTGGCCTGCCTTACGCCCCCTTGAACTTCGCCGGGCGCTTCTCGACGTTGGCCGCCAGCCCTTCCTTCGCGTCCTCGCTCTGGAACAGCAGCTGCTGCAGTTCGCGCTCGATCGCCAGCCCCTCGGAGAAGCCCGCCTCGAGGCCCGACTGCACCGCCCGCTTGATCCGTCCCACCGCCCGGCTCGCCTTCGCCGGCGGCGTGAACTGCCGCGCGAACTCGACGATGGCCTGATCGAACGTCCGGCCGGCCAGCACGGCCTCGTCCCAGACCTCGGTGACCAGCCCGATCGCCTTCGCCTCGTCGAACGACAGCAGCCGCCCCATGGCCATCAGCTCGATCGCCTTCGCCTTGCCGACCAGGCGCGCGAGCCGCTGCGTGCCGCCGGTCCCCGGCAGCACGCCGAGCGCCACTTCCGGCAGGCCGATCTTCGCCTTGCCCTGCCGCGCAATCCGGAGGTCGGCCGCCATCGCCACCTCGAGGCCGCCGCCGACCGTGTGGCCGTTCAGCGCGGCGATGACGAGCTTCGGCGTCTGCTCCAGCCGGTTCAGCGTCTCGTTGGCATGAAGGCAGAAGTAATACTTGTAGTCGGGATCCGCCTGCGTGAGCGTCGAGATGTTCGCACCGGCGCAGAAGAACTTGTCCCCCGCCCCCTTCAGCACGATCACGTGGACCGTCCGGTCCATCCGCGCGGCCAGGATCGCCTCGTCCAGCTCGCGCATCATCTCGTAGGAATAGGTGTTGGCCGGCGGCTCCATCAGTTCGATGACCGCCACGCCGTCGGTCACGGTGTAGGTGATTTTCGAGTAGGACATGAATCTGTGATGTCTACGGTCTTCGGTCTTCAGTCTACGGTTCTGGCTGCGGGCTACGGGCAATTCACATGTGGGCCAGCGTCAGCATTCTTCAGGGCTCGCGGGGCCCCACCCCCGCTCGCGCGCGCTCGGCGGCTCGGCTCCGCCTCGCTGCCTTCCAGCGCCTCGGGCAGGCCGCAGGCGCTACTCCGCCGTCTCTCCCGGCTGCAGGTCCAGCACCTGGACGCCGGGGCCGACCAGCTCGCGCAGCCGCGCCGGCGTCCCGGTCAGCGACGGGAACGTGCCGTAGTGCATCGGCACGACCTGCCGCACGCCGAGCAGCTCGCAGGCCTTCGCGGCCGCCTCGGGCCCCATCGTATACCGATCCCCGATCGGCAGGAACGCGATGTCGGGGCGGTACAGCTCGGCGATGAGCCGCATGTCGCCGAAGAGGGCCGTATCGCCGGCGAAATAGACGGTCAGGCCGTTCTCGAACCGCAGCACGTAGCCGGCCGGCTCGCCCAGGTACACCGGCCGCCCGTCCTCGACCGTCGAGCTGCTGTGCACGGCGGGCACCATGGTGACGGCAATCCCCTTCACGACCTGCGTGCCGCCGTGGTTCATCGGGCTGATCGTCCGCACCCCCTTCTGCTCGAGCCACGCGCAGAGCTCGAACGGACCGATGACGGTCGCGCCGGTCGCCCGCCAGACGGCCAGCGCGTCGGCGACGTGATCGTCGTGGCCGTGCGTCAGCAGCAGCAGATCGGCGGCGGGCGGCTTCTTCCACGCGTCGGGGCAGGCCGGGTTGTCGGTCAGCCAGGGGTCGACGAGGAGGCGGACCTGCCCGGGCGAGCGGAACAGGAACGTGCCGTGTCCGAGCCAGGTGAAGGCCAGTGTCGGGGCGGTCGGCATACGCATCGGGCGGCGGGGGCCGCAGGGCCCCCGCCGTGGATACCGGGTGCGAGACGGACGGGCTACTGCTCGGTCCGCACGTACTCGAAGTCGATCGGCAGGTGGTTGATACCGCGACGGGGCGGCGCGATGTAGTTGGCGAACTTGCCCGGCTCGAAGACCGGCGTCGCCATGATGCTCTGGAGGTACTCCTCGTCCTTGTCCGACGGGAGCCACTCGTCCTTCCGGCGGGTCCACTCCTCGTCGGACAGCGGGCGGCCGTCCGGATCGAAGTGGAAGCCGGCGAACATGCCGATGCCGCGGTTGAACTTGCGGTCGGGCAGCCGGAACTGGAAGTCCTTCACGCCGTAGTGCTCGAGGAGCTTGTTCCAGCGCTCGACCCCCTTGGCGCAGTCGCCGACGTACCAGTCGCGCAGCACCTCGTTCATGGCGTTGCGCATCGGGACCTCGCGCGTGTCGAGCTTGCCCTCCTCCATGAGGGTCATCCTGTAGATCTGGTCGAGCACCAGGTGATCCTCGAAGGTCTCCTCCTTCGCGCGCCCCTTGAGGCCGTTGGCGAAATAGGAGGCGGCGTTGGTCGACACCTCGCTGCCGTGCAGGTCGAGGCTGAGCGTGAACCACTGGTTGATGTGCTTCTGGATCGTCGGCAGGTCGATGCCGCCCAGCTTGCGCACGTCCTCCGAGTAGCCCGACTCCTTCATCAGCTGGCAGGCCCGCTCGATGATGCGTGCCACGCCCGTCTCGCCGACGAACATGTGGTGCGCCTCCTCGGTCAGCATGAAGCGCGTCGTCCGCGACAGCGGATCGAGCGAGCTCTCCGAGAGCGACAGCAGCTGCGACTTGCCGTCGCGATCGGTGAACATCGTGAACATGAAGAAGTCGAGCCAGTTGGTGATCGGCTCGTTGAACGCCTGCAGGATGCGCGGCTTGTCGCTGTTGCCGCTGCGGCGCTCCAGCAGTTCCTCGGCCTCGTCGCGGCCGTCGCGCCCGAAGTACGAGTGCAGCAGGTACACCATCGCCCAGAGGTGGCGGCCCTCCTCGACGTTCACCTGGAAGAGGTTCCGCAGGTCGTACAGGCTCGGGCAGCGGCTGCCGAGCTGGCGCTGCTGCTCGACGCTGGCCGGCTCGGTGTCGCCCTGCGTCACGATCAGGCGCCGCAGCGGGTTCCGGAACTCACCCGGCACCTCCTGCCAGACCGGCTGGCCCATCAGGTCGCCGAAGCCGACCCGGCGGTCGGCCGTCGGCTCCGCGAGGAAGATGCCCCAGCGGTACTCCGGCAGCTTGACGTACTCGAAGTGCGCCCAGCCCTCCGGGTCGACGCTGGTCGCGGTCCGCACGTACACCTGGTGGTAGTCCTGGAACCCGCTCGGGCCCATGTCCTTCCACCACTGGATGTACTTCGGCTGCCAGTGCTCGAGCGCACGCTGCAGCCGCTTGTTGTCGGACAGGTTGACGTTGTTCGGGATCCGTTCGCTCGAGATCACTACGTCCTCCTCCAGTCGAACTCGGGCCGGCTCTGCGACCCGTACACCTTGAGGGCCCCCTTCTCACCGACCGCGTTCGGCCGCTGGAAGATCCAGTTCTGCCAGGCCGTGAGCCGGCCGAAGATCTTCGTCTCCAGCGTCTCCGGCCCCGGGAAGCGCAGGTTCGCCTCGAGGCCGGTCATCGCGTCGGGCGACAGCGCCGCCCGCCCCTCGATCGCCAGCCGCACCTCGTCGTCCCAGTCGAGGTCGTCGGGCGCGAAGGTGACGAGGCCGGCGTCAGCGGCCTCGGCCGCCGTGAAGGGCCCGTCGTGCGCCAGCACCTCGTCGACCTTCGAGGGGTCGTGCAGGAACCGCACCTGCAGCCTCGTCAGCCCGTTGCTCATCGGCAGCGGCCCGCCGTTCATCGGCGAGAGGGCGATCGTGTTGGGCTGCTCGGGGTCGTCCAGCATGTACGACCGGTCGGCGGCCAGCGCCAGCTCGAACAGCGTCCCCGCGAAGCACGAGCCGGGCTCGATGAGCGCGAAGAAGCTGCGCGCCGTCAGGTCGAGCCGCTTCAGGGTGCGCTTGATGAACAGCGTGATCTCGCGGACCAGCCAGTGGTCCTTGTGCGTCAGCAGCGTCGCGTCGACGTCGAGCACCGCCGCCGCGTCGCCGGAGGTCCGCAGGACGACCGTGCCGACTTCCGGCTCGTTCAGCCGCAGCCGCAGCAGCGCGTCGTCCAGCTCGCGGAACGCCCGCAGCGCCCAGAACTGGTCGCCGGCCTTCAGGATCTGCTCCGGCGTGTCGGGCTGCGGTCCCTCGGGCGCCTTCACCGTCAGCTCCGCCGTCCGGCGGTCGCGCTGCAGCGTAAGCGTGACCGACGAGTACCGGACCTCGTTCGCCGTGACCTGCGGGTTCAGCGGCCCGAGCGTGATGCCGGGCCCGGCCGTGGGCCGGTCGGACAGCTTCGCCAGCTCGGCCGCCCGCTTCGCCACCGCCTCCTTGAACTGCGTGGTCGCCGCGACGGCGTCCACCAGCCCCCACTCGACCGCCCGCTTCCCCTTCACGCCCTCGATGAGCGTGCTGAAGTAGTCGGCGAGGTCGCGGCGCACCTTGCGCTTGTCGACGACGCGGGTGAGG
>JAGWRA010000232.1 GCA_028876655.1 Acidobacteriota bacterium | reverse complement strand
GAGCGGCTCGGCCGAGATCGAGCCGGCCTGGTCGCCCGACGGGAAGGACATCTCGTACTTCAGCGACAAGTCGGGCGAGTACGAGCTGGTCATCGAGGCGCAGGACGGCGTGACGCCGCCGCGGACGATCCCGCTCGAGCACCCGACGCACTACTACATGGCGTCGTGGTCGCCCGATTCGAAGAAGATCGTCTACACCGACACCGACCTGAAGATCTGGGTGATGGACGTCGCGACCGGGAAGGCGAAGATCGTCGGCAGCGATCCGTGGATGGTGCCGAGCCGTACGGAGAACCCGACCTGGAGCCCCGACTCGAAGTGGGTCGCGTACTCGAGCCACCTGAACTCGCTCTACCACGCCATCTTCATCAGCAACGTCGAGACCGGGGAGACCCACCAGGTCACCGACGGCATGGCCGACGCCGTCTGGCCGGTGTGGGACGCCAGCGGCAAGTATCTCTGGTTCTTCGCCTCAACCGACTACGGCCTGAAGTCGCAGTGGCTCGACATGACGTCGTACGACCACCTCGAACACTTCGGGCTGTATCTCGCCGTGCTGCACAAGGGCGACCCGAGCCCGCTGCTCCCGGAGAGTGACGAGGACAAGGGGGTCGGATCGGCGCCGGCCCGGAAGAACGGCGCCGCGGAGGCGGCGAAGGAGCCGGCGGCCGTCACGATCGACTTCGACGGCCTGCAGTCACGCGTCATCTCCGTGCGCGGCGTCCCCGAGCGGCAGTACACGATGCTGCGCGCGGGCGAGGCCGGCTCGGTGTTCTACATGGAGACGCCGGAGGGCGGATCGCCGAACGCCGGCAACGCGCTGCATCGCTACCGGCTGGCGGACCGCAAGCCGGACGTCTTCGTGAAGAGCGGCGTCGCCACCTTCGACGTCAGCGCCGACGGGAAGAAGCTGGTCTACCGGACGAACCTCGTCGAGCCGGACGACAACGGCGGCGTCGAGCGGGTGCCCGAGCTGTTCCTGGTGGACGCCACCGGCAAGCCGCCCGAGGCGGGGCAGGGGAAGCTGAAGGCGAAGCTGACGATGTTCCTCGATCCGAAGGCGGAGTTCCGGCAGATCTTCGACGAGGGGTGGCGGAACCAGCGCGACTACCTCTACGTGAAGAACATGCACGGCACCGACTGGCCGCGCGACAAGCAGGTCTACGGCGAGCTGCTGCCGTACGTGATGCACCGGGCCGACCTGAACTACCTGATCGACATGATGGGATCGGAGATCTCAATCGGCCACTCGTACGTCCGCGGCGGCGACATGCCGGAGGTGCCGCCAATCCGGGCCGGCCTGCTCGGCGCCGACTTCCGGGTCGAGAACGGCCGCTACCGGCTCGCGCGGATCTACGACACGGAGGCGTGGAACCCGGGTCTGCGCGCGCCGCTGGCGACGCCAGGCATCAAGGTGGCCCAGGGTGACTACATCCTCGCCGTCAACGGCGCCGACCTGCGGGGCGCCGACAACATCTACCGGCTGCTGGATGGCACGGCCGACAAGCAGACGGTGCTCACGGTGAACTCGACGCCGTCCACCCAAGGGGCCTGGGAGATCACGGTCGTCCCGATCCGGAACGAGGCCGGCCTGCGGACGCGCGCGTGGGTCGAGTCGAACCGCCGGCTGGTCGACAAGCTCTCGGGCGGGAAGCTCGCCTACGTCTACCTGCCCGACACCGGGCAGGGGGGGTACGAGAGCTTCAACCGCTACTACTTCGCGCAGCAGGACAAGCAGGGGGCGGTGATCGACGAGCGCTACAACAACGGCGGCTCGGCGGCCGACTACATCATCGATGCGCTGCAGCGCGACTTCGACGGCTACTTCAACAACGTCGCCGGCGACCGGGTCCCCTTCACGAGCCCCGAGGCGGGCATCTGGGGGCCGAAGGTGATGATCATCAACGAGATGTCGGGGTCGGGCGGCGACCTGATGCCCTACATGTTCAAGCGGCGGAAGATCGGCCTGCTCGTCGGCAAGCGGACGTGGGGCGGCCTGGTCCACACGGCGGACACGCCGCCGTTCATCGACGGCGGGTCGATGATCGCCCCGCGCGGCGGCTTCTTCGATCGCTCGGGTCACTGGGCGGTCGAGAACACCGGCATCACGCCCGACATCGACGTCGAGAACTGGCCGAAGGAGGTCATCGCCGGTCACGACCCGCAGCTGGAGCGGGCCGTGGCGGAAGCGATGAAGGAGCTGAAGGCGCATCCGCCGGATCGCCTGATGCACGAGCCGCCGCCGCCGACCACGGGAAAGCGGAAGGTGCCGATCCCCATCGGTGGCGAAGGGAAGCAGTAGAGGATGCATCGTCTTCTCGTCCTGTCCCGTCACGCGCCGGCCTATTGCCGGCTGATTGAAGAGGCCCGGCTGCCGGAGCTCGAGATCGTCTCGGCCACCGATGCGGCGCATGCCGCGCAGGAGGGGGCCGGGTGCGACTCGGTCCTCGGCGAGCCGTCGCTCATCGCGCAGGTGCTGCCGCAGCTGGCGGCGCTGCGCTGGGTGCAGGCGACCTGGGCGGGTGTCGAGCCGCTGCTGGCGGCGGGGCTGCGGCGCGACTACGTCCTGACCAACGCCCGGGGCGTCTTCGGACCGCTGATGTCGGAGTACGTCTTCGGCTACCTGCTGGCGCACGAGCGGCTGATCTTCAGCCGGCATGCCTCGCAGCTGGCCGGCCGCTGGGACCGCACGCCGCCCGGCAGCCTGCGCGGCAAGCGGATCGGCCTGCTCGGTGTCGGCTCGATCGGCGCGGATCTCGCGCACACGGCGAAGTGCTTTCACATGCGCGTCCACGGCTACACGCGCGCGACCGAGGGCTGCCCGGACGTCGATGCCTGGTTCCACGGCGACGACCTCGACGCGTTCGCGCGAGGCCTCGACTACCTGGTCTGCGTCCTGCCGCACACGCCCGCGACGCGCGGCCTCGTCGGCGAACGGCTGCTGCGCGCGCTGCCGCAGCACGCCGTCTTCGTGAACCCCGGACGCGGCCAGGTGGTCGACGAGGAGGCGCTGGCCGACGCGCTGCAGTCGGGGCGGCTCGCCGGCGCCGTGCTCGACGTCTTCCACGAGGAGCCGCTGCCGCCCTACAGCGTCTTCTGGCGGCTGCCGAACGTCCTCATCACCGGCCACACCGCGGCGCTCAGCTTCCCCGAGGACATCGCGCCGATCTACATCGACAACTACCGGCGGTTCCGCGCGGGGGAGGAGTTGAAGTACCGCGTCGACTTCGAGCGCGGATACTGAGGAGAGAGTTTGTTCTTGCCCTTGTCCGCGGCCCGCATTAGCATGCCGCGTTCCTGCTGACGTCCATCCCGTTCCGCTCCGGAGGTGCACATGGTCCCCGTCATGGCGCTCTGGCTTCCCATCGTGCTCTCGGCCGTGATCGTCTTCTTCGTCAGCGCCTTCTTCCACATGGTGCTGCCGCTCCACAAGAACGACCTGCGGCGGGTTCCGAAAGAAGACGAACTGCTGGAGGCCCTGCGACGGCTCGACCTGCCGGCGGGCGACTATGGCGCGCCGCTCCCCGGGTCGCGGTCGGGCATGAAGGACCCGGCGTTCGTCGAGAAGATGAAGAAGGGGCCGCTGGTCTTCATGACCGTGTCCCCCGGCGGCGACATGGGCATGGGCAGGAACCTGACGCTCTGGTTCATCTACGCGCTGGCCGTCAGCTTCTTCTCGGCCTACGTCACCGGCCGCGCGCTCGTCGCCGGCGTCGACTACCTCCAGGTGTTCCGCTTCGTCGGCACGACCGCCTTCATGGGCTATTCGTTCGCCCTGGCGCAGCAGTCGATCTGGTACCGGCGCAGCTGGGAGACGACGCTGCTGTCGATGTTCGACGGGTTGATCTACGGTCTGCTGACGGCGGGGACGTTCGGCTGGCTGTGGCCGAGGTGACGTCCTCCACCCTCCGCACCCTCCTTGCCCTCATCGTCGGCCTGGCGGCCGGCATCGCCCTCGCGACCGTGCCCGGGCATGGCGCGGCAGCGGCGGTGGCCGTCATCGAGCCCGTCGGCACGGTCTGGATCGATGCGATCCGGATGACCGTGATCCCGCTGGTGATCACGCTCGTCATCAGCGGCGTCGGCGGCGCGACCGACCTGCGGCGCGTGGGGCGGCTCGGCGCCTGGGCCGTGCCGGTGTTCGTGGCACTGCTGGTGGCCGGCGGCCTCTTCACGATGGTCGTCGCGCCGGCCGTGATGCGCGGGCTGACGATCGCGCCCGAGGTGGCGGCGTCGCTGCGCGCCAGTGCGGGCGCGCCGGCCGTGGCGGAGGCCGCGCGGCACATGCCGTCGCTGACGCAGCGGATCGTCGACATGGTGCCGGTGAACCCGCTGAAGGCCGCCGCCGACGGGGCGGTACTGCCCGTGCTGGTCTTCACGCTGGTGCTCGGCCTGGCGATTGCGCAGCTCGACCGCGCCCGTCAGGAAGCGCTCGTCGGGTGGTTCCGGGCGCTGGCCGACGCGTTGCTGGTGATCGTCGGGTGGATCCTGGCGGTGGCGCCGATCGGCATCTTCGCGCTGGCCGTGCCGCTCGGCTTCCGGATGGGGATGGCGGCCGCCGGCGCCATCATCTATTACGTGGCCACCCTCTCGGGCATCGCGCTCGCGGTCACGCTGCTGCTGTATCCGGTGGCCGTGGTGGCCGGACGGATGCCGCTGAGGCGCTTCGCCCGGGCCGTGCTGCCGGCGCAGGCGGTCGCCTTCAGCACGCGGTCGTCACTGGCCGCGCTGCCGGCGCTGCTGGCCGCGGCGCGCGACACGCTGGGGCTGCCGCCGATCATCGACGGCTTCGTCCTGCCGCTCGCCGTCACCCTGTTCCGGGTGAACGTGCCGATCGGCTGGATCGTGGGCGCGCTGTTCCTCGGCAAGCTGTACGGCGTGCACGTCGGCGCGGCGCAGCTGCTGACGATCGTGGCGACCGGCACGCTGCTCAGCTTCAGCGTCCCCGGCATTCCGAGCGCCAGCCTGTTCCTGCTGGTGCCGTTGCTCGTGAATCTCGGCCTGCCGCCGGAGGGGGTCGGGCTGCTCATCGCCGTGGACGCCATCCCGGACATGTGCAAGACGACGGCGAACGTGACGGCGCACCTGACCGCCGCGACGATCCTGGCAAGAGTCGAGCGAACGAAAGAGCGTGGTGCTGCATGACTCTCTACAAGAACATCGTCATCGGCTGCTGGATCGTGATGATCCTCTACTGGTTCCTGGCCGCCTGGTCGGCCAAGCGGACCGTGGAGCGGCAGAGCTGGGGCAGCCGGCTGATTCTGGTGCTGGTCGCCATCGGCGCCGTCGAACTGGCGATGCTGCAGACCATCCTGCGCCGCGTGCCGCCGCTCCTGCCGCGCACGCCGCTGGTCGCCTGGGTCGGCGTGGCCGTCTGCTTCGCAGGGCTCGCCTTCACGCTCTGGGCGCGCCGCACGCTCGGCCGCAACTGGAGCGGCTGGGTCACGTTCAAGGAGGATCACGAGCTGGTCCGGCGCGGCCCCTATGCGTTCGTGCGCCACCCGATCTACACCGGCGTGCTGGCGATGTTCCTCGGCACGGCCATCGTCTGGAACAACGCTCAGACGTTCCTCGGCTTCGTCGTCGTCTTCCTCGTGCTCTGGATCAAGTCGAGGCAGGAGGAGGCGATGATGCTCAAGCACTTCCCCGACCAGTACCCGCAGTACAAGGCACGCGTGAAGGGGCTGATTCCATTCATCTTCTGAGGCATTATTCAATGCGCGCGGGGCCCCACCCCCGCGCGGTGCTGACGCTGACGCCTCGCTTCGGATTCTCCTGTCCTCGGCTCGGCGTGGCCTTCGGCGAAGTCCGCGACCCCCGTCGTACGTCGCAGGTGGAGTGAGACGATGGCCCTGACCGCGACGATCTACAACCTGGTGACCGAACTGGCCGACGTCGATCGAGGCGTCTACGAGACCTTCGACCTCCGGATGGGCCGTCACCCCTCGGAAACGCAGGAATACCTGCTGACCCGCTATCTGGCGTACTGCCTCGAATACACCGAGGGCATCACGTTCGCCACCGGCGGCGTGTCGTCGGCCGACGAGCCGGCGGTCCTCGTGCGCGATCCAGCCGGGCGCGTGACGGCCTGGATCGAGGTCGGCATGCCGGATGCCCGGCGCCTGCATCGCGGCATGAAGCTGGCGGGCCGCGCCGCCGTGTACACCCACCGGCACGTCGAGAAGGTGCTGGAGGAGCTGCGCGCCGGACCGATCCATCGCGCGGCCGACATTCCCGTGTATGCGTTCGACCGTGACTTCATCGACTCGGCAGCCGCTGCCATCGGCCGGCGGGCCGTCGTGGCCGTGTCGATCACCGAACGCCAGCTGTACCTCGACATCGACGGTCGCCACTTTGGCAGCGCCATCGTGGCACATCGGATCGCCTGATCGGACGCCACCTTGCGGCGACCGGCGGTCACCTGTTCACCCGCCACCCTGGCAATCCCGGGATACGGAATGAGCGTCTCGCGGGTCCGCGTCCGCGTGTTGATGGACGCATGCCGATGAGGTAGCATGAAGGTCCGCCCCCACGAGTCTGCCGCTGCGTGCGTGACGCGGGCCCGTCTGCCGTGTCCCGTCGGCGCAGCCGTTCCGCGCGATGTCTCTCCGGGCGTCCCCTGTCTCGACGGTCTCACAGGGATCGGCGGCGGGCCCGTGGCTCCGCCGCCGCCCATTCAAAGGAAAGGTGACGATGCACATCCGGCACAGGATCCAGTTCCCCCCGATTGACGATCGTGTGGGCCAGGACGAGGCCTACTTCCACCTGCTCGACGGCGACCACCGCCGCACCATCCGCTTCCACGACTACGACGCGATCTACAAGGTCCCCGGCCTCTACGAGCAGCTGTTCTACGACCGCCTGAAGTGCCAGTCGCCCTCGAAGGTGGCCGAGATCCTGAAGTCGTCGGTCGCGCAGACCAGCGAGAACTTCACCGAGCTGCGCGTGCTCGACTTCGGCGCCGGCAACGGGATGATGGGCGAGGCGCTGAAGAAGTGGGGGATCTCCAGACTCGTGGGGGCCGACATCATCCCCGAGGCGCAGATGGCCACCGAGCGCGACCGGCCGGGGCTCTACGACGCCTATCTGGTCACCGACTTCTGCCGGCTCGGTCCGGCCGAGCGCGAGGAACTGGCCAGCTGGTCGTTCGACTGCCTGACCACCGTGGCCGCGCTGGGCTTCGGCGACATCCCCCCGCTGGCGTTCCTCGAGGCGTTCAACGCCATCCAGCCGCAGGGCTGGGTCGCGTTCAACATCAAGGAGACCTTCTTCAGCCACGACGACCAGTCGGGATTCTCGAAGATGATCCGGCAGCTGATCCTGTCGAAGTATCTCGACCTCTATCACCTGGAGCGCTACCGCCACCGCCTGTCCATTCAGGGCGAGCCGCTCTACTACTTCGCCATCGCGGGCCGGAAGAAGGCGGACATCCCCGAGGATTTCCTCCGACAGTTCTGACGGACCATAATCGGAGACGTGGGCCGGCCCGGCGCAACAGGCGCCGGCCCGCGCGAGGGACCGCCATGGCGAGACACGATCCCGGACGGGGACGAAGGCACCAGGAGCATCACCGCACGAGCCGGATCGGCTGGCTCCGTGCCGCCGTCCTCGGCGCCAACGACGGCATCGTCTCGACGGCCAGCCTGGTCGTCGGCGTGGCCGCCGCGCATGCGGCCCGGGCCGACGTGCTGGTGGCCGGCGTGGCCGGCCTCGTGGCCGGGGCGATGTCGATGGCGGCCGGCGAGTACGTGTCGGTCAGCTCGCAGGCCGACACCGAAGCGGCGGACCTGGCGCGCGAGCGGCGGGAGCTGGCCACGCAGGACCGCGCCGAGCACGAGGAGCTCGCCGGGATCTACGTGCAGCGCGGCCTGACGCCCGATCTGGCCCGCCAGGTCGCCGAGCAGCTGATGGCCCACGACGCGCTCGGGGCGCATGCGCGTGACGAGCTGGGGATTTCGGAAGTCGTGGCCGCCCGGCCCGTGCAGGCGGCGTTCGCGTCGGCGGGATCGTTCACGGTCGGTGCACTCCTGCCGCTGATGGCGGTGGCGCTGGCGCCGGCCAGCCTCCTCATCGCGTCGGTCTCACTGGCCTCGCTGGCCTTCCTGGCCCTGCTCGGCGGCCTGGCCGCGCGGACCGGCGGCGCCTCGGCAACGGCCGGCGCGCTGCGCGTGACCTTCTGGGGGGCGCTGGCGCTGGTCGTCACGGCGTTGGTGGGCCGGTTGTTCGGGGCGGTGGTGTAGACCGCTCCTCACGTCCGACGTCCCACGTCCGGCATAGGTGCAAATCCTGTCGCTGTCGGTGTTCCGGTCCTCCCCACCATCCGCGACATTTTCGTAATCCCCTTCCTCCGCTCAAGGGAGGCGCGCCCAATCTGCCCTGATACAGCGGCGCCAGCGGTGGCATGGCCCGTGCTCCGATCCGCGACGGGCGGGAGGGAGGCACGCGATGTTGTACAAAGTCACGGTCGTTGACGATCAGGGGCAGCCGGTGCGCGGCATCCTCGTAAGCCATGTTGGACCGTGCGCCGAGGGGTGTTCGTCGGGCAGTCCCAATCCGCTTCGGACCAACCGGCGCGGAATGGTGAAGCTCGGTCTCGGCGACGAGCCAATAGGTCACTTCGTGCAGTGCGGGCCAACCGACCAGTATTCCTGGGGCGGGGCACGAGGAAACGCGCCGGGCCTGTTCACTCAGGAGGTGTCCGTCCAGATTCGCGTCACACCGCTGGCCGCCCAGCAGCCGGCGCCCGGCACGCAGCCGGCAACGCCCGCAGTGCCGCCTGCCCCTGCGCCGGAGGACGAAGCCCCTGGCGATCAGGGCAACGCGCCGACACCGCACCCGATTCTGGTCGCGCACGCGTGCGGTGCCCCCTGCAGCTCGAAAGAGGGACCGTGCGAGCGGCACACGAAGAACCAGGGCTACTGCTACCAGCACCGGGGCGTGCCTCCTCACGCCGAAGCCGCCTAGCATCGGCGGATGGCCGGGGCTGGCTCCATCGGGGCCGGCTCCCGGCAGCGGCCGCTCCTCCCGCCGCCATCCGCTTCCACACCCCGCTGACGGACGCCACGCCATCCCCGACGGTGAATGCCGTTGAAGCCGCCGCCTGCCATCGGTCATGATGTCGGCCCACCCCGTTGTACGGGAATCCGGAACGCGAGAAGAGGAGGACCGAGATGTCAGATCCGGCGGCGCAGGCAGGCAACGTGACTCCCGAACACATCATGCAGATCGGGATGGGCTTCATGGCCTCGAAGGTGCTGTTGAGCGCCGTCGAGATGGAAGTGTTCACCGAGCTGGCGCGGCGCCCCGGCACGCTCGAGAACCTGCGCGGCCGGCTCGGCCTGCACGCGCGGGCGGCGCACGACTTCCTCGACACGCTCGTGGCGCTCGGCTTCCTCCAGCGCACCGACGGCGTCTACGCCAACACGCCGGCGACGGAGCTCTTCCTCGACAAGCACAAGCCGTCGTACGTCGGCGGCATCCTCGAGATGGGGAACCACCGGCTGTACCGCTTCTGGGGCGACCTGACCGAGGCGCTGCGCACGGGGCGTCCGCAGAACGAGGCGAAGACGGGCGACGAACCGCTCTTCGAGGCGCTCTATGCGGATCCGGCGCGCCTGAAACAGTTCCTGAAGGCGATGACCGGCATCAGCCACGGCGCGAACATGGCCATCGCCCGCCAGTTCCCGTGGGCGAAGTACCGGAGCTGCGTCGATGTCGGCACCGCGCAGGGCGACCTGGTCGCGCAGGTCGTTCAGGCCAACCCGCACCTGACGGGCATCGGGTTCGATCTCGCGGAGGTCCAGCCGATCTTCGAGGAGTACGCCGAACAGCTCGGCCTCGCGCACCGCCTCACGTTCCAGCCCGGCGACTTCTTCACCGAGCCGCTGCCGAAGGCCGACGTCGTGATGATGGGGCACATCCTCCACGACTGGAACCTCGAGCAGAAGCGGATGCTCGTGAAGAAGGCCTGGGAGGCCCTGCCCGACGGCGGCGCCTTCATCGTCTACGAGACGGTCATCGACGACGACCGGCGGGCGAATGCGTTTGGCCTGCTCATGAGCCTCAACATGCTGGTCGAGACGCCAGGCGGTTTCGATTACACCGGCGCCGACTGCACCGGCTGGATGGAGGAGGCCGGCTTCAAGGAGACCCGGGTCGAACATCTCGTCGGGCCCGACTCGATGGTGGTGGGGATCAAATAGACGAGGCTCCCGCGAGAACGCGCGGTCTCGCAACGAGCAACGGGCAACGGGCGATGAGCAACGAGCAACGGGCAATGAGCAATGAGCAATGGGTATTGATTCCCTGACTCCTGCGCTGCGCGACCGCGTGCTGGCCCGGCTCGGGCTGCCGGCGCCACCGCCGGCCGGCCTCGAGGGGCTGCGCGCGGTGTACGCGGCGTGGTGTGCTGGCGTCCCGTTCGACAACGTCCGGAAGATGATCGCCCTGCGCAGCGGCCCGGCCCGGCCGCTGCCGGGGCGCGACGCGAGCGATTTCTTCACGGGCTGGCTGGAGTACGGAGCCGGCGGCACCTGCTGGGCCACCAGCCACGCGCTCTGTGAGCTGCTCCTCTCGCTGGGCTTCGCCGCGCGCCCGGTGGCGGCGTCGATGCGCGATGCCGGCGTCCTCAACCACGGCACGGTGGCGGTCGCGTTCGACGGGCAGCACTGGCTGGTCGACTCGTCACTGCTCACCGGGATCCCGCTCCCGCTGGGCACGGAAGTCTTCGTCAGTCCCGATGCGGTCTTGGCGGCGGAGGTGGAGCCGGAGAACGGCACCCACGTGATCTGGGCCGACGTGCCGCCCAACGAGGGATACCTCGCATGCCGGCTGCTCGTCGATCCGTCCGACCGCGCGACGTGCCTCGAGCGGTACGAGGCGTCGCGCGAGCGCAGCCCGTTCAATCAGCGGCTCTACGCCCGGCGCAACCGGCCGGGCGCACTGGTGGTCCTCTTCGGGAACCGGCGGCTCGAGAAGACCGCCGCGGGTGTGGAGACGCGCGACCTGTCGCGCGCCCGGATGCGCGCCAGCCTGATCGAGGAAATCGGGCTGGCGCCGGGGCTCGTTGACGACTGGATCGCGGCTGGCGGTCTCGACGCGTCGTTCGAACCGCCCTCCGGTCCGCCGCCGCCCCCGCTGAACCGGCGGCCGCCGTCTCAGCGCTGAAGAGGCCGCTTACCGCGCGCGATCTACCGTACCAGATGCGCGACGATCAGCACGCCCGGGATCGTCAGCGCGAGATCGACGACCAGCGCACCCGCCGGTCCGGCCATCAGGATGGTGGTCCACTGGCCCAGGCCGACGAGCGCCAGGCCGGTGACCAGCAGCCCGGTCCGCTGCTGCAGCCAGGCCATCAGGGCGCCGGCCACGGCGAGGGCGGTGGCCACGGCAATCGTCGCCGGGATGCCGAAGACCGCCGGCAGGCTCCTGACCCCCGCGCGGCGATCGGCCTCGGCGTCCTTGACGTCGCACAGCAGGCAGCCGGCGGCGAACAGCGCCATCAGCGGAGCCGCGACCGGCAGCCGCAGCGCGCGCCAGCCGAACCACGATCCGTCCGCGGCCGGCAGCGCGAGGCCGGCCCAGACCCAGACGGCCGGTACGAGGACGGTCTTGGTGAGGGGATACCGTTTCAGCCGGCGGTAGAAGAAGCCGATGGCCGCCAGCAGCGGAATCATCGCCACGGTGCCGGCGGGCAGGCGGGTCAGGTACACCAGCGAAACCGACGCCGAGACCGTGAAGGCGCCGACGAGCAGGCAGCGGAGCCAGCGGGGATCGGCCGGCGGGGAGCCGTCGAGGAGCCGGTCGAGACTGTAGGCGCCGAGGATGCCCCAGAGCAGCACGGCGAGACCCGCGTGCGAGACGGGGCGCTCGCTGACCTGGTTCCACACGAGCGCGATGGACCAGCCCAGCGCGACGGGCCACCAGTAGTGCACCAGCCTGACGAATGACCCGACGCGGCGAGAACCGGCTTCCGGCATTGCCCGCCACCATCATAGTGCACCGGCGCCGGCGGCGACATGCAGCTCGACCGTGGGGGGCCGCGCTGTGCTAGCATGCCGCCCGCCCCGTGTCGGGCCCGCCCGACCTCAATCCAGGAGGAGTCCCGTATGAGCGTCAACGATCCCCTGCTCGCCCCGATGCCCGGTGCCGACCACCGCGAGGTCGGCGGCGTCCAGCACGACGTCGTGCGCGCCGGCGACGGCCGCGTGAAGCGGACGATTTACCCGGCCGGCTTCCAGTGGCAGAGCCATATGAAGGGCGTGGTCGGCACCGAGCTGTGCATGCACGCGCACGTCGGCTTCCTCGCGCGCGGGCGGATTCAGATCCGCTATCCCGACGGGTGCACGCTCGACCTCACCGCCCCGCAGGCCGTGGTCCTCGAGCCGGGTCATGTCGGTTCGGTGGTCGGCTCGGAGCCGGCCGTCCTCATCGAGTTCGACTTCGAGAAGGACACCGTCAGCCGCTTCGGCCTGGCGGGCGCCCATCGGCACTGAGCCCCGCTCGCGAGCAAACCCCGGGGCGTGCGGGGCGGTCTGAGCAGTCAGGGAGGGCCGGCAGCGACATGATGGCAACGGACGTCCGGCGGATGGCCGTGGGGCTCGTGCTGGCGATCGCCCTGGGGGGGACGGCAGTCCGGGCTGGTGCACCGGCGCAGGCCGCGCGCCCCCGCGAGGTCGCCTTCACGCTGTACTTCGTGGCGATGAGTCCCGGCCCGGCGGCGCACGGCGAGACGATCGGCTGCGGCGACGTGATCGTCGGGCACCGACGCACGGCGGCGCTCTCGGGATCGGACCTCGAGACCGCCGTTCGCGCACAACTTACGGCGGCGCCGCCGGAGGGTTACACGAACCGGGTCGCGCAGCTCGGAATCGTCCTCAGGTCGGTGAGGATCGACGGCCGGCAGGCCACCGTCGTACTCGAGCCGTTCTCGATGGGCGGCATGTGCGACGGCCCGCGCGTCGGCGAGCAGCTGACGCGCCTCGTCCGGCAGTTCGACCGGTTCGATCGGGTCGCGATCATGGTGGGCGACCGGACGCTGGCCCGGTATCTGTCGCTGAAGTAGGGGCGGATCGGAAGGACGGCCGCGCGCGTCAGGACGTCCGGCGGACGCGCAGGTGATCGATCGTGCGACGGATGCCGTCCTCGTAGGGCGTCTTCGGCACCGTGCCCAGCAGCGCGTGCAGCTTGCTGTCGTCGAGCAGCACCGGGTGGGTCTGCAGGTAGCTCATCTCCACCAGTTCGCGCATCATCGGCGAGACCCAGCCCATCAGACGGACCATCCCGGGGCTGGCGACGCGCAGGCGGGGCGGGCGGCCGGCGATGGCGAACGCGCGCATCGCGAACTCCCGCTGCGTGAGGATGCCGGCGCCACCGAAGTTGTAGGCCTCGCCCCAGCCGGAGGGATGCGACAGCAGCGCCGCCACCATCGGACCCACATCGGGCGTGAACATGAACTCGTGCGGCGTGTCGATCGGGCCGAGCATCGTCGCCCGCCCGCCGCGCGCCACCGCCGACAGGATCGTGTTGCCGAGGCTGCGATCGGCGAACGGCCCGTAGAAGTCGGGCAGCCGAAGCACGAGCGTCTCCAGGCCGTTGGCGCCGTGCCCCGCCAGGGCGACGTCTTCCTGCTCCTTGCGGCGCTGTCCCTTCACCGCCTGCGGGTGGCGCGGATGATCCTCGCGCACGCGCGGAGTGCGGGGCTCGCCGTAGGGGTACACGTTGGAGACGTGGAGCAGCCGGTGCACGCGGGCGCCGCGGGCCGCCGTCACCGCCAAGTGCATCATCGACGGGTAGTTGCCGAACGCCGTCTTCGTGTATGGCAGGCCGACGGCGTACACGATGGCATCGACGCCAGCGGCCGCGCGGGCGCAGCCTTCGGCGGTCGCGACGTCGGCCGCCTGGATTTCCACGCCGCTCGCCCCCCCGAAAGCCTCGCGCAGCGTGGCCTCGGTCCGCCCGACCGCGCGCACGGTGTCACCCCGAGCCAGCAGGGCCGCCGTCACCGACCGGCCGATCGTGCCGACCGCGCCGAAAATCGCCACCTTCATCGGGGCCCCCCTTGTTCGAGCGGTGATGCGATTCCGAGACGAACCTCGGGCCACACTCGCTCCAGGGGAGTGCGGTCGTACGGACTGGATGGTGCACGACCCGGCGTCGCAGCTCGGTGGGGACGATCCGCGGAATCTGCAGGCGGTGCCGCAGGCGGAGTGGAGCTTGGGCCGGGCTACGGACGAACGTTTCGGTTCCGAAGAAATCGGGAATTGCGAGTCGGAGTCTAACTCGGACAGACAAAAATGTCGAGATCCAGCCGCCGCTCTCGCGCCGCCACCGGCGGTTCCCCGGATCGCACCGGCCCCGCTGCGGCATAATAGGCGCCCGGGCCCACTGCCCACGCGACAGCGACTGAAGCGCCCATGACCACCACCCCCGGCGTCGAGCGGACCTGCGCAGTGTGCGGGAAGAAGCTGAGCGCCCGCGAGGCGATTCCCGCAGCGGCGGTCCGCAACAGTCTCACGGATCTGATTCAGCACGACCATCCCGCCTGGTCGGCCACCTCGTTCATCTGCGGGCTGGACCTCTCGCGATATCGTGCGCAGTACGTCGAGTCGCTGCTCGCGTCGGAACGGGGCGAGCTGACGTCGCTCGAGCAGGAGGTCATCGAGAGCCTGCGGCAGCACGAGGTCCTCGCGACCAACGTGGACGCGGAGTTCGAGCAGGCCTGGTCGTTCGGCGAGAAGGTGGCCGACCGGATGGCGACCTTCGGCGGCAGCTGGACGTTCCTCATCTGCTTTGGCGTCTTCCTGGTCCTCTGGCTCGTGATGAACTCGCTCGTGCTCTACTGGCGGCCGCCCGACCCCTACCCGTTCATCCTGCTGAACCTCGTGCTGTCGTGCCTGGCCGCGATCCAGGCGCCGGTCATCATGATGAGCCAGAACCGGCAGGAGGCGAAGGACCGGCTGCGCTCGCAGCACGACTACCAGGTGAACCTGAAGGCCGAGCTCGAGATCCGGCACCTGCACGAGAAGGTGGATCACCTGCTGTCGCACCAGTGGGAGCGCCTGGTGGAGATCCAGCAGATCCAGCTCGAGCTCCTGTCGCAGCTCGCGAAGCGCTGACGGGCCGGCGCGCGCGTCGCTTCCGGGATGCGGAACGGCCGGTGCCGCTGCCGCCGCGGCCGCGTTGCCGGTTGTCCGCGCCGGGACGGTGCGGTACAGTGCATCAAGCAAGCTCGTCAGGCGGCGGCCCGCCCCGAAGGCTCCCAATCCGGATTCCGTGGACGGAGATCGAGAACCCGTGACGCACCCGAAGAAGAAGATCTGCGACAACATCCTCGAGGCGATCGGCCACACGCCGATGGTCCGCCTCAACCGGATCCCGGCCGGGATCGTCAAGGGGACCGTGCTGGTGAAGCTCGAGACCTTCAATCCCGGCAACTCGATCAAGGACCGGATGGCCCTGAAGATGATCGAGGACGCCGAACGGGCGGGGCTGCTGAAGCCGGGCGGGACGATCATCGAAGGCACGTCGGGCAACACCGGCATGGGGCTGGCGATTGCGGCCGTGGTGAAGGGCTACAAGTGCATCTTCACGACGACCGACAAGCAGTCGAAGGAGAAGGTCGATGCGCTGAGGGCGTTCGGCGCCGAGGTGATCGTCTGCCCGACGAACGTAGATCCAGAGGACCCGCGGTCGTACTACTCGGTGTCGTCGCGCCTGGTGAACGAGGTCCCGAACTCCTGGAAGGCGAACCAGTACGACAACCTCTCGAACGCGCAGGCCCACTACGAGCAGACCGGGCCGGAAATCTGGGAGCAGACCGACGGCCGGATCACCCACCTGGTGGTCGGCGTCGGCACCGGCGGGACCGCCAGCGGCACGGGGCGCTACCTGAAGGAGCGGAACCCGAAGATCAAGGTCTGGGGCATCGACACGTACGGCTCGGTGTTCAAGAAGTACAAGGAGACCGGCGTCTTCGACAAGAACGAGATCTACCCGTACATCACCGAGGGGATCGGCGAGGACTTCCTGCCGCAGAACGTCGACTTCGACGTCATCGACGGCTTCGAGAAGGTCACCGACAAGGACGCTGCGGTGATGACCCGCCGGATCGCCCGCGAAGAGGGGATCTTCGGCGGCAACTCCGCCGGCGCCGCGATCGCCGGGCTGCTGCAACTGAAGGACCGCTTCACCGCCGACGATCTCATCGTCGTCATCTTCCACGACCACGGGTCGCGCTACATGGCGAAGATGTTCAACGACGAGTGGATGCGCGAGAAGGGGTTCCTCGACGTCTCCGGGCTGACCGCGCGCGACATGGTCGCGTCGGGGCTGTCGGGCGAGCTGCTCTCGGTCGAGGCCGACGAGACGGTCGAGAAGGCCATCAGGCTGATGGCCCGGCACGACTTCTCGCAGGTCTCGATCACGCGCGACAAGCGGCTCGTCGGCTCGCTGAACGAGACGCACCTCTACGACGAGCTGCTGCGGAACCCCGAGGTCCGGCACCAGCCCGTCTCGTCGATCATGCTGCCGGCCTTCCCGTTCGTCGACATCACGACGCCGGTGGAGCTGCTGTCGACGATGATCACGCCGCAGACGCCGGCGGTGCTGGTTCGCGACTTCAAGCTGGACAAGACGTTCATCATCACGCGCTCGGACGTGATCAGGGCGTTCGTCTGATCCCGCCGTCCGGCGCGCTCGAGCCGTCCGCGTGCTGAGCTCATCGGCCAGGCCGGCGCCGCTCGATCGAGCGGCGCTCGACCGCGCGCTTCCCGATCCCCCGGTCAGCCGCTTCGCTCCCGCCCCCACCGGCCTCCTGCACCTCGGTCACGTCGTCAACGCGCTGTACGTCTGGGGGGTGACCCGCGCCGCGGGCGGCCGTGTCCGCCTGCGCATCGAGGATCACGATCGCGACCGCAGCCGGCCCGCCTTCGAGGCCGCCATCCTCGACGATCTCGAGTGGCTCGGCTTCCTGCCCGACGAACCGCCCATCGCGGCGCTCCGCGCGGGCCCGTGCGCCGCCGGGCGCCAGAGCGACCGCACGGCCATCTACGAGGCGGCGCTGGATCGGCTGCGGAGGCAGGGGCTGGTGTACGCCTGCGCCTGTTCGCGCGCCGGCATCACCGCGGCTGGCGGCGGCGCGGGCGGCGAGCTGCGCTATCCGGGCACGTGCGCGGACCGTGGCCTGGCGGAGGGACCCGGCCTCGGCCTGCGCGTCCGTCTGGCGCCGTCGGTCGAGCGGTTCGACGATCTGCGGCTGGGCCCGCAGGAGCAGCGGCCGTTCGAACAATGCGGCGACCTGCTCGTGCGCGATCGACTCGGGTGCTGGACGTACCAGTTCGCGGCGGCCGTCGACGACCTCGACCAGGGCGTCACGCTCGTCATCCGCGGCGAGGACCTCCTGGCGTCGTCGACGGGGCGGCAGATCCAGCTGGCGCGGCTGCTCGGGCGGAAGCAGCCGGCGGCGTTCCTCCACCATCCCCTCATCATGAAGAGCGCGACGCAGAAGCTGAGCAAGTCGGATGGAGGCACGGGCGTGCGCGATCTGCGTGCGTCCGGCCGGACGGCCGCCGAGGTGATCGGGCTGGCGGCCGCGTTGGTCGGCCTTCAGAACGAGCCACGGCCGGTGACCGCCGCGGATGTCGGCGGGCTGCTGTTCGGCAGGTAGCGGCGGCGGAGCCGATCGTGACACGGCACCCGTCGAGTGGACCCGTGGCGGAGAAAAGCGTTCGAAGCTGGCCGTTGCGATCGCGCGAAGAGCGCGGCGCAGGAATATCGTCGTCTCGACAGATCCACGACGGCCTCAGAGGGGCCAGTTACCGATTGTCTCCAGGGGCCGCCATTCCGGCTTGATCGCGCCTCAGGCGGCCCCTGCGAAATCGCCTCCTCGACGGCGCCTCACGGCCCCTCCGCTGTCACCTCTCTCGTAGGGGTGGCCTGAAGCAGACCTGCCCCGCGGAATGGCCGCCCCTGGCGCCTAGTGCAACGGCGGCGTCGACGACGGCGGCCGGCGCCAGTGGGTGTGCTGCTCGTACGAGTACGCCAGCTTGATCAGCGTCGCTTCGTCCCACGGCCGGCCGTAGATCGTCATTCCCGCCGGCAGCCGCCCGCCACGCGTATACCCCATCGGCACGTTGATGGCCGGGAAGCCGGTGGTCGGCGAGAAGAACTGGCTGTTGTCGCCGGCCGGCGTGTTCAGGTCGCCGATGAGCCGCGGCACGTTGCTCCACGTCGGGTAGACGAAGGCGTCCAGCTTCAGGTCGGCCATCGTCTTCAGCACGGCGTCGCGCACCTGCTGACGGTAGGCGGCTTCCGCCTGGCACGCCGGCGAGTCGGGGCCGTTCTCGGGGCCCGCCTCCGCCCGCTCGAGCCGCAGCTCGATCGACGGATGGAACTTCCGCGACTTGATGATCTCGGCGAGCGTGTGGACCGGCACGCGGTCGCCCTGCGCCGCGAGGTACCGGTTGATGTCGTACTTGAAGCCCATGCACGGCCCCAGCCGGCGGTCGGGCTCCTTGATGGCCTCGAGCCCCTCGACCGTCGCCGGATCGACGATCACCGCGCCGGCGCGCTGCATGTCGTCGAGCGCGCGCTGGAACACCTGCATCACTTCGGGATCGGCGGTGTCGGCCTTCCACGCCTGCCGGAGCACGCCGATGCGCGCGCCCTTCAGGCCGTCGCGCACGAGCGACTTCGAGTAGTCGGGAATCGGGTGTCCCGCCGCCGCCTTCGTCGCGGGATCGTCGGGATCCCCGCCCGCGATCACCTGGAACACGGCGACCGCGTCCTCGACCGTGCGCGCCATCGGGCCGGCAATGTCGGCCTGCAGGTTCAGCGGCACGATTCCGGCCCGGCTCGTCAGCCCCATCGTCGAGCGGATGCCGACCAGGGCCTGGTGCGACGAGGGGCCGCGGATCGAGTTCCCCGTGTCGGTGCCGAAGCCGACGGTGCCGAAGCTCGCCGCAATGGCCGCCGCCGTGCCGCCACTCGATCCTGCGGTGACGCGATAGGTGTCGTACGGATTGTGCGTGTAGCCCGGCAGGATCGAGCTGACCGTCTCGTACGGGCTGAAGGCGAACTCGTCCATGTTCGACTTCGCCAGCACGATCGCGCCGGCTGCCTTGACGCGCGCGACCAGGAACGCGTCCTTCCCGGGGATGAACCCCTTCAGCGACAGCGAGCCGGCCGTCGTCTGCAGCCCCGCCGTCTGGTAGTTGTCCTTCACGATCATCGGCACGCAGTGAAGCGGCCCGACGAACCCGCCGGCCTTGAAGCGGCGGTCGAGCTCGTCGGCCTCCTTCAGCGCGTCGGGATTCACGAGGATGATCGCGTTGAGTCTCGGGCCGTTCTTGTCGTACGCCTCGATCCGGCGGAGGTAGTCCTCGACCAGGCTGTGGCAGGTCAGGCGGCCGGCCTTCATGGCCGCGTGAATCTGCGCGATGGTCGCTTCCTCCACATGAAACGGGGGCTCGGTTTGCGCCGTGGGCGCGCTGCAGGCCATCGCGAAACCAACGGCGAGCAGGGCGGCAAGGGCCAGGGGGACGGTGAACAGTCGCATGATGGTCGCTAATGCTACGGCAGCCGGCCCGGGCGGCACAATGGGGAAGGCAGGCTGGCTATAATCACATGACGATCCGCGCCCGCGCCGGGCTCGTCCGCCAGCGATGGCACCTGCACATCTGCCTCCATGTCCGGCTACCCCGAACTGCGTGTCGAGCGACGCGACGGACGCGCCGCACGCGATCGATCCGTTCAGGCTCACCGTGCCGCCAGACGAGGCCTGGCGGGTGATCCGGACCGTGGTGGCGGCGCTGCCCCGGACGCGGATCGTGGAGCACACGGAGAGCCGGCTGCACGCCGAGTGCCGCAGTGCGGTCTTCCGGTTCGTCGACGACCTCGAACTGCAGGTGCGGCCTGCCGACGGTCTGGTTGCCGTCCGGTCGGCTGCACGGCTGGGCCGCTGGGATCTCGGCGTGAACCGGCGCCGTGTCGAGGCGTTGCGGGCGGCCCTGCGGCGGCGTCGCGTCATCCGCTAGTGCGGCGCCCCGGTCGGTCGCGGGCCGGAGGCCGGCTGCGCGAAGGCGCCGGTGCCACCATGCGTGCCGGACATCCGGAAACGGCTGAGATCGGCGCGGCTCGCCCGAGCCGCCGACGGTAAACGTCGCACCGGCGGCGGACGTACTGCACGGACATGGAGCTTCCGATTTACCAGATCGACGCCTTCACCGACCAGCTGTTCACGGGCAACCCTGCCGCGGTCGTCGTCCTCACGGAGTGGCTGGCGCCCGACGTCATGCTGGCCATCGCCCAGGAGAACAACCTCGCCGAGACGGCGTTCGTCCTCCCCCGCGGGCCCGAGTTCCACATCCGGTGGTTCACGCCGGAAGTGGAAGTGGATCTCTGCGGGCACGCCACACTGGCCAGCGCGCACGTGCTCTTCAGCGAGAAGCGGACCTCCAACGCGCACATCATCTTCCGCTACAAGGGGGGGACGATCGTCGTCCAGCAGGCGGGCGACCAGCTTGCCATGGAGTTCCCGTCGCGGCCGGCCGAGCCGATCCGGCGGGAGCCCGCGCTCGTGGCGGCCCTCGGGACGGCGCCGCTCGAGGTGTACCGGGCGCGCGACCTGATGGCCGTCCTGTCGAGCGAAGCCGAGGTGCGGGCCCTGCGCCCGGACATCGCCGGGCTGGCGCGGCTCGATGCGTTCGGCTTCATCGTCACGGCGCCCGGCGACGAGTGCGATTTCGTCTCGCGGTTCTTCGCGCCACGCGCGGGCATCCCCGAGGATCCCGTCACCGGCTCGGCCCACTGCACGCTCGTGCCGTACTGGAGCGAGCGGCTGGGGAAGACCGAGCTGCACGCGCGCCAGGTGTCGCAGCGGGGCGGCGAGCTGTTCTGCGAGGACCTCGGCGACCGGATCAAGCTGGCCGGCCGGTGCGTCGAGTACCTGCGCGGCGTCATCCGTGTCTGACACCACGCGGCGCAGGCGGGCGCCGGAGCCGGCGCATCGGGTAAGCTGGAGTCGATGGTCATCGATCGCCGGCTCGCCGGGGCCCTCGCCGTCCTCGTCGTCCTCTCGCTGATCCTCGGCGTCACCACCGGCACCTCCGGCCGCCATCTGGTGCAGACGGTTCCCGCCCTGCTCGCGCTGGCGGCCACGGTCCGACGGCGTCCGTGGGCGTCGTGGGCGGCCATGCCGGTGGCCGTGTTCTGGCTGGTGATGACGGCCGTCACCGGCCTCGCCGAACTCGGGCTGGTGGCGCCGCTCGGGGGACCCCGCTCGACGATCCACCTGATGCTGATGGGCGCCATCGGGCTCGCCGCGGTGGCGGCGCTGGCTGCTGCCGCGCTGTGGCGATCGACCGCCACCATCGTGTCGCGGCTCGGCGCCTTCTGGGCGTTCGGCTTCCTCCAGCTCGGCGCGCTCTGGGTCAGCCTCCGCCTCCTGTAGACGCACGGCACTTGCGCTTCAACGCCCGCTGGTGAACAATCCCCTCGAACACTCGGACATCGGCGGCGTCTTTGAACGACCTGCAAGACCGTCAGGGGCACCCGCGGGCCGCCAGCCACGGCTGGAGCCGGCGCGCGGGGGCCGTGAGGAGGCGTTGGAGGATGGCGTTCATCCGGTACGTGTCTCCCGACGCGCTCGCGCCGGCCGAGCGTGTGGACGATCCCGACCACATCATCCAGATCCACTCCGTGCACCCCGCCGTGATGCGCGGCCACCACGGACTGTATCGCGAGCTGATGCACCAGCCCGGGCCGCTGACGCGCCGCGAGCGCGAGCTGATCGCCGTGCGCGTGTCCGGGCTGAACGGCTGCCACTATTGAATCCGTCATCACGGAGCGGGTCTCCGTAGGATGCTCACGGCCGACGGCGTGGCCGCCGAGGCGCAGGACCGGCTCGTCACCGCCCTGCTCGAGGCGCCGGTCGGCTGGATCGACGTGACGCCGCGGGAGCAGGCGCTGCTGCGCTACGCGGACAAGCTGACGCGGACGCCGGCGGCCGTCAACGCCGCCGACATCGACGCCCTGCGCGAGGCGGGCCTCGACGACCTGGCGATTCACGACGCCGGCGCCGTGGTGGCCTACTTCGCGTTCGTGAACCGGATCGCCAGCGGCCTCGGCGTGGAGATCGAAGCCGACGGACCCGGCGAGGGCTGACGGCGGCCGGTGCCGTCCACGAGGAACGATGGCCAGATTGATCGAGCGGCCGACGGTGATCCAGTCGGCCGGGAACAAGCCGAAGCGGATCGAGGAATTCGTCGGGCGGGTGAACAGCGCGACGGCCGGGGTCAGCGTGGCCCGCATGACGAGCCCGCCGGGCTGGGAGGAGCCGGCCCAGACGCCGGCGTTCGACGAGTTCACGCTCGTCCTGGCGGGGCTGCTCCGCGTCGAGACGAAGCAGGGGACGATCGACGTGCACGCCGGCCAGGCCGTGCACGCGCCGGCGGGCGAATGGGTCCGCTACAGCACGCCCGGGCCGGACGGCGCGCACTATGTCGCCGTCTGTCTGCCCGCCTTCTCGCCCGACACCGTGCACCGGGAAGGGGCGTAATCTGTCCCTCGTCGCCCTCGGCCGCATCGACATCTACCTGCTCGACCAGCTCCTGCGCGGCCGGATCGCGCCACCCATGCAGATCCTCGACGCGGGCTGCGGCGGCGGACGCAATCTCGAGTACCTGCTGAGCGAAGGCTACGACGTGCGCGGCGTCGACGGGAATCCGGAGGCGATCCGCGCCGTCCGGGCGCTGGCGGCGCGGCTGGCGCCGGGCCTGCCGGCCGATCGCTTCCGCGTGGAGCCGATCGAGGCGATGAGCTTTGCAGACGCATCCGCCGACGTGGTCATCAGCAGCGCCGTCCTCCACTTCGCGCGTGACCATGCCCACTTCCAGGCGATGCTGGACGGATCATGGCGCGTCCTGCGTCCAGGCGGCCTGTTCTTCTGCCGCCTCGCCTCGTCCATCGGCATGGAATCGCGCGTGCAGCCGCTCGGCGGCGGGCGGCACCGGCTGCCCGATGGGTCCGAGCGTTATCTCGTGGACGAGGCGGCGCTGAGGGCGGCGACGGACCGGCTCGGCGGCGAGTGGCTGGATCCCCTGAAGACCACGATCGTGCAGAATCAACGGTGCATGACGACGTGGGTGCTTCGGAAGAGGGGCGGGACGGAGATCGGGATTGGGGGTTAGGGATTGGGGGGCGTATGGGCACATCGGATCTCGAGACACTGAAGTACCCGATCGGACGGTTCCAGCGCCCGGCGCAGGTGAGCGCGGCCGACCGCGCGAAGGCGATCGAGGAGATTGCGGGACTGCCGTCGCGGTTCCGGAGCGCCGTCGATGGACTGTCGGATCCGCAACTGGACACGCCGTACCGCCCCGGCGGCTGGACGGTCCGCGACGTCCTCCATCATGTGCCGGAGAGCCACATGAACAGCTTCCTGCGGTTCAAGTGGGCGCTCACCGAGGACCGGCCGACGATCAAGACCTACGCCGAAGATGCGTGGGCGGCGCTCGGCGACTATCGCGTCACTCCCGTGGGCGCGTCCCTCGACCTGCTGGATGCCATCCACCGGCGCTGGGTGCCGCTGCTGCGGATGATGACCGACGAGCACTGGGCGCGCGAGTTCGTCCATCCGCAGCACGGGCCGATCCGGCTCGACGTCACGGCCGCGCTGTACGCCTGGCACGGCCGCCATCACCTGGCGCACATCCGGAGCGTCGCCGCGCGCGAAGGCTGGCGCTGATCGCCCGCCCGGCGCGTCCCTGCCGCGGCTCCGCCTTTCGACGCATAATGAAGCGGAGAGGGGAGAACGGGGACGCGACGTGGCTGAGTCATCACCGGATATCGCGGTCATCGGCGCCGGCGTCATCGGCTGTGCGGTGGCCTGGGAACTGGCGCGCCGCGGCGCCCGCGTGCAGCTGATCGATTGCCGCGACGTCGCCCTCGGCGCGACGCAGGCGTCGGCCGGCGTGCTGGCCCCGTACATCGAGGGGCACGACAAGGCACCGCTGCTGGAGCTGTCGATCCGCGGCCTGGCCCTCTACGACGGGTTCATCGACCGGCTCCGCCGGGACGGACACGGGCCCGCGCACTACTATCGCACCGGCACGCTCGAGACCGCGGCCGACGGCGACGGCGCCGCCGCCCTCGAGCGGCATGCCGGCCTGCTCGCGTCGCGCGGCGTCGATGCCGAGTTCCTCGATGCGCGCGCCGTGCGCGAGGCCGAGCCCCACCTGGCGCCGGAGACGGCGGGCGGCCTGCTCGTCCGGACGCACGGCTTCGTCAACGCGCCCGAACTGACCTTCGCGCTGTGGGAAGCCGCGGCGGAGCGCGGCGTCCACACCAGGCGGTCGTGCCAGGTCACGCGGATCGATCGCGACGGATCGGGCGTGCGCCTGGACACGGGCGAGGGTGTCGTGAAGGCCCGACAGGTCGTCCTGGCGGCCGGCAGCTGGTCGGGGCGGATTGCCGCCGGCGAAGGGCCGGCGGTCCCGGTGCGGCCGGTGCGCGGTCAGCTGCTCTATCTGGAGTGGAAGGGGGCGCCGCTCCGCCGTGTCGTCTGGGGGCCGTCGTGCTATCTCGTCCCCTGGACCGACGGCTCGCTGCTGGTCGGGGCGACGGTGGAGGATGCCGGGTTCGACGAGCGGGCGACCGCCAGCGGCGTCCACGATCTGCTGGGCGCCGCGTGCGCGCTCGTGCCGCAGGGCTGGCAGGCCGGCTTCGCCGGCGTCCGCGTCGGCCTGCGGCCGGCGACGGCCGACGAGCTGCCGATCGTCGGCCGCTCGGCCCGCCTCGAGGGGCTCGTGTACGCCACGGGCCACTATCGCAACGGCATCCTGCTGGCGCCGCTCACGGCGACGCTGGTGGCCGATCTGGTCCTCGAGGGACGGACCGCACCCGAACTCGAGCAGATGAACCCGGCCCGGTTCGGGGCGCTCTGAGGCAGGATCACGCCATGGAACGGACGCTGTCGACCGGCGGGGCCACCTTTACGATCACCGCGCGCCAGGAGGGGCGGGAGTGGATCGCGGAGGCGAGGCGCGAGGGCCGGCGCGACAATCACGGTCCGGTCTTCCGCGCGGAGACGCCCGAGGCGGCGCTCGATCGCTGCGCCGCCTGGCTTGGCTGGCAGCAGGAGCACGAGGCGGCGCTCGTGGCGCTCCAGGAAGCTGAACGGGTGTACCAGCGCGCCGTCGCGGCGGGGGCGTTCGCGCCGCCCGGCGACGGGCCCGGTCCCGAAGTCGCGAGTGAGGCGCTGCAGGACATGGAGGCGGCGCGCGTCCGCCTCGAAGAGATCCGGCGGCGGCAGCCGGCTGCGTGACCAGCGGGCGCCGCATCGGAGGAGAGGCTCGACGATGGCGACCTTGTCCGATCCGGAGATTACCGAACGGCTGAAGACGCTGCCGGGCTGGACCCGCGACGGCCAGGCCATCCGGCGCCAGTTCACGTTCGCCGATTTTCCCGCCGCCGTCGCGTTCGTCAACCGCCTCGTCCCCGGGGCGGAACAGGCCGATCATCACCCCGACATCCTGATCAACTACCGGCGTGTCACCCTCAGCTATTCCACGCACAGTGAAGGCGGACTGACGGCCAGGGACTTCGACGGCGCGAAGATGGCCGACGCGGTCGCCTGACGCCCGCATGCGCCTCAAGCAGACGTACAGCTCGCGGGAAGTGGCGGCGCTGACCGGCCTGACGGCCCGACAGCTGCAGTGGTGGGACGCCCATCGCGTGATGGCGCCGGCGGTGGCGCCGCGCCGCACGGAAGCCGGCGGCTTCACCGAGCGGCGCTACTCGCCCGTCGACCTGCTCGAACTCGCCGTCCTCGCTGACCTGCGCCATCGCGGCTTCTCGGTCGCACGCCTCCGCCGCCTGATCGAGGCGCTGCGCCGGGAGTTCGGCGTCCGCCTGTTCGAGGCGACGAGCGGGGCCGGCGACGTCACGCTGCTGACCGACGGACGCGAGATCTACGCCCGGACGCGGGACGGCCGGTTCTTCAACCTGCTGCGCGCGCCGGATCAGCCGCTGCTCGAGATCGGGGAAGGGGAGACGCTGAAGGAACTGAACGCCCGGATGCGGGCCCGCCGGAGGAAACCAGCCGCGAAGAAAGGAAAAGGGCCGGCGAAGCCGGCCGCGCAGGACCGAAGGCCGTAGACTGAAGACCGGAGACTGTCTGCGTCAGCGGATGGGAAACACCTTCTCGAGATCGTCCGCCGGCCGCGGGATGACGTGCACGCCGACCAGCTCGCCGACCCGGCGGGCTGCCGCGGCACCGGCGTCGGTCGCAGCCTTCACCGACCCGACGTCTCCCCGCACGATCGCCGTCACCAGCCCGGCATCCACCTTCTGCCACCCGACGAAGACGACGTTCGCCGTCTTCACCATCGCGTCGGCCGCCTCGATCATGCCGACCAGGCCGCGCGTCTCCACCATCCCGAGCGCATCACCGACGATCTGCTTCGATTTGTCCGCCATGGTCTCCTGATTCTACTTCGAATCGTCCACGCGCGCTCTCCTGTCGGCGTTCTCCGTTTTCAGCGTCAGAAGATCTTCCCCCTGGCCGCCACCGGCAATGTGTCCAGCACGGCCGGCCCGTCCACGAGGTGGATCCGGTCCACCAGGTTGGACACGACACACGAGTGGTTCGGGATGACGCGGACCCGATCGCCCGGCTGGAGCGGCGTGGTGCCTGAGGTCACCCGGACCACGGCATGTTCCTCCGACAGCCGCTCGATGACGAGCGACGGGTCGACGACGGCCGAGGCGGGTGTGGGGACGAGGTCGGTGATGATGGCGCCGTGCCCGGCCGGCGTGTCGATGCCGCGGGCGCCGTCGGTCGTCAGGGTCTTGCTGCCCGAATCGAGGATGATCCGGTCGGGCGCCGGCTTGGAGACCACCATGGCCAGCACCGTCAGCGCGCAGTCGTCCGGCGTCGCAGCGCCGAGCGCCACCTGCGTCCGGTCGTAATAGACGTAGTTGCCGGGGCGGATCTCCGTGAGGCCCGGCTGGCCCAACGTGTAGCGGAAGGTGGGCGTGGAGCCGACGCTGATCTCGTCGAGCGCGACGCCGTCCTGCGCTGCCTGCGCCTTCACCTCTCCCAGCAGCGCCGCCTCATCGTCCGCAATCTGCTTCAGTTCGGCTTCGGACGCGGCGTGATAGCCCTGACCGGCATGGCTGAGCAGGCCGCGCAGGTTCAGGCCTGGCATGGCGGCGATCGCGCGCACGAAGGCCCGCGCATCGATCCGGCGGGGATCGATGCCGCAGCGGTGGAACCCGACATCGACCTTGATCAGGACGTCGAGCCGGCGACCGGCGCGCCGCATGACGTCCGACCAGGCGCGCGCGACGTCGAGATGATCGACGATGATCGAGACGGCGGCGCGGTCCATCAGCGCCAGCAGGCGTGGTGCGTTGGCCGGGTTCACCGGATAGGGCAGGCGGATGTCCGTGACGCCCGCGTCCGCGAAGATCTCGGCCTCGCCGAGCTTCGCGCAGCAGATGCCGACGGCGCCGCGGCCGATCTGCCAGGCGGCGATGGCCGGGCTCTTGTGCGTCTTCGCGTGAGGCCTGAGCCGGAGGCCGTGCCGGGTGGCCGCCTCCTGCTGGCGTGCGATGTTCCGCAGCAGCCGCGGCCGGTCGACGAGCACCTGAGGCGTCGGAAGATCGGTGATCTGCACGGGGGAAGTGTACGGGGAAAGGGAACGGTGACGCAATGAGGATGGCGGCGACCGTGTGGCAATGGGCAACGAGCAACGGGCAATGGGTATTGTCCTGAGCCGAACGGCTCAAGACCCATTGCTCATCGCGCATTGCTCATTGCTTCAAGCGTCACGGAGGAACCCCTTGAACCTCCGCTCGTCCACCTGATACCCCGGGAAAATCGGTGAGGCGTTCGTGACACCGAGATGCCGCACGGCGATCTCGGCGAAGACGTCGCGGAAGTCGGTGGTCACCGCCAGATCGCGTCCCTGGTAGCGCTGTGCCACGGACAGGCCGGGCCAGGTGCCGTAGACCCGGCCGCCGCGTACCGCGCCGCCGATCACCAGCATGGCGTTGCCGTGGCCGTGATCGGTGCCGCCGTTGCCATTCTCGTTCACCGCCCGCCCGAACTCGGACATGGTGAGGATCACGGTGTCGCCGAGCCGGTCACCGAGATCCGTCGTCAGGGCCGCGAGGCTGCGCGCGAAGTCGTCGAGCCGGGCCGCCAGCTGGCCGGCGTCGGCCCCCTGGTTCACATGGGTGTCCCAGCCCCCGACCTCGGCGAACGCCACCTCCAGGCCGACGTCCGCCTTGGCGAGTTGCGCGATCTGGCGCAGCGCCTGCCCGAACGGGCTGGGCGGATAGTCCGCGCCCGGCGCCGGCTCGTACCGCGCCGGATCGGCGGTCTGCAGCATCCGCATCGCGTCGAACGTCTCGTCACCGGCCCGGCTGAGCAACGGTTGCGCCGCGCCGGCGTACTCCGCGGCGAAGGCCCCCGCGAGCGGACTCGTGGCCGGACCCGCGTGCAGGCCGAAGCGGTCCACGCCGGTCAGCGCGATCGCGGACGCTGGTCCCTCCAGCGTTCTCGGCAACTGCGTCGTCAGCGACACCGCGCGGAACGGCGTGGTGCCGATCTCGGGATTCGTCTGCAGGTAGCGGTTCAGCCAGCCGTCCGTGGTGTTCTTCACCCCGGGCGTCGCCGTCTCCATGAAGTCCTGCGCGTCGAAGTGCGAGCGCGTGCTGTCGGGCGACCCGCAGGCATGGACGATGGCGAGCTGGCGGCGGTCGAAGATCGGCTTGAGTGGGGCGAGCCGCGGATGCAGGCCGAAGAAGCCGTCGAGATCGACGGCGCCTGCGCCCGTGCTGCCGGGCCGCGCGATGCCGATGCCGGGCCGCGACTGATAGTAGGCCGCCTCGCCGAACGGGACGACGACGTTCAGGCCGTCGACGGCGCCGCGCTGGAAGATGGCGACGAGCAGCCGGCGGCGGCGTGCCGGTTCGGCGGCAGCCTGGACGGTGCGGGTCAGGAACCGGGGGGCGAAGCCAAGGCTCAGCATCGCCACGCTGCCGTTGCGGATGAATGCGCGTCGGGAAATCATCGCGTCCCTCATTCTTCGCAGGAGCCGAGCTTCAGCTCGGCCCAACCTATCGCGCCTGGAAGTCCGGCGACCCGATCGCCAGCGCCAGGGCCTGCACCGGGCCTGGCGCGCGATCGATGGCGGCCTGCGTGGCCGCCGTCACGCCGCCAGGGAGGACCGCAGCCATGAGGGCTGCGCGATCCTCCGTGTCGGCCTCGGGCCATGGATGCGTCACGCCCGGCACCCGGTTCGCCGCGAGCGCCACGGCGAAGTTCATCCGCGCCAGCAGCGCGCCGCTGGTCGTCCAGGCGTCGGCCGTGTCGGCGTAGCCCGTCGGCGGCTGGCGCATGTAGAGCGGCATCCCCATCTGCCGGAGGACGCCGACCAGCGGCCGCGCGTTCTCGATGTCGGCGCCCGTGGCCCGGAGCGCGCTCGCCACGAACTCGAACGGCGTCTTCGCCTTCACCCCGTCGTCGGCGGCTGCGAAGAACTCCGGCGACGTGATGATCGTCCGGACCACCTCGCGCAGGTCGCCGCCGGTCTGCAGGTAGCGGGCGGCCGCGCGATCGACGAGCGCCGGCGGCGGCGTATCGCTGACGAACCGCTGCGCGAGCTCGAAGGCGATGTGATGCGCGGTGGCCGGGCTGCCGGCGAGGATGTCGAGCACCCGCTCGCCGTCCTCCTCGCCCCCGCCCGCGGGAATCCGGTGGCCGAGCACGACCTTCTCGCCCTCGTCGTGCAGCCGCGTCCTGAAGATGAATCCCCCGCCCATGCGTGGCCCGGCGATCGTCCAGCCCGTGAAGCAGCGCGCGACCTCGATGACGTCCTTCTGCGTGTAGCCGCCGTCGACGCCGAGCGTGTGCAGCTCCATCAGCTCGCGCCCGTAGTTCTCGTTGATGCCCCGCTCGCGGCGCCGACCGGCATCGGCATCCGGCGCGACGCTCATCCAGTTGTCGAGGTAGAAGAGCATGGCCGGGCTCTTCGCCGTCGCTTCGAGGAGGTCGCGGAACCGGCCGAGGACGTGCGGGCGGATGACGTCGCGCTCGTAGGCCGTCAGCATGATCCGGTCGGGGCCCTTGCGCGCGTCCACGTTGAAGTGGTTGAACCAGAAGTCGGTGAGGACTTCCTGCAGCTGCCGCTCGCTGTAGACCGCCCGGATCAGCTTCTGCTCGGACAGCTCGACAATCGGCAGGTTCGGGTTCGGCGCGCCCTCGCCGGCCATGCGCTGCCGGCGGCCGGCCGGGCCCCGGCCGTCAATGGATGAGTCCGTGCCGGGAGTACCGGTAGAATCGGGAGCGTTCGCGCCCTGCGCGGCCCGCCGCCGGCGAGCCGCGATGGCGGGCAGCAGGTAGTCCGTCGCGAGCTGCCGTGTCGAGAGGCCGAGCGTGCGGAGCCCGGCCAGCCGGGCCTCGGCGCCGGGATCGGGAATGCGATCGGGATGCAGTTGTTCGTCGATGTAACGCGCGAGGCCGATGCGACGGACGCGGGCCACGTCGCCCGGCCGCGGACCGTAGCCGATCCGGTTCAGCACGTGGACGATCGCCGCGTCGGACGATGGAATGGACGAGCTGCCGTCCGCGGCGGCCGCGATGGGCGCCGCTGGAGTACCCAGGATCGTGATCGCGACGACGATCGCGGCGCCCAGCGCGGACGTAAGGCTCGGTCCCTTCATGAAGCGTTCCTCGCTGCCGGTTTAGACCGGACGCCTGTGGAGAGGTTGAAAAGATTTCGCGGAGGTGGGATTGCCGGCCCTGCGCCTGATGCCCGCGACGGGCGAGACGCTCGAGCGGATTCTCGACGACACCTATCCCGTGTGGGGCGACGGCCTCACGCGCGAGGCGTACGCGCGCTTCAACGCGGCCCAGCTGAAGACAGACTGGGGATCCGCGCACCTGCAGCGTCTCGCGCTTCTCGACGGCAGCCGTCTGCTGTCGAGCGCGAAGCGGTACGACTTCACCGGCACGCTCGATGGCCGCCGCGTGAAGATCCTCGGCATTGCGGCCGTCTTCACACCGGCAGCCGAGCGCGGCCGCGGGCAGGCGAAGGTGCTGATCGAGCAGATGCTCGCTGACGCGGCCGCCCGGGGTGTCGATCTCGCGCTGCTGTTCTCGGAGATCGGACCGCGCTACTACGAACAGCTCGGCTTCCGGGTGGTGCCGGTCGACGATGTCATGGTCGAGGTGGAGCGGAAGCCGGGGGCGCCCGCGATGCTCGTGCGCGCCGGCGAGGAGCGCGACTACGCCGAGATCGCCGGGATGCACGCCGCACGGGCGGCCGGGTACCGCTTCTCGCTCGATCGGCCGGTCGACTACGTGGCGTACGCGATCGCCAAGAAG
This sequence comes from Acidobacteriota bacterium, assembly GCA_028876655.1. Taxonomy (GTDB): domain Bacteria; phylum Acidobacteriota; class Vicinamibacteria; order Vicinamibacterales; family CAVVIG01; genus JAGWRA01. The sequence continues at coordinate 33,286 of JAGWRA010000232.1, read as the reverse complement.
CGCCTGTTCGCGGGGCTGAGCCGGGCCGGCCATCGCGGGGCGCAGTTCTTCGTGGCGGAGGAGGGCGGTCGCGCCGTGGCCTATCTCGTGATGACCGTCAGTCGCCTGCGGGGCCGCCGCGGCGAACACTGGGGGATCGAGGAGTGCGGCGACCGCGACCCGACGGGCGCGCGGCTCGGCGCGATGCTGCAGGTTCTGCTGGCTCGGGCGCCTGGCGAGCAGCCCCCCGTGATCCGCACCTGGCTGCCGACCGATTTCCGCCCGCCGCAGGTGTCGGCGCTCACCCGCGTGCCGTCGGCCACGATCATGATGATGCGTCCCGTCGACCCGCGCCACAGCCCGCCCGACCTGAAGGCGGACGACCTGATCTACTGGAGGGGCGACGCGTTCTGAGGCCTGACGGTCACGGTCTTCGTCTCCCCGTCCTTCAGCGTGAACTTCGTGGCATCGCGGCTCAGGCGCTCGAGCAGATCCGGATCCGTCTCTTCCCCGTCTTCGATCGAGGCGACGGCGGCGGCGAGATAGGCGCCCGGCGGAAGGCCACGCACCTCGAAGCGGCCCTGGCCGTCGGGCTGGACGGCCTTCACGTACCGTGACTGATAGCCGCGCAGCGCCGCATCCTGCGGGAATACCAGCAGCACGTAGTCGAGCACCGGCCGCCCGTCGTCATCGAGCACACCGCCGTTCACCGTGGTGAGTCGATCGGTGAGCGTCACCTGAAGATCGGCCACGAGGTCGCGGCCGCTGAAGTCCACCGGCGCGTCGGTGACGTCCGCGCCCCCGGCGCGGACCGACTCCAGCACCCAGCCGGCGGGCAGGTTCGGCACGCGGATCCACGCTCGGCCCGTCAGGCCGGTCAGCTCGAACGTCCCGTCGTCCGCCGGCCGGGCCGCGTTCCGCTGCCACCCCTCGTCGTCCGGCTGCTCCGGCACCGCCTCGATCCGCAGCACCTGCGGATCGAACGTCGGCGCGCGCTTCGCGTCGACGAAGATCCGTCCCCGCGCGGTCGTGCCGGGTGAGGTGGTGATCTGCACGCCGGACAGATCCTGCCCTCCGAGCGAGACCGGCACCGAGCCGATCTCCGGTCCATGCGGGCCGTTGCCGTGGGCGACCAGCGTGTAGTCGCCCGGGATGACGCCCACCATCGTGAACGCGCCATCCTGCCGCGTCCGACCCCCGCACGCGTTCGACAGGACGACCGCCGCGCTCGTGCGGATCAGCTGCCGCAGTGCGAGTCTCGCGTTCCGCATCGGCCGGCCCGACGAGTCGACGACGACGCCGCTGAGCGTCGCCACCGGGACGGCCGCCAGCGCGAAGTCGACGCTGGCCACTTCCTGGCCGGCCTGCACCGCAATCCGTGCCGCCGACGAGGGGTCGGACGTGCCGGGGTAGTAGGTCGGGGCGTAGGAAATCTGGTCGCCGGAGTCGCCCGCGTCGCTGTCGCGCCAGGTGGCCTGCACGGTGTACTGGCCGGGCCCGAGGCCGTAGATGCGGTACTGGCCCCGGTCGTCCGTCCGCGCGAAGCGGCCCGCGGGCTCGAGCCGGCGCTGGCCGGCGACGTAGCGCGACCGGAGGGGAGAAACCACCGCGTCGATCACCGGCTGCCCGAGGTCGTCGACGATGCGGCCGGTGATGACGCCGCCGCGCGGCAGCACGAGGTCGATGCGCTCGGTCGTGACGCCGGCGCTCACGTCGACGGGCCGGACGGGCTCGAGCGGCCGCGCCTGGCCGAACTGCATCGAGACGTAGCCGCCCTTGCTGGCGGTGATCACGTACTGGCCGGGCGGCAGATCGTTGATGGCGTAGCGCCCCTGGTCGTCCGTGCCGGCCTGCGCCCAGGCTCGGCTGCCGCGCGAGAGCGCGCGCACCGACGCATGACGCAGAGGCGCGCCCGTGTCGGCGGCGAAGACGTGGCCGGTGATGGCGCCGGTGGATGCCTGAGGCCGAGGCGGCCGCGGCTGGGACGCCTGTGGAGCTGGTGAGGCCAGAGCGAGCACGAGGGCGAGCCGCATCGCGTGCATGGCGCCTTCGCTAGTGTACAGCTGGCCCGGACCGGCTGGCGGGCGGGAGGGAAGTTCGGCTTCGCCTCGCTTCCCTCCGGCGCCTCGCGCAGGCCGCAGGCGCTACCGGATCCGCACCCGGCTCTGCTCGCGCATGAACTGCTGCACGTAGTGCGGGCCGCCGGTGCCGCGGCCGGTCGAGCCGCTCGCCTTCCAGCCGCCGAACGGGTTGATGCCCGGCCACGCGCCCGTCGTCGCCCCCGCGCGCCGGTTCGCGTAGGTGACGCCGGCCTGGATCGAATCGAAGAACTTCTGGATCTCGCCGTCGTCTTCCGAGAAGATGCCGGCCGTCAGCCCGTACTCCGTCCGGTTCGCCAGGTCGATCGCCTCGTCGAGCGAGATGACGTCGGTGAGCACGGTGATGGGGACGAACAGCTCCTCCTTGAAGAGGGCGTGATCCTTCGGCAGGCCGTCGATGATCGTCGGCTCCACGAAGTAGCCGTGGTTGAACGGCTCCTCGGTGAGGCGCCGCCCACCCGTCAGGATCTTCCCGCCGTCGGCCTTCGCGCGGGCGATCGCCTGCTCGTAGGTCTTCACGGCCCCTTCGTTGATCACCGGACCCATCCAGACGTCCTTGTCGAGCGGGTTGCCGATCTTGATCTTCTTCGTCTTCTCCACGAGCATCTCGACGAACTTCGCCCGGACGTCCTTCTGGACGTACACGCGCGAGTTGGCCGAGCACTTCTGCCCCTGCGCGCCGAACGCCGACCGCATGACGCCGTCGCTCGCCTTGTCGAGGTCGGCCGACTTCATGATGATCGACGGGTTCTTGCCGCCCATCTCGATGATGATCGGCCGCGGCGTCGGCCGCGCGGCGTTGCTGCGAATCAGGTGCATGCCGACGTCCATCGAGCCGGTGAAGACGATGCCGTCGATGCCGGGGTTGTCGAGCAGTTCCTGGCCGACCGTGCTCCCCGGGCCGGTGACGAAGTTGAAGACGCCGGCCGGCAGCCCGGCCTGCTGGACCAGTTCGGCCAGCTTCTCGCCGAGCAGCGGCGTGTCGGTGGCCGGCTTGAAGACGACCGTGTTGCCGGCGGCGAGCGCGGCGCCGGCGGGACCGAAGGCCAGGGCCATCGGGAAGTTGAACGGCGAGATGACCGCGAAGACGCCGTACGGGCGCATCACGCTGTAGTTCTCCTCCCCCGGGCCGAGCGTCCCCATCTTCTCGGTGAAGCCGTGGTGCTGCTCGATCTGGTCGCAGTAGTACGCCGCCAGATCGGCCGACTCCTCGACGTCGCCGACGCACTCCAGCCGGTTCTTGCCGGCCTCGTAGCCCATCAGCGCGGAGAGGTCCCAGCGGTTCTCGCGGATCAGATCGTTCACGCGGCGGACCAGCGCGACCCGCTCCTGCCACGGGCGGTTCGCCCAGGCCGGCGACGCGGCGCGGGCCGCGGCGATCGCCTCCTGCACGTGCTCGCGCGTCCCCTTCTGCAGCTTCGCGATGAGGATGCGGGTGTCGATCGGGCTGCGGTCCTCGAACTCGGCGGCCGCGCGGACTTCCTTCCCGCCGATGATCATCGGGTAGCTGCGGCCGAAGTCCTTCTTGACCCGCTCGATGGCGGCATCGAGTTCCCGGTGCAGATCGGACATCTGATCCGCGCTCATCGTGGCGTAGGTGATCTTCATCTGCGGGCGTCTGGTCTCGGTGGTCATGGCAGCATCCTCGAAGAAGGGCGATGTCGAGTTCGACCATCGATCTTACCCCGGGAGCAGGGCGGCCGGCGCCCCGGCCGGCGCGCCGTGGCCCGGGTGCGTATAATGAGGGCGGAGGGCGACCGGGCTAAGTCCCTATGAGGAAGACCGTTACGGGTATCGTGGCCGCCGGGCTGCTCGTGGGAGCCGTGGTGCAGGCTGCGCCGGGCCAGTCGCGCGAGCCCCGCGAGCCCCGCGAGCGCGCCAGCCGGCTGAACGTCTCGCGCACGGTCGAGGCCCTCGACCTGGAGCCGGGGATGCACGTGGCGGACATCGGCGCCGGCGCCGGATTGTTCGCGCGTGCGATGGCGCGGGTCGTCGGCGACGATGGGCTGGTGTACGCCGTCGACACCGATCCGGACCTGCTGGCCTATATCGACGAGATGTCGGCGAGCGACGGCCTGACGAACCTGCAGACCGTCCACGGTACCGCCGACGACCCGGAGATCCCCTCGCCGGTGGACCTCATCACGATGTTCGAAACGCTGCACCATATCGGCAACCGTCCCGCCTATCTGAAGCGCCTGCGGTCCTACCTGCGCCCCGGAGGCCGCGTGGCCATCGTCGACTTCACCTCCGGCTGGCCGGAGGGCCACCGGCGCGAGCGGTACACCGAGCGCGACCTCGCCCGGTGGATGCAGGCGGCCGGCTTCCGCCTCGAGCGGCGCTACCGGTTCATCGAGAACCACTTCTTCGTAATCTATCGTCTGCTCCCGCACCGCGGGACGCGCTGAAGAGCGGCATGCGGATCGCCCTCGTCCAGCAGCGCGCCACCACCGACAAGCCCGACAACCTGGCCCGCGGCCTGCAGGCCGTCGCGGAGGCCGCACGCCGCGGTGCGGAGCTCGTCTGCTTCGCGGAGCTCGCGTTCGAGCCGTTCTACCCCCAGGAGCCGGCGCGCGGCGACGTCCGCGGGAAGGCCGAGCCGGTCCCCGGATTCGTCACCGACGCCTTCTGCCGGAAGGCGCGCGAGCTGGGGGTTGCGATCGTCCTGAACCTGTTCGAGCGCGAGGGCGACCGGACGTACGACTGCTCGCCGGTCATCGATGCCGACGGCACGCTGGTCGGGAAGACGCGCATGGTGCACATCACCGACGCGCCCTGCTTCCACGAGCAGGGGTACTACACGCCGGGCGACCTCGGCGCGCCGGTGTTCCAGACGCGCGCCGGCCGGATCGGCGTGGCGATCTGCTACGACCGCCACTATCCGGAGTACATGCGCGCGCTGGCGCTCGGCGGCGCGGAGGTTGTCGTCGTGCCGCAGGCGGGCGCTGCCGGCGAATGGCCTGAAGGGTTGTACGAAGGGGAGATGCGCGTCGCCGCGCTCCAGAACGGCTACTTCGTCGCGCTCTGCAACCGGGTCGGGGCAGAGCCGCGGATCGCCTTCGCCGGCGAATCGTTCGTCTGCGACCCGGGTGGCCACGTGATCGCCCGCGCGCCACGCGGGGAGGACGTCATCCTCGAGGCCGACCTCGATCTGTCACTGGTGGAGCAGTCGCACGCCCGCCGGCTCTTCCTGCAGCACCGCCGGCCGGAGCTGTACGGGGAGTGGCTGCGGAAGCTCTGAACGTCATGTGCCGTCGAACGGGGGTGCAGGGCGAGTGCCGTTCCTGGCAAGCTCCGGAGCGTCAGCGACGGCTGCGCGCGGGGGTGGGGCCCCGCGCGGACTGAAGAATGTCGACGTTCTCCCAGAACGCCTGCCGCTCCTTCGTTGTCACCAGCGCCTCGTTGATGAACCGCACGAACGGGATTGCCTGCCTGAAGGTCGCGACCAGCGTCCGGTAGAAGCGCGGGTCGGTCGCGAAGGGGACGGGGTGATCGACGCCGACGAGGAAGTCCCGCAGCTTCAAGTACTCCGCCGCGGCGTGATCGGCCGGGAAGCCGCGCGGCACGCGCTGCATCCGGTCGCCCTCCAAGTCCTGGAACGTCCGGCGGAACGCCGGTGCCCGCACGATCGTCCGGAAGCGCGAGAAGTTCCCGGCCAGGTGCTCGCGCACGGCGTGCAGCTTCGGCGTGTCGGGGTGGTAGAGCCCGCCCCCGATCCACATCTCGTCCGGGCCGACGTGGAAGTACAGCGCGGCGCCGGCTCCCTTGCCGAGCCGGCGGTCGGGGAAGATGCCGGCGACGTGCGTCTTCAGCGGTGACTTGTCGGCGCTGAAGCGCGTGTCGCGGTAGATCCGGTAGGTGGACACCTTCGGATCGGCGACCATCTCGGGGGCGAACGACCGGAAGTCGGCCGCCAGCCGCTCGATGATCGCGACGAGCGGCCCGCGCACGTGCGTCTCGTACTCGTCGCGCCGTGCGCGGAACCACTCGCGATCGTTGTGCCGCTTCAGCGCCCGCAGGAAGGTCAGCGAGCGCGGCGTGAAGCGGGGAGCGGACGCCATCTCAGGCCTTCGTCGCCTGCGCCATCGCCGCCTCGCGCTGGCGCGTCATGTGCGGGACGATGCCGAGCAGGCGCTCGACGAGCATGAGCTGCCCGCGATGGTGCATCTCGTGCTCCTTCACCGACAGGACCATCTCGAAGCGCGTCTTGGCCGGCGGCGTCAGGTGCGGCGGGAACGTCACCTGCTCGGAGAGCACCGCGTCGCTGGCGCCCTCGAGCCACGTCACCCAGCGATCGCGATCGGCCTTCAGCGCCTCGATCACCTGGCTCTTCGTGCGGAACGCCGCCTGCTCTGCAGCCCGCTCCTTCATCCATGCGGCGAAGTCGAGGCCGATGAAGGTCTTCAGCTGCTTCACCGCGTGCGTGTCGTAGTTCGACTGCGAGCTGACGACCAGGTGCGCGAGCAGCTCCAGGACGCTGTGCGTCCCCGGCGCAGCCCGGAACCCGTACTGGTCCTCGGGGATCTCTTCCGCAATCTGAATCGTGTTGTTCCGCACGGTCAGGAACGACCGCGCCATGTCCTTGCCACCGTAACCCGTCATCGAGTCTCCTCCGTCCGGCGCCCCTGCGACGAACCCTCAGTGTACGTTCTCGTGCAAACCGATATTCTCTTCCAGAACCGGTCCGGTGCGGAAGGCCGGCCGGCCGTCAGGAGCAGCCGACCGGCTGCTCCATCGCCGAGCCGGGCGTCGGCGTCAGATGCCGGCGTACCACGAGTAGCCCAAATCCGGCTCTGACGAACCCAGTCCGCTGCCGAACTTCTTCAGATCGTCGGTCAGGGTCAGTCGCACGATGTACTTGATGCTCTTGTAGCCCAGTTGCCGGGGAAGGCGCAGGCGGACGGGGCCGCCGAACGGTACCGGGAGGTCTGTCCCGTTCATCGCCAGGGTGAGGATCGTCTGGGGGTGCAGCGCGTCCGCCATGTCGATGCTGTCCCACCAGTCCTTCTGGATGGAACGGTACAGCACGTACCGGGCCTGCGGGTGCGTGTCCACGCGTTCCAGGATGTGCGCCAGCGGCACGCCCGTCCATTCGGCGATGTAGGACCAGCCCTCCTCGCACGCGACCTCGGTGATCTGCGTGCGCTGAGGGAAGCTCCGGAGTTCCGCCAGCGAGAATGACGCGGGACGCGCGACCATGCCATCCACATCAATCCGCCAATCCGCAAATCCGGCGGCCTGGAGGCGCCCGAAGGCCCCGTCGAGTGGCGGATCGACCGGATTGGCGAAGGGCGCCGTCGAAATCTGACGCCGATCGAACTCCCTCGCTCCAGCGTGGCCCATCAGGATTCGCTGCGCAGCATAGGTCAACGTCCCGCCGGCGCCGAAGAGCGTGCCGGCGTCGGGCGGGATCAAGCCGTCGCGTCCGGCCAGCTTCGCGGCAGCGGCGAGCCCCGAGACGCCCGCCACCGCCGTGAGACCCGTGGTCAGCAGCTTCCGTCGTGAAATTCCGCTCATCGTGGCTCCCCGGCCTGCACAACAGTCTCCACGGCGTCCACGGGGCGGCCGGTGATCATTGCGCCCACCCGCCGGCGGAACCCCGCGAGATAGACCATCAGGACATGGACCAGCAGAAACCCCAGGAGGAGGATGGAGACGAAGAAGTGGAGCGTTCGCGCCGACTGCCGGCCGCCCAGGAGGATCACCGCTCCCGGAAAGGCGCCTTCGAATGTCAGGGACATCGCCAGCCCCGTCCAGATGACCAGGGGGAACAGCCCGAAGATGACCAGCAGGTACGTCAAGCGCTGCACGACGTTGTACGCGCCATCGTCCTCGCGGCCCGGCCGCGTGAAGCGCAGATGCGCCGCGATGGCCGCCGCCAGCCTTCCCGGGCCGCGCTCTAACGGCTCGGGAATCAGGTTCCGCCGGAAATGGCCGCTGACGAATCCGAAGATCACGTAGACGAGTCCCGTCAACACGACGAGCCAGGCAGCCTCGAAATGCAGCGCGCGGCTCCAGCCGTTCTGGTCTGGAAGCACGTAGCCGTAGCCTGTCGGCACGGAAGCCCGCGAGGAGGGGATCGGCAGCGAGAAGGCCGGGGTCATGTTGACGTTGCCGGTTTCGCCCCAGTAGAAACGCGGGTGGGAGATGACAATCTCCGCACCGGTGACGAGCAGGGCCAGGAACGACAGGGCGGTCAGCCAGTGCGTCGCCCGAACCAGCGCCGCATGGCGCGGTCGCCGCGTCCCGGTCGTCCGTGGAGTCCTGGGCACCATCCGCCTCTCGCGTCCGGGTTGCTCTTCGAGCGCGCCGTCAGAACCAGCCGACCGGCTGCTCGTCGAGGTTGATGTAGACCTGTTTGGTCTGGAGGTACTCGTCCACGCCCCAGCGGCCGAGCTCGCGGCCGAAGCCGCTCTGCTTGTAGCCGCCCCACGGCGCCTCCACGTAGGTCGGCTGCATGTGGTTCACCCAGACGATGCCGGCACGGAGCGCCTTGACGGCGCGCATCGCCTTGAAGATGTCGCGCGTCCAGACCGCCGCCGCCAGCCCGTAGTAGGTGTCGTTGGCAATCCGGATGGCGTCGGCTTCTTCGTCGAACGGGATCACGCACGCCACCGGCCCGAAGATCTCCTCGCGCGCGATCCGGGCCGAGTTGTCGACGTCGGCGAAGATCGTCGGCTCGACGAACCAGCCGCGATCGAGCGCGCCGCCGGTCGCCCGGTGGCCGCCAGCGACGAGACGGGCCTCCCGCTTGCCGATCGCCTGGTACTGGCGCACGCGATCGAACTGCTCGCGGCTGACGAGCGGTCCCATCTTCGTCTCGCGGTCGAGGCCGGGGCCGAGCCGGATGGTCTTCGCCTTTTCGGCCATCGCCTCCACGAACTTCGCGTAGATCGGCCGCTGCACGAGGATCCGGCTGCCGGCCGAGCAGACCTCGCCCTGGTTGAAGAAGATGCCGAACAGTGCGCCGTCGACCGCGGCCTCGAAGTCGGCGTCGGCGAAGAAGATGTTCGGCGACTTGCCGCCGAGCTCGAGCGACAGCTTCTTCAGCGAGTCGGAGGCCGAGCGCATGATCGCTTTGCCGACCTCGACGCTGCCCGTGAAGGCGATCTTGTCGACGCCGGGATGGCTGACGAGCGCGGCGCCGGCCCCTTCGCCGCGGCCGGTGACGATGTTCACGACGCCCGGCGGGAGGCCGGCATCGGCGAAGCTCGAGGCGAGCGCGAGCGCCGTCAGCGGCGTCTGCTCGGCCGGCTTCAGCACGGCCGTGCAGCCGGCGCAGATGGCCGGCGCCAGCTTCCAGGTGGCCATCAGCAGCGGATAGTTCCACGGGACGATCTGCGCCGCCACGCCGATCGGCTCGCGCAGCGCCAGGCTCATCGCCTTGTCCGGCACCGGGACGACCTCGCCGTGAATCTTCGTCGCCAGCCCGCCGTAGTACTCGAAGCAGGTGGCGACGTCCTCGATGTCGAACTCGGCCTCGACGATCGGCTTGCCGCTCTGCAGGGTCTCGAGCTCGGCCAGCTCGGCCGCCCGCTCCCGCACGGCGTTCGCCAGCGCGAACAGGATGCGGCCCCGATCCTGCGCCGTCGTCTCCGGCCACGGGCCCTCGTCGAACGCGCGGCGGGCCGCGCGGACGGCCGCGTCCACGTCCTGGTCGTTGCCGGCGGGGACCCGCGCCACCTCCTCCTGTGTCGCGGGATTCAGCACGGGTATCGTGTCGGAGGAGGACGAGGCGGCGAACGCGCCGTCGATGTACAGCGGGTGCGTAGGCATAATGGCGTCCCGAGGACTATATTCAGTCGCGCCCGGCCGTGGCAAACGGTCCGGCCGCGGCAGCCGGCCGACCCGCGCACGGCCGGCCACGAGGCGCAACGAGGAGCAGAGGCCGATGATCACCCGCAGATTCGTGATCGCCCTCGCGCTGGCGGCGGTCGCCTGGCCGGCCGCGGCCCGTGCGCAGGCCGGCGCGGCACCAGACGCCCATCAGTCCCTGACCGTCGGCACGGCCACGGCGCACCGGGGCGAGAAGGCCACCGGCGTCATTCACGTCCCGGCCGGATCGGATCCCGCCCTCGACATCCCGGTGGTGGTCGTCAACGGCGCGAAGCCCGGTCCCGTCCTGGCCCTGGTGGCCGGCCTGCACGGGACGGAGTATGCGTCGATCATCGCGCTGGAGCAGCTGATCGGACGGCTGGACCCCGCCCGCCTGTCCGGCTCGGTGATCGTCGTCCCGCTGGTGAACGTGCCGTCGTTCGAGCAGATCGTGCCGCACGTCAATCCGTATGATCACAAGAGCATGAACGGCTCCTATCCCGGCAAGGCCGACGGCACGCAGACCGACCGCGCGTCGTACGCCATGACGAAGGAAGTGGTCGATCAGTGCGACTATCTCATCGATCTGCACGGCGGCGACATCGACGAGAACCTGCGGCCGTACAGCTACCTGGTGACGACCGGCCGGGCGGACGTGGATCGCGTCTCGCGCGAGATGGTGCTGGCGTTCGGCATCGACCATATCATCCTGGCGGACGACTGGCCGAAGGACCCCGCCGCGTCGCGCTACCTCCACAACACGGCGCTGACGCGCGGCAAGCCGTCGATCGCCGTCGAGGCCGGCCACTCGGGCACGGTCGAACCGGACGATGTGGCGCTGCTGGTGCGGGGCTGCGAGCAGGTGATGCGGTACCTGCACATCCTGCCGGGGACGGCACGGTCGATCGCCCATCCGGTCTGGATTGAGAAGGTGCTCACCGTGTCGGGCGAGCAGCCCGGGATCTTCTATCCGCTCGTGGCGCGCGGCACCTACGTGGCCTCCGGGATGCGGGTCGGCTATGTGACCGACTTCGTCGGCCGGACCCTCCAGGAGGTGCGCGCGCCGGCGGCAGGCGTCGTGATGTTCATCCGGGCCGTCCCGTCGGTCTGGAAGGGCGCCTCGCTGCTCGACCTCGGTGTCGTGAAGGAGGACAGCCAACCGTAGCCCGTGGCCTGTAGCCCGTAGCCAGAGACTGTCGCCCGTAGCCCGTATCCCGAAGCCCGTAGCCCGAAGACTGGAGACCGACCCCCATGGGAACCACGCATGCCACGTACGACGATGTAAACCTCGTGCTGCACCTGTATGAAACCCGCCGCGAGGAGCGGATGCGCCAGGCGCGCGCCTGGTTCGCGTCGAGCTTCAAGGCGAAGAGCTTCGACGAATACAACACGCTCTGCGCGCCGGGCACCGATCAGAACGCGAACTTCCGGATGGTGACGTCCTACTGGGAGATGGTCGCGTCGTTCCTGACGGCCGGTGTCCTGAACCAGCAGCTGTTCTTCCAGAGCGGGCGGGAGCTGCTGTTCGTATGGGAGCGGATCCGCGACCTGCTGCCGACGGTGCGGGCGAAGAACAGCGACCCGGCGTACCTGAAGAACCTGGAAACCGTGGCGGGCGCCTACATCGAGTGGATGCAGGTGAACAGCCCGGGCGCCTACGAGGCCTTCAGCAAGCGCGTCCGCGGGCTGTAGCGGGGCGCCGGCGCCGAGACGGGCTGCGGGCCGCCGGGCGCGACGCCGGGCGTCTTCGGCGTCGTCCGATCGCCGGCGCCGCCCTCCGGGCCGGCCTCCCGGGTCCAGGCGGGCCCGCTGCCGTCGTGCGCCTTGCCGGTGACGACGCCGGGCGGCCGGCCTGTGTCCTGCCGCTCGGCGCCGGCGATCAGGCCGGCGATCACGGTCAGCGCGACGATCAGCACGACGATCCACGCAGTGAGACGTGCAGTCATTCCCCGGACGATCCTCCCTGGCGCCGGGCCCGGCCCGGCGGCCGGCATCTCAACGCGAGACCGCGCAGCGGTTCGCGCCAGCCTCGAGCGGCCGCATGTCGGCGGGCATCGGAGACTTCCCCTCGTTGATGCGCACGATCTGCACGTGATTGGGCGGCGTGGGCGGAATCCGCTCGAGCACGGCCTGCACGAACGGCTCCTCGTCGAGCGCCAGCAGCGGAATCCCGGCCAGCACGCGGTCGAGCCGCGCGGCGTGCACCACGCCGTCGAACGGCACCGGCTCGCTCGTGTGACACGGGAAGACCTGCATCGATCCGGGCAGCGCGGCCAGCCGATCCTTGAGCGACCGGAACAGCATGCGCGCGCGGCGGGTCGGCTCGTCGCCGGGGGCTACCAGGTCCGGGCGGCCGACGCTCTGCAGGAACAGCGTGTCGCCGGTGAAGACCGCCTGGTCGTTCACGACGTACGACATGCTCTCGGTGGTGTGGCCGGCCGTCTGCACCGCGCGCAGCGTCGATCCACCGAAGCGCACCGGGCTGCCGTCCTCGAGCGGCTGGAACTCGAAGGTCACCCGGTTCTGCGGCGGCAGGTACAGGGCGGCCCCCGCCTGCTGGGCGAGCGCCCGGGCGCGCGAGACGTGGTCGGCGTGCACGTGGGTGTCGAGCACCGCGACGATCCGCCAGCCGTGCTCGCCCGCCACGTGGAGGTACACGCCGGCGTCGACCGACGGGTCGATGACGACCGCCTCGGATCCCGAACCGACGACATAGGACAGGCAACCCTTGCCGGTCCGGCGCACCTGGACCACCGTGACGGCCGGGTCGCCCGGGAACGTGGCCGTGGCCGTGTTCCACGCCTCGCTCCACGCGGTCATGCCGCCCGCCAGGGAATAGGCGTCGAAGCCGAGCTGCTGCAGGATCTCGGCGGCGATGAGGCTCGTGCGGCCCATGGCGCAGACCGCCACGACCGGCCGGTCGCGTGGCAGCCGCCCGGCGGCCTCGCACAGCGCCGCCGACTCGCCGCGCCACAGCTCGTCGTACGCGTCGACGTGCCGGCTGTCCGGGATGGCCCACTCGGCGCGCTGCGCCGTCGGTCGGACGTCGAGCACCGTGAGCGGACGTCCCTCTTCGAGGGCCGCGCGCAACTCGTTGACGCTGAGCTCCTGAACCTGCATCGACGCTCCTTCCGGCGGATGGCCTGCCGGACACCGCCCGGTCTGCCCACATTGTAGGGCCGCGATGCCGGCTCTCGCCAAGCCAAATCAGCGGCGCCGGCCCGGCCGTGGCCCGTGCGGGCGGAGGTGGCCCGGTTGAAGTAGAATGGTGGGAACGCGCGGCCGCTTCCGGTCGTGCAGGAGCTGCTCCGGAACCCCACCGCCATTCTTCACATGTCAGCCGGCCGGGCCCGTCATCGCCCGGCGGCTCGTGCTCACATCGCCGATGTTCAGCGAAACCGCTTCACTCCTCTGGCTGGCCAAGATAGCCGGCGCGTCACTCGCCGGTGGCGTCGTCGGTGCGATCAGCGGCCTCGGTGGCGGCATCGTGATCGTCCCGGTGCTGACGCTGTTCCTCGGCATCCCGATTCAGGACGCCGTGGCGGCCAGCATCGTGTCGGTGATCGCCGTGTCGAGCGGCGCCGGCTCGGTGTACGTCAAGGACCGGATCACGAACATCCGCATTGCGATGTTCCTCGAACTGTCGACGGCCGCCGGCGCGCTGTTCGGCGCCGCGGTGCTCACGCGGTGGGTGAACGGGCAGATGCTGTCGATCCTGTTCGGGGCCATCCTGCTGGTGTCGCTCCTGCCGATCGTGATGAAGATCGGCGAGGAACTGCCGGAAGGCGTGCACAACGACCGGCTGGCGGCGCGGCTGCGCCTGAACGGCTCCTACTACGACAAGCGGCTCGGGCGCGAGGTCGCCTACGACGTGACGGGCATCCCGGCCGCCATGGGGCTGATGGGGGCCGCCGGCGTGATTTCCGGCCTGCTCGGCATCGGGGCCGGCGTCGTGAAGGTGCTGGCCCACGAGATCGCCATGAAGGTGCCGAGCAAGGTGTCGACGGCGACCAGCAACTTCATGATCGGCGTCACGGCGGCGGCGGCGGCCGGCGTCTATCTGAAGCGCGGCCTGGTGCTGCCCTACCTGGTGGTACCGGTGGCCGTGGCCGTGCTGGTGGGCGCCTTCCTCGGCACGAAGCTGATGGAGCGGATGAGCAACGCCCACGTGCGGCAGGTCTTTGCGGTGGCGCTGGCCGTGATCGGCGTCGAGATGCTGCTGCGCGGTTTCGGGGTCCGCTTCTGAGCGTGACCCGGCTCCTGGAGAGATGACCGAGATGTCCACCGGCTCCCGCCCGTCCGACCGCGCCGCGCGCGAGACGTCCGCCTTCGCACCGGAGGGCGGGCTCACGATTCAGGACGCGTCGGCCTGGATCCTGCGGGTCGGTGTCGTCACGAGCGTCGTCGTGATGCTGTGCGGCCTGGCGCTCAGCTTCCTGCACCGTCCCGTCTCCGTCGATCAGATGCAGCGCGCCGCCTTCGACGGGAACCCGCACCACCTGTGGCAGGGGCTGCGCGACCTGCGGGGGCAGGCCGTCATCGAACTGGGCATCTACCTGCTGGTCTTCACCCCCATCCTCCGCGTCGCCACCTCGATGGTGCTGTTCCTGGTCGAGGAACGCGACCTGCTCTACACGGTGGTGACATTCTTCGTGCTCGTGCTGACGCTGGCCGGCCTGCTGCTGCTGCGGTAGCGCCGCGTCGGGACCGACGAGGGCTGTGACAGACGGCAACATCTCGTGCCCGGTCTCGCGGTCCGTTGTGACCGTGCGGGAACCGTGATTTAATACCGGCCTCATGCCGCCGGTCACCCTCACCATCGAGGCCCTCACGCTGTTCGCCGGCGCGGTGGCCGGCCTGCTCGGCGCCATGCTCGGCATCGGCGGCGGCGTCTTCCTCGTTCCGTTCCTCAACCTGCTGCTGGGCTTTCCGTACCAGGCAGCGGCCGCCATCAGCCTCACGACCGTCATCGCCACGTCGAGCTCGGTGTCGGCCGCCCGCTCCGGACGCCACCTCATCAACATGCGCCTCGGGATGACGCTCGAGGTGGCGACCGCGGCCGGCGCGCTGCTGGGCGGCATCACCGCGCAGGAGATGTCGCAGTCGACGCTCCGGATCCTCTTCAGCATCGTCACCGCCCTGACGGCGGTCGCGATGATCCGGCGGATGACGCGGCGCAACGTCATCCTCGATCCTGACGTCTCGCCGGGCCGGCTCGGCGGCCGCTTCCACGAGGACGAGAGTGGCGGGTGGGTGACCTACCAGGTGAAGCGGCTGCCGCTCGGGCTGGCCGCGTCGTTCATCGCCGGCAACATCTCGTCGCTGCTCGGCATCGGCGGGGGGGTCGTCAAGGTGCCGGTGCTGAACGCCTGGTGTGGCGTGCCGATGCGCGCGGCCGCGGCGACCAGCGCCTTCATGATCGGCGTGACCGCCACCGCCGGCGCCGTCATCTACTACGGGCAAGGACGGCTGATTCCCGTCCTCGCAGCCGCGGCCGTCGTCGGCGTGCAGATCGGATCCTGGGGCGGCATCCACCTGGCCGCCCGCGCGAAGGCGAAGTGGCTGAAGCTGCTGATGGCCATCGTGCTCTTCGTCGTCTCGGCAACCATGCTGTGGCGGGGGTTGCGATGAATCCGGTGAGTCACGATCGCGACGACCAACTGGAGCGGCTCATCGGCGTGGTGCTGAAAACCGGCGTGACGGTGAGCGCCTTCTGCCTGGCCGCCGGTCTCATCCTGCGGCAGGTCCCGGCCACGCGCGGCCTGTCGGTCGCGGTCATCCACGTCGGGCTGATCGTGCTGCTCTCCACGCCCGTCCTGCGCGTCGTGGTGTCGGTCTACGAGTACGCGCGCGAGCACGACTGGCTGTTCGTCCTGCTGACGATGATCGTGCTCGTCACGCTGCTGGGCAGCCTGCTGGTGGGGATCTTCGGGTAGGGGACTCACGCAGATCGGCTACGGGCTCCGGGCTTCGGGGCTGCGCTCGGCGCTCCTGTAGTCGCGCCGCGCATCCTTCAACAGATCACTATGGGCTTCTCGGGTCCCGTAGCCTGGAGCCCACAGTCTGTAGCCCTCAGGAATCCATCTTGTAGGCTTCTTCCCTGGGCCTCAACGGCCGGTCGAACCAGAGCGGCCGCCGCAGGCCGCCCGGGCCAGGGGCCGGGCGGGTCATCTGCAGCCACTCCTTGTAGGCCTCGTGCGACTTCGCGGTGTCGACGAAGATGTCGCCATAGCGATCGTCCGCGCCCGCCTTCTCCACCCGCACCCGCTGGTGCCAGCAGTGCATCCCGCTGACCGGATCCGGCTGCACGGGGAAGGTGAGGTTCTGGTGCACGCCCACCTCCGTCCACCAGATCCGCCGCGTATCGGGATCCCGGCTCTCGTACGGCGCGACGCCGTGCGCCTGCCGCATGCGGTAGCCCGAGGCCCCCTCGCGTTCGATCGTCACCAGCGACGAGGCCGCGCGCGAGTTCCCGAGCTCCTCGTGGAGGCGCCAGCGGCCCAGGTGGTGCGACATGCCGACGACGCCGGGCCGGATCCCCTCGGTGACCCAGGCGCGCGTGACGAAGTAGCCGATGCGCGTCCGGACCTTCACGAGGTCGCCGGTCTCCACCCCCAGCCGGCTCGCATCCCCGGTCGCGATCCAGAGCGGGTTGCTGTGCGAGATCTCGTACAGCCACTTCACCGTCGACCGGGTGTGCACGAGCGTCGGCAACCGGAAGTTCGGCAGCAGGTCGAACTCGCCCTCCTCGCGCTTCAGGTCGCGCCAGTACACGTGGCCGGGGACGTAGCGCGGCACGGCGTGCTCAGGCCAGCCCCAGTCGGCGAGCGTCGCTGACCTGAACTCGAGCCGGCGGGACGGCGTGTTGAAGCCGGTGCGGGGCGTCCCGTCGACCAGCACGCCGATCCGCCGCCCGTCCTTCACGACCGTCTCCTGGTCGCGGTCGATCGTCGCGCCGGCGAGCTCGCCGTCCGACAGCGGCCGCTCGTGGCCCTGGTACACCTGATCCTTCACGCGGAAGGCGCCGTACTTGCGCATGTAGGCGAGCGGCGTGAGCCCCTCGCGCGCGGCGGTCTCGGGCAGGCCGGGGATCGAGTGCTCGAACATCCAGCCGTAGTACTCGTCCATCGTGATCGGCTGGCCGGGCCGCGACGGCGACTCGAAGTGCTGCCGGATGCCGAGCGCGCCGTCGGGATCCACCTTCCAGCTGAGTGCCACCCAGAACTCGTTCTCTTCCCACACCTCGCCGGGGTTGACGCCGGCGGTCGACGCGACCGTCTCGCCCCGCTTCTCGCGCGCGATCTTCATCACGGGCTGGCGGAAGCCGACCCACTGCGCCGCGTGCGTCTCCTGGCTCATCGTGTCGTGCCGCTCGGTGCTGATCCCCATCGGCAGGACGTAGTCGGCGAACCACGCCGTCTCGCTCCAGGTCGGCGTCAGCGCGACGTGCAGGCCGATCCGCGACTCGTCCTGCAGCACCTCCATCCACGACAGGCCGTCGGGATTGGTCCACAGCGGGTTGTAGACGCGCGTGAAATAGACGTCGAGCTTCCCGCGATCCTCCTTCAGGAAGTGGGGCAGCAGCTGGCTCATCTCGAAGAAGGCCAGTGGATACTCCTTCGGGAACAGCAGCTCGTTCCAGTACGGCTGCGGCGACGGCGGCAGCGGATGCTTCGGGACGAACTTGTTGGCGTGGTGCAGGTTCACGCCGCCCTTCGTGGCCACCGATCCGGTGAGGACGACGAGCAGGTACAGGCAGCGCGTGATCTGCCAGCCCCACAGGTTGCCGGCCGCCGCCGACCGCCAGCTGTGGGTCGAGAACTGCCCGCGCGCCCGGCCGACCGCCCGCGCCGCCGCGACGATCCGATCGGCCGGCACGCCGGTCTCCTGCGCGGCGTACTCGGGCGTGTACTCCGCGTACAGCTCCCTCAGGCTCTGGATGAAGTGGTCGAACGTCAGCGGCAGGTCCGGGCGCTCGGCCTGCAGGTAGCCGCGCCAGTCGACCCAGCGCCGGACGAACTCGCGGTCGTAGAGCTCCTCGTCGAGCAGCAGGCGGGCCATCGCCAGCAGCAGCGCCCCTTCCGTCCCCGGGTACGCCGGCAGCCACAAGTCCGATTTCGCCGAGGAATTCGACAGCCGGGGATCGATGACGATGAGCGTCGCGCCAGCGGCCTGGCCTTCGACGATCCGCTGTGCGTGCGGGTTGAAGTAGTGGCCGGTCTCGAGGTGCGACGACAGCAGCAGGATCGTCCGGGCGTTCGCGTAGTCGGGCGACGGCCGATCGTCGCCGGTCCACAGGTAGTGCCCCAGCCGTGCCGACGAGGAACAGACGTTGGTGTGGCTGTTGTGGGCGTCGAGCCCCCAGGCCTGCAGCACCCGGTTGGTGTAACCGTCTTCGCCGGGCCGGCCGACGTGGTACATCAGCTCGCGCTGGCGTCCCTCCTGAATCGCCCGCCGGATCCGGCCGCCGATGTCCTCGACCGCTTCCTCCCACGAGACCCGCTTCCAACGGCCGCTGCCGCGCGCGCCGTCGCGCTTCAGGGGATGGAGGATCCGCTCCGGGTCCTCGATCTGCTGTGGTGTCACCACGCCCTTGGCGCAGGTCCGCCCGCGGCTGCCCGGGTGCACCGGGTTCCCCTCGACCTTCCGGACGCGCAGCGTCTCCTTGTCCACGTAGGCGAGGATGCCGCACGCCGACTCGCAGTTGAAGCAGATGCTCGGGATGATCCAGTAGTGCCGTCGGTCCTTGCGCGGCCAGCTCGTCGACTCGTAGTCGACGTAGTCGTCCCACTGCGAGGGATCGGGATGCGAACGGAAGCGAGAAGAGGAGGAGTCGCTCATAAGAGGTCGATGGCTTCAGAAGGTGTGGGCGTCGGCATCATTCAGTGCGCATGGGGCCCCACCCCCATGCGCCGGCGCCTCGCGGGCGGGCCGCTCGGCGCGGCCGCAGGCGCTGTGCGATCTGTCCGTGCGACGTGCGCCAATCCCGAATCCCCAATCCCCAATCCCGACGGGCATTCACGACAGCGGCACGCTCTGGCCGGCTTCCACCCAGATGTACTCCCAGGCGAAGCTGCCGGCGAGCGCCAGCAGGGCGGCTGCCGCGAGCGCGGGCAGCATCGGGCCGCCGCCCGGTCCGAGCGTGAGGGCCAGCAGCACGATCGGCAGCAGGCCGCCGGTGACGATGGCGCCGCCCCAGAAGAGCCGGGCGAACGGGCCGCGGCGGATCGCGTCGACCGCCAGTTCGTGATGCCGCGACGCGCTCGGCGCCAGCAGGTTCTCGAAGACGATGAACAGCAGGTGCACGCCGAGCGCCCCGAGCAGCACCCAGCTCAACGGCGCGGCCGCGGCCGTGTCCGGCGCACCGGCCACCTGCAGCCCCAGCATCGCCAGCAGCAGCACGGCAGAGCCCTCGGCGAGCGCCTGCGCCAGCAGGTCGAAGGCCGCATGCGGTCCCTGCCAGAGATCGCGCGCCAGACCCTGCGCGAAGAGGAAGCCCGTGTAGCAGGTGGCCAGCACGGACATCACGACGACCGGGACCACCAGCGCGGTCAGCGCGAGCGGCCAGCCGAACCAGGCGGCCAGCAGCCACAGCGTGCAGAGGCCGCCGTGCGCCGTCAGGAAGTACGCCCCCCAGACCATCCACGACCGCCAGTTCGGCCGGAGCAGGATGTAGAGGAACCGTTCGGGCCGCTCCAGGTCGATCACCAGGATGACCGCCGTCGCGACCACGGCCGCCAGCGCGATGGCCGGCCCCACGAGGGTCGTCAGGACGTCGCGGACGCCGAGCCACCACAGCAGCGCACTCAGCAGCATCGCGCCCGCCGAAATCCCCTTGGTCAGCAGGTAGATCGCCATGTCGACGCCCCACGGCTTGTGATGGGGCATGTCGTAGTCGACGCGCGGCGCACCGGGCCGCGCGGGATCCTCGGCCGGGGAAGCCAGCGGGCGCAGCCGCACCTGGCCTTCCTTGAACCACAGCGGCCGCGCGGCCGTTTCGGGGCGGATCGCGCTGTCCTCGGCAGCCAGGTAGATCACCCGCGGCCGCGTCCCCTTCTCGGGCTTCCGGACGGTGACCGCCTGCGACCGCGCGATGATCGCGACCTCGCTCGTCGGATCGTCGAGATCGCCGAAGATGCGGCACTGCGTCGGGCAGACGCTCACGCACGCCGGCTCGAGCCGGTTCTCGATCCGGTTCGCGCAGAAGTTGCACTTCTCGGCGGTGTGCGTGTTCGGATCGATGAACAGCTGATCGTACGGACACGCCACCATGCAGGCGCGGCAGCCGATGCACGAGTCGCCGTGGAGATCGACGATGCCGTCGCGCCGCTTGAAGAGCGCACCCGTCGGGCAGATGCGCGCGCACGGCGCCTCGTCGCACTGGTTGCACAGCACCGGGAAGAAGAACCGGCGCGTGTCGGGAAAGGTCCCCTTCTCGACGGTCTTCACCCAGCACCGGTTCACGCCGATGGGAATCTGATGCTCGGACTTGCAGGCAATCGTGCAGGCGTGGCAGCCGATGCACTTCCGCAGATCGATGGCGAAGCCGTAGTTGGGCATGGCGCGATGTCCGACTATATCGCAACGTCCCGGCGCCGGCGAATTGAATGCGAGTCGATGCTATCAAGATCCGGAGCGTGAGCGACGGCAGCGCATGGGGGTGGGGCCCCATGCGGATTGGATGAGGTCGATCAGCTGCAGGCCGCGAGCACCGCCGCCTTGTCCCCGTCGTCGAGCAGCGGGAAGGTCGTCAGCACGTGCTGCAGCTCGGCCCGGGTCAGACCGTACAGCCGTGCCACCGCCGCCTGCAGCCTGGCCCGATCCTCCCGCGCGGCCGCGCCGGCCTCGAGCGCCCCCGCCGCCTCGACCACGCGCCGGAAGTCGTCCGACGCCCGCGGCGGACGTGGCGCCGGCAGCCGGTGCACCATGGCCGTCGTCGCGTGCGTCGTCATCCGCTGGCGCACGAGGTAGTTCAGCACGAGGCTGTTCAGCAGTCCGCAGAGGAACAGCTGGTCCTCGTCGGGCAGCGGTGTCTTCAGGCAGAAGACGGTGTGGACCGTGAGGCAGCCGGAGGGAAGCACCGCCGCGATGAGCGACAGCCGGTTGGTGGCGCCGGCCACGTCGCGGTAGGCGAGCCGTGCCCGCTCGTACGTGGCGGCAGGATCGACGAGGCGGGCCGCGGCGCGACGCCCGATGCGCAGGCGCGACGCGGTGAGGTCGACCCGGAACGGCTCGATCTGCCGCCCTTCCACGATCGGCAGGCCGCCGCCGCCGGCGTGCAGGTGCGCGCGATCGTCGGTGGCGTTCAGCTCGCGTCCGAAGCGTGCGCCCCAGCCCAGCGGGTCCGCCAGCGGACGGGCGCAGCTCGTCAGCCGCTCGGTCAACGCCAGGTCGTCGGCCGTCGCGAGCAGCGGAATCGTCAGCGTGTCGCCGCCGAGCCGGCGGATGAGGGCCGGCGTGAGCGACACGGGGTACCCCCGCGTCCCGCGGGAGGCGTCGTCGTCCAGCGCGTCGAGGGCCGCCGGCTGCGACGCGTGGAAGAGGCAGGCCATGCGGGCGGTGGGTCGTCCGACGGTGGTCGACAGCAGCAGGAACGTCGTGCTCCGGTGGATCGGAAAGATGCCCGCCCGGTTGTCGATGCCGACGACCGCGTCGGTGTCGCAGCGTTCGAGCAGCAGCCGCCGCAGGCCCGCACTGCCGTGGTCGGTGAACAGTCCGGACGGTACGACCAGCCCGAGCCGTCCGCCGGGCCGCGCGATCCGCAGCGCCCGTTCGACGAACAGCTGGTAGAGATTCGGGTGGCCGTGCGACCGCGCACGGTAGAGGCCGGAATCGCGGACGAACGCGATCCGGCGGCCGACATCAGCCCGCTCGCGGTCCGCCTGTTCGCCCGTGTCGGCGCGCAGCATGTCCCAGGGCGGGTTGCCGATCACCGCATCGAAGCCGCCGGCGGCGAGCGGCCGCCCCGCCTCGTCGAAGAAGACCTCCGGGAATTCGAGCGTCCAGTGAAAGAAGCGGTTCGCGGCCGCCACCGCCGCGAGCCGCGTGCGCCACGTCGTGACGAGCGCGGCGGGCAGCGTCGAGCGGCCACGGACGATCGCGTCCGTCAACTCGCCGAAGAGGCCGGGCGGCAGGCGCTGCCGGTCGTCGAGGAACCAGGCGGCGCACCAGGCGTCGGCCGCCGCCTTCCATCGCGAGAGGAGGCCCTCGGGATCCGCCAGCCGCTCGAGCGCCCGCTCCTTGCGCCGGACGTCGTCGGCGGTGTCGTCGGGCGTCGCGGCCAGCCCCGCGCGCACGGGCAAGGCCTCCCGCAGGGCCTCGCCCGCGGCGTCCTCGTCGAACAGCGGCAGCACGGCCGGCCGCCGCCGTTGTCCCGGTGGTTGACGCCGGATGTCCTCGAGCGAGGCGCCGACGAGGCTGTCGCCGGTCACGAAATGGTGATCGAGGAAGGTGAGCGGCTTGTCGGCCGCCAGCGTGGCGAGCCAGATGGACAGTCGCGCGAGTTGCACCGCCGTCGGATTCGCGTCGACGCCATAGAGACAGCGGAGCGCGATCGTCCGGCGGAAGGCGCTGCGATCGGCGGGGCCGATGTCCTCGGGCCGGCAATCGCCGCGGCGGGTCAGCGCCGCTTCGTACTGCGCCGACAGGTAGCGGCAGGCGGCGACGAGAAAGGCCCCGCTGCCCATCGCCGGATCGACGATGCGCAGCGACAGGATGGCCTCCGGGCCGGCCCCGCGCACGAGCGGAGCCAGCGTCCGGCGGACCAGGTAGTCGGTGATGGAGCGCGGCGTATAGAAGCTGCCGGTGGCCTTGCGTCGGACCCCCTGGCGCTCGAGCCGCACGAGATCGGCAGCGGGCGCGGCCGGAACCGTGGTCGCCGGCGCCTGGACGCGCCGCGGACGATAGTCGAGGACGCTCTCGTAGACCGCGCCGAGCTGCTCGACGCCGAGGTCGCGATACGCAATCCGCTCCCGTCTCTGACCGCGGCCGGTGCGGCTCGACAGCGCCGCCAGCGCCCGCCGCGCCCGCTCGTCGTCGAGGGTCGACTCGGCGAGCGGCGTCCGCTGTGCCGAGAACAGCCGCCCGTTGAAGGGGGTGACGACGAGATCGCCGGCGCGGCAGCCCGACGCGGCCAGCCGCGCGATCGCCTGCAGCGACTCCCAGAGGCCGGACGCGTCGCCGGAACCCTCGGCCATGTCGCGCAGCGCCTCGATCGTGTAGCTGTCGCGGTAGGTCGGATGCCAGGTCGGCACGAGGCCGCGTGCCTCCGCGAACAGCAGGAAGAGGATGCGATAGACGATCGTGAGCGCCTGTTCGAACGGCGCGTCGAGGTCGTCGTCCGCCGCCGGCCGGCGCCGGCGGCGTCCGGGGTGGCCGGTGGCGACCAGGCCGGACAGGATTTCGGCGAGCGCCGTGAGCACGCCGTCGCGGAGCGACCGGCATACCCCCGTCGCGTACCGCGCGGCCGTCTCGAGGACCGCGTCGAGCAGACAGCCGCCGGCTGCCGCCGCGGAGGACTCGAAGGCGTCGCGCCGCAGTACGGCCCAGAGCAGGGAGAACGTCCGCTCGTCGCCTGCCGCCGCCTCGAGATCGAACTCGAGGAAGCGCGCCGCGTACGGCCGAGGCGCCTCGATGAGGCGGAGCGCCCGGCCGTTGAAGGCGAGTACCCAGGCGACGTCCATCGCCAGGTGCTGGCGGGCGTCGCGCCACGCCGGACCGAGATCGGCGTCCCAGGCGCCGACCAGTGCGGCCGCCGACCCGGCACCCGGCAGCGGTGCCAGCAGCCCATCGCCCGCCGGCAGCCACACGAGCCGTCCCGGTGGGAGGCCGAGGAGGGCGAGCAGCGGCCGCGCCCCGACATCGAAGAGCGCGCGCAGGCTCGAGGCCGGTCCGAGCGTCCGCTCGCACGCGGCCCACCAGGCGGCGAACCGCCGCCGCGCCACGGGCCGCGTGGCTTCGCCGAGACGACCGCCGAAGCGGTCGGCCAGATGGTGCTCGGCGAAGTACGACGAGACGAGCTGTCCGCGGATGCCGGGAATCATCCGTTCGTTCCGCATCCTGCGCCCGTCGCGCCGCTGGTGCCGGAGACGATGAGCACCAGTACCGGTTCGGGCGGACCTGCCGCGACCAGTGCTGCCGCCGCGTCGAGCGCAGCAAGGCGGCTGGCTGCCGACTCGCGGTCGCTGAGCTGCTGCTGCGCCTGCTGCATTGCCGCGCGGACCGCGCGGCGATCGAAAAGCCCCTGCTGCACCAGCCGGCCGGCCAGCTCGGCCATCGCCTCCGCGTGTGCGGCCATCAGCCGCTCGCGCCGGGCAGCGAGCGCCAGCCGTGGCCTCCACGCGTCGCCCGCCGACCGGAGATGGGCGGCTTGCACCGTCTCCAGCAGCGGCGCGAGTTCCGGCGGCTGGCCACGCAGGAGCGCCTCGGCGATGGCGCGTGCCTCGCGCCGCGACCGCACGCACGCCAGGGCCGGCACGCGATAGAACACGGGCAGCAGCCCCGTGTCGGCCGCGCGGCCGCCGGACGTGACCACGCGGCCGCGGAAGAGCACGATCAGGCCGGGGCCTCCAGTCAGCCCGTTCAGCGGACCGCGCTTCGCTGTGCCGAGCCATGGCGCCTGCCGGTCGAGGGCGGCGAGATGACGCGCGAGCGTGGCCGTGCCGAGCGCGGCCGCAGGCACGCGACCGGCCGCGATCCGCCGCAGCGCTTCCTGATGGCGGGCTTCGTCAGCCGCGTCCCGCTGCAGCGACAGCCGCATCGTCGGCGGCGTTTCCTCCGACCCCCGATGCGCGTCTGGCAGCCCGTCGAGGTGGTCGCCCGGTGCGCGGGCGCCGACCATCGTGCCCAGCAGGTCGCGCTCGGACGGCGTCGCGGAAGTCTGCTCGTCCGCGTCAAGAGCCACCCGCGCCCGTTCGAGTTTCCACGCGAGCCGTGCGAGCACGCGCGCTTCGCCGGTGCCGCGGGCCACCAGGTGCACGGCGTGCACACGGCGTGACTGCCCGAGGCGATCGACCCGGCCGATCCGCTGTTCCAGCCGGTGCGGGTTCCAGGGCAGCTCGAGATTGACGACGAACCGGCACCGGGCCTGGAGGTTCAGGCCTTCACCGGCCGCGTCGGTCGCCAGCAGAATCTGCCGGTCGCCCGAGGTGAACGCCCGTTCGGCCGCCCGTCGCTCGTGACGGGCGAGCGCGCCGTGCAGGACGGCGACGCGATCGGGAGGCAGCGCGGACGCGACCCTCGCGAGGGTGTCGCGAAACTCCGTGAAGACAAGGACCGGCTCGTGGACGCGCCGCAGCAACCGGAGCAGCGCGTCCAGCTTGCTCTCGTGGCGAGCGGCACGGGCGGCTGCCGCGGCCAGCGCCTGGAGGTACTCCCGCTCGCGCGCGCCGTCGGCCAGCGCGGGAACGCCGAGCGCCAGCGGGGCCTCGTCGCCGGCGTCGACTTCGCCGTCCTCGTCGAACTGGAAGCCGGGCTGGCGCCAGTCGCCGGCCGCATCGGTGAGCAGCTGGAGGCGGCGCTCGACCGAGGCGTGCAGCGAGGCCGCGCTCGACAGCGCGCGCTTGTTCAGGACGACCAGTGCCAGCCACGCCTCGGCCCGCGGCGTGCGCCACGCCGCCGTCCAGACCGCGCGGGTGTACCGTGCCAGGACGGTGTGCATCCACCGCTCGGCTGTCGTCGGCGCGACCGCCAGGCGGGCGACCCGGCGGTCGGCGCCGAGCCCGGCCTCGCGGCGCGACCGGCGGAAGATCACGATGGGGCCGTCGTCCAGCCCGCCGGTGCCGCAGAGCCGGGAGAAGGCCGCGGGATCGCCCGCGTGCGGCGTCGCGCTGAGCAGCACGACGTGGCGCGATCGCGCGGCGACACGCGCGATCAGCCGGCCCCGCTCGGCGGCCGCAGCCGCCGCGTGGGCTTCGTCGACGATGAGCAGGTCCCACCAGTGGGCGGCCAGGCCGGCCAGCACCTCCGGCCGTTTGGCGTAGTCGCACGACGCCACCGACACCACGCCGAGCGCCCACGGACTGACGGGCGTTGCAAAGGTGGCGCGCGTGTCGCGGACGAAATGGCGATCGACGACCGTCGCCGGAATGGCGAACCGCCGCGCCAGCTCGTCGACCCACTGGTCGCGCAGGCCCACGGGCGTGAGCACGAGGGCATGCTGCAGCTCGCCCCGCGCGCGGAGCTCCGCCAGAATGAGGCCGGCCTGAATCGTCTTGCCCAGTCCGACCGCGTCCGCGAGCAGGAGGCGGCAGGCCTGTCCTCGGACCACGGCGAGCGCCGGCTCGAGCTGGTAGGGCAGCAGCGAGATGTCAGCCGACGCGGCGGCCCGCAGGTGGCCGGCCCCGGGGGTGGCGACGACCAGCGCCCGCAGGCCGTCGAGCCACCGGCCGAAACGGACCGTACGCGGGCGTTGCGGCGACGCGGCCGGCACGACGCGATCGAACGGCCAGAGCAGGACTCGCCGCCGGCGCCAGTTGCGGGCGCCGGCGCCGACCAGCGTGAGCGCGCAGCACCCGTCGCCCGGCGCGAGGTCGACAATCCGCCATTCATCGCCACGGGCCCTCACGCGTCCGCCCGCCACGAACGGCCCTGGCATTTCCTGCATCGCCCTCACCCGCACGCCGGCGCAGTTTCTGCGCGGCGATCGGCGCAGCCGCTGGAAGGCCTGAATGATTCAGATAGTTCGGCCGGCGCGCCGCATGGATGCGGGCAAGAGCGGTGCCGGGAGGGTGAACAAGGCCGCCGATCGCAGGAGCCCGAGCGTGAGCGACGGCTGCGCCTGCGGTGGGGCCCCATGCGAGACGTCACTCCAAGTGGCAATGCCGCCGATCGCAAGATCCGGAGCGTGAGCGACGGCTGCGCATGGGGGTGGGGCCCCATGCGGACTATTTGATCGAAATCCCCGCGCTCATCACGAGGAAGCTGACGTGCGGATTGCCCGGCCGGCCGTTCGCGGCAGGTTGCTGCTGGAGATCGTAGAAGCGGACGTCAAAGGTGAACGCGAGGCGCTTCTTCATGAACCACCGCGCGCCTCCGCCGTAGTTGATGACCTTCACACTCTCGGCCTGTTCGGGTGGGGCCGTGGCCGACTGGATGGTCAGCGAGCCCTTGCCGATGCCGCCGCTCAGGTAGCTCCAGCCGTCGCCGGAGCCGAAGTTGAAGGAGATCTGCGGCGCGTACGAATCGAACGTCGTCGTCACCGCCGGGCCCGTGGTCGTGGCCCCCTGATGCCCGCGCGAGAGCAGCACTTCGGCGCCTGCACCGAACGTGATCGCGTGCCACTTGAAGAAGTAGAAGTGGCCGCCCAGGTCGAGGCCGAGTCCGTGCGACGGGAGGTCGGTCCCGTTCAGGCCGTGCTCGGCCGCGAGGCCGTCGCTCTGGCCGAACTTTACGAACGAGCCACGGACATCGGCGACGAACGGTCCGATCTTCTTCGGCGGTTCCTGGGCGCGCCCGACGGCCGGCAGAGCCAGCCAGAGGATTGCGGCGAGGGCCAGAGCGGCCGTCAGGCCGGAGGGCGTGGGGACGGCAGCGCGCGCGGCGTGAGGCGGACGCGTCGGCATGGTCTCCGCATTATACGTGCGGCGGTGCCGCCGACCGTCTGACGCCGCGCGGCGTGCGTCATTCGTCGTCGTCGAGGGAGAGACGCATCAGCATGGCCTCCCGCCGGCGTGCCGCTTCGTCGTCGTCCGCACCGGCCGCCGCGCCGATGCGGGCGAGGATGGCCCGCAGGCCGGCCCGGTCTGGATCGTAGATTCCCCACTCGTCCTGGCGCGACGCCGGCTCGCCGTCGTGCGCGCGCGTGATCGGCTCATCCGCCGTGCGGCGGCCGGGTTCGGAGGTGGAGGGATGGGGACTGGCGTGCTCGTTCGTCATGACCGCGCTCGTCGGGGCCACCGGGCCCCACCGGACTTCGCCGCGGGGAATCGACTGCTCCGGGCGCGCCGCGGCGCGCGCGATGCTGACGCATCGCAAGGGACGTGCCGGTTCGGTGCGCGCCCCGCGCCGGCCGTTTCGCGCCGGTTTTCAGCGCGGTGGCGGCGATCGGGTGGCGGCCGAGCTGGAACCTGGCGGCAAATTCCTTCCGGTGCTTTACAGATCTGACTGTGCCGTCAGCACTTAGGCGCCGCGCGATCGCGTAGGAATTGCCGCCGGTGGGAACGATTCACATACCGGGCTTCAGGCGGGCGACGGTGGCGCCCAGATGCCACTCGTCCCAGAACTCCACGACGAGCGGATGGCGATCCAGCGCGGCCTGCACGATGGCCCGCTGCACGCCGATCCCTTTGCCGTGGACAATCCGGACGTCACGGAAGCCGCGCGCGTGCGCCGCGTCGAGATAGTCCAGGACGACCGCTTTGACGTCGCGGGGCGCGAAGGCGTGGAGATCGAGCGTGTCCTCGATCGGCAGTTCGATGGAATCTTCCGGCTCGGGCATCGCGCCTCGCACCGGGCGGGCGTCCGGTCAGGCCCTCGTGTAGGTGGCCGTGACGATCGTCTTGATGCCGCCCCGCACGGAGAAGTCGCCGACGACCGTCATCCGCCTCGGCTGGCAGGCGCCGACCAGGTC
Source organism: Acidobacteriota bacterium (assembly GCA_028876655.1). GTDB lineage: Bacteria > Acidobacteriota > Vicinamibacteria > Vicinamibacterales > CAVVIG01 > JAGWRA01. The sequence goes on along the minus strand of JAGWRA010000232.1, from coordinate 4,825 downwards.
GTCCAGGATCTGGTTGGTCACGTGCTCGTAGTAGATGCCGCGGTTGCGGAACTCGATGAGGTAGTACTTCAACGCCTTCAGTTCGATGCACTGATCGCCCGGCGCGTAGGTGATCCGGATCTCGCCGAAGTCGGGCAGGCCGGTCTTCGGGCACACCGAGGTGAATTCCGGGCAGCGGATCTCAATTTCGTATTCGCGTTCGGGTCTTGGGTTGGGGAACGTCTCGAGCGTGCCGGTGGCCATGGCGACAGTCTACCACCGGCGCCCGGAAAACCCTTGAAAACCCGGCCTGGACCGATTGACACTCGTGAGAGCGGCGCGCTAGGATACCGCCGAAACCCGGGAGAATCCGCGATCACCGTCGGCGCGCACGGCGATCCGGTGCGATGGTCAAGCGCGCCCATGTGAAGGGGGACGCAGATGGCTGAAGCCCGCAGGATGGGCAAATCGGAACTCTTCTCGCACTTCGCCGAACGCTTCGAGATGAAGCGGACGCAGGCGCGCGAGTTCTTCGACGAACTGACGGCGCTCTCGGAAAAGGAGCTGAAGCGCTCGGGCGAGTTCGTGCTGCCCGGCATGGTGAAGCTCGTGGTGCAGAAGCGCAAGGCGCGCATGGGCCGCAACCCCGCGACCGGCGAGGCCATCAAGATCCCGGCCAAGACCGTCGTGAAGGCGCGGATTGCGAAGCAGCTGAAGGACGCCGTTCTGCCGAAGAAGTAAGTCGGCTTCCCCCGACAGCACCTGGCGCCCAGCGCCCCCGGGTTGTGGAGAGCAGCGTGGTGGCGGTCCGAGAGGACACGCCCCGCGTTGCTCTCGGTCGACTCCCGGTGGCGTTCGCCGGGGGCCTCCCCTCCGATCCGTGCAGACGCGCCGGCCGCCGCCTACGCGGCCGTGGCGCGGCCCGCCAGCAGCCGGCAGTACACCGTGGCCGGCACGAGATGCGTCAGCCGGGCTTCCAGCGTGTTCAGCGAGTTGTCATCGATGATGATCCGGTCCTCGGGCGCCAGGATCACCTCGGCGCTGTACCGGTACTCGCCGTGCACCGTGCGGGTGGAGTAGTACCGCACCGCATAGACGTGGCCGTCCACCTCGACGCCGTCCGTCTTCACCAGCTTCCGGAACATGATGCCCGTCCTTCTTCAGTCGTGTTCCCGATCGACGCTCAGCTCGCCGCAACCGCGGCCTCCGCGGGCCGCGCGGACGTTGCCGGGAAGCGGAGCAGAAACGTGGTGCCTCGTCCGACCTCGCTCGTCACGCTGATCGTGCCGTCCAGCTGCTCGACGATCTTCTTCGAGATGGCGAGGCCGAGGCCGAGACCCCGCCGCTTGGTCGTGACGAAATCCTCGAACACCGCGCCCAGCCGCTCGGGCGGAATGCCGCAGCCGGTGTCGGCCACGCGGATCTCCACGAAGCCGTCCACGAGCGCCGTGCTCAGCACCACGCTGCCGCCGGGCGCGGTCGCCTGGATGCCGTTCGTCACGAGGTTCCGATAGACGCGGCCGAGCGCGAAGACGTCGCCCTCGATGAAGACCGGCTGCTCGGTGAGATGCCCCTCCAGCGAGACACCCGCGCGCTCGCCGTTCGGCCGCATGGCCTCCAGCATCTCGACAATCGACCGGTTGATGTCCACCGGGAAGCGCTCCAGCGGAATCGGGCGGGCGAGGTTCCGCAGGTCTTCGAGCACGCGCTTGATCGACAGGAATTCGCGATCCACTGTCCGCTTGAACGTCTCGCGGTACTCGGCGTCGTCGAACATCTTGACGATCAATCGGCAGCTGTTCCCGATGTTCTGAATCGGGTGCGAGAGGTCGTGCACGAGGCCGGCGGCAATCCGGCCGAACATCGCCTGCCGTTCCTTCTTCTTCACGTCCTCCTGCAGCTCCACCAGCCGGTCGGCCATCGTGTTGAACGCCTCGCCGAGCTGGTTGAACTCCTGCATCGAGTCGATCTGCACCCGCTGGTTCAGGTTGCCGGACGCCAGGGCGCGGGTCCCGCGCATCAGGGCGTGAATCGGCGTGATGAACGACCGGCCCCACAGGAAGCCGACGATGATCGTGAGCAGCAGCGCCGCGCCGATGGCGATGACCAGCTGGCGCTGCAGCTGCGCCGACACGGCGTACGCCTCGCTCGTCGGCTGCTCGACGATGACCGTCCAGCCCAGCGGGTCGATGCGCGAGGCGACGCCCAGGACGTGGCGGCCGCCCACCGACTCGTACTCGGCCCAGACCGGCGCCTCGCCGTGCTCGTCCGTGACCGCCCGCACGAGGGGGTTGCCCGAAAGGTTCTTGCCCTGGGCGACGAGCGGCTTCTCGTCCGGATCGCCGTGGGCGATGAGCCGGCCGCCCGAGGCCACGACGAGCGCGAAGCCGCGCTGGCCGATCCGGATCTGATCGACCATGCGCCACATCTCTTCGAGGCTGAACTCGCCCATCAGCCAACCGGCCGGCTGGTTCAGATTCTGAAGGCGCGCCGTAAATACGGTTGTCGGTAGCAGATCGTCGTCCACCGTGATGGGGGACATCCAGACGCCGTCGATCCGGCGGCCGTCGGGCTTCGCGAACGCAAGCGAGGGCGCGCCGACTCGGCTCGTGGCGACGAGCTTGCCGTCGGCATCGAACAGCGTGATCTCGCGGAACTCCGGGAACTGCAGGACGTAGTTCTTCAGGATCCGGTCCTGTTGCCACTCCTGGAGGTCGGTGTTCTGCAGGTCGGAGGCGAGCGCGCGGAGGATGGCGGCGTTGTTGTCGATGTAGTGCTCGATCTCGGCCGAAGCCCGGCGGGCGACGTTCAGGTTGCCGTCGATGACCGACTGCTGCGTCCCCGAACGCAGCGAATAGACCGACACCCCCCCGTACGCGAGCAGCGGCAGCACGGCGGCGGCCGCGAGCAGGAGCACGAAGCGGGTGCTGATCTTGTTCACGGCTCCGAGGTCTGGACGGTTGACGGGGCGACGGGCGTCCAGCGCGCCAGTGACTGCAGGATGTCCTGACCCTGATTGACCGGTACGTCGAAGCGCCGGCTCACGGCCCGGAACGTCTCGCTCCAGGCCAGGAAGATCGCGGGCGGATCCTTGAGGATCGCTCGCTGAAACGCTGCGACTCCCGCGCGGTACGCATCGTCGCTCCGCGCATCCCTGATGGCATCGAGGCTTCGGTCGACGAGGGCGTCATGATAGTCCTCGAAATTGAAGCCGATCGACGATCCGGGTACGCGGGAGTGCCAGGCCCAGTAGGCGATTCCCATGCTCGGGCCCATGAGTCCGTCAATGAGAACGGCGTCGAACTTGCCGGCGACCACGCGGCTGATGAACTCGTTGAACGGCAGCGGCTCGAGGTGAAACTCCACACCGAACTGCCGGAGCTGCTGCTGGACGAGCAGCCCCACGCGCTCGATGGTAGCCACGCCCTCCGGCACGAGACAATCGATGGTGATCCGGGCGGGCGGCGACGACGAACTCGTCGCGCGCGGGGCCGGGATCCCCGCTTTGCCAAGTAGCTGCATGGCGAGCTTCGGGTCGTACTCGAAACCCGGTGCCTTCGGATCGACCGCCCAGTTCTCGGGCCAGACGGCGCCGCTTGCCGGGCGACCGTGCCCCTGGAGCCCCTCGGCAATCAGCTTCGAGCGATCGATCGCGGCGTTGAAGGCCTGCCGGAGCAGGGGCGAACGGAGTTCGGGTCTCCGATCGCTCAGATACACCGCGTACGCATACGGCCTCTGGACCTGGAAGACCTTCACGGAAGTCGATCGCTGGACGAAATCGAGGGCGTCCTGTCCCACGTCGAACAGGAAGTCGACCTTGCCCCGCATCATATCCGCCCATGCTGCGCGCAGCGCCGGGTAGAGGCGGATCACGATGCGGTCGATCTTCGGGCGGCCGAGGTAGTAGTTCTCGTTCGCCTTCATCACGGCTTCCCGGGGGGACAGCGACACGAGCGAGAACGGACCAGTGCCGACCGGGACGGGCTTCCCCTCCCGGGTAATCGGCATGATCAGGTCTTCCAGCAGGAACTGCGACCGGTACTTCAAGTGTACGATCAGGCGGTCGGGTGACGGCGCCTCGATGCTCTTGACTTCCGGGACGGGTGACGGGCCGCTCATGCTGCGCTCGATGGAGGCTTTGACCGCCTCCGCGTCCAGCGGGTGCCCGTCATGGAACTTGATGTGCGAGCGCAGGGTGAACGTCCAGGTTAGTCCGTCAGGGGACTCTGTCCAGCTCGATGCCAATCGCGGGCGCGGCCGTCCGTCCAGATTGACTTCGGTCAGCCCCTCGAGACTGATCAACGAGACGACCTGCCGGATCCCGTAGCCGGGGTTGGTACTGGTGGGGGCCTGGAGGCCGATGGTGAGGGTGACGGGTGCGGCACTGGCCCGGACGGCCCCGGTCCCCTGGCCGCACCCACATTGCAGAAATAGGGCGGCCCCCAGCGCTACGGCGCAAAACAGCCGTTCCATACCGAATCGCGTCAGTAACGCTGGTAGTCGCGTGCTCCGCCTCGCTACGAATGAAGTGCTACTTGGTCGGCTCGTTGTATTCGATCAGGAACGGGCAGTAGTTGCTCGGCTTCGACTTGCTCTGACCCTTCTTGACCACGGTGATCTTCTTCATTGTATACGCTCCAATCAGGCCACACTGGCGGCTTCATGCGCCAGCGAGACCAGCGCCGATTCGAAGCTCACCTTGTGACATGCCGGCGTGTTCATGTCGCCAAGTTCGGTGTGCGAGGAGACGGAACACCCGCCGGCGCACACCGGGATGAACGAGCAGTCGCCGCAGTTCTTCCACGCAGCCAGATGGTCGAAACGGTCCGCCGTCTTCGCGTGCCGG
>JAGWRA010000231.1 GCA_028876655.1 Acidobacteriota bacterium | reverse complement strand
TGTTTGGGCACTCCGATGTAATCGGCCTGCTCCTGCGTGAGCTCGGTCAGCTTCACGCCGAGATGTCCGAGGTGCAGTCGCGCCACTTCCTCGTCCAGCGCTTTCGGCAGCATCGTCACCGTCTTGCCGTACTTCTCGGCGTTCGCGTGCAGCTCGAGCTGCGCGAGCACCTGGTTGGTGAACGACGCCGACATCACGAAGCTCGGGTGGCCCGTCGCGCAGCCGAGGTTCAACAGCCGGCCCTCGGCCAGGACCATGATGCTGCGACCGTCCGGGAACCGCCACTCGTCGTACTGCGGCTTGATGTTGATCCGCTCGATCCCCTTCACCTTCTTCAGGCCGGCCATGTCGATCTCGTTGTCGAAGTGGCCGATGTTGCCGACGATCGCCTTGTCCTTCATCTTCGCCATGTGGGCGGCGGTGAGGATGTTGTAGTTGCCCGTCGCCGTGACGAACAGGTCGGCGCGCGACACCACGTCCTCGATCGTCGTCACCTCGTAGCCCTCCATCGCCGCCTGCAGCGCGCAGATCGGGTCGATCTCGGTGATGACGACGCGAGCGCCCTGGCCGCGGAGGGCCTGGGCGCAGCCCTTGCCGACCTCGCCGTAGCCGCAGACCACGGCGAGCTTGCCGCCGAGCATGACGTCGGTGGCGCGGTCGAGGCCGTCGGGCAGCGAGTGGCGGCAGCCGTAGATGTTGTCGAACTTGCTCTTGGTGACCGAGTCGTTCACGTTGATCGCCGGGAACAGCAGCGTGCCGGCTTCCATCATCTGGTAGAGCCGGTGGACGCCGGTCGTCGTCTCCTCGCTCACGCCCTTGATCTGCGAGGTCAGCTTCGTCCAGCGCTGCCTGTCCTTGCCGAAGAGATCCCGCAGCAGGTCGAGGATGACGCCCCACTCCTCGGGCTCGGTCTCGGCGTTGAACGCCGGCACCTTGCCGGCCTTCTCGAACTCGACGCCCCGGTGCAGCAGCAGCGTCGCGTCGCCGCCGTCATCGACGATCTGCGTCGGGCCGCTGCCGTCGGGCCACTCGAGCGCCTCGTTCGTGCACCACCAGTACTCCTCCAGCGACTCGCCCTTCCAGGCGAACACCGGCGTGCCGCGCGGATCGGCCGGCGTGCCGCCCGTCTCGGGCCGCCCCACGACGACGGCCGCCGCGGCGTGATCCTGCGTCGAGAAGATGTTGCAGGAGACCCAGCGGACGTCGGCGCCGAGCGCCGTCAGCGTCTCGATGAGCACCGCCGTCTGGATCGTCATGTGCAGGCTGCCCATCACGCGGACGCCGGCGAGCGGCTGCTCCTTCGCGTACTGCGCGCGCAGCGCCATCAGGCCGGGCATCTCCTGCTCGGCGAGGCGGATCTCCTTGCGGCCGAACTCGGCGAGCGAGAGATCCTTGACCTTGTAGGGCTCGCGGCCGGCCTTGCGGGCGGCGGCGAACGGGTGCGGGGTGGCGGTGGCAGTCGGACTCATCGGTGAACTCCTTCAGTTCTGCTCTTCTCGGTGTGCGTGCGGACTCAACTGGTCGAACGGCGGGCCGTCGCCACGAACAGCGCCGGCCCCTTCGCCGCGGCGTCGGCGGGCAGCGGGACGATCCGGACGCCGGTGAACCCGGCGGTTTCGAGCGCGCGGGTCACCTGCGGCTCGGAGAAGCCGAGCCACACGTGTCCCATCTGCTGGCGGTAACTGTCGCGATCGTGCGGCAGCATGTCGGTGACGAGCAGCCGCCCGCCCGGCTTCAGCACGCGCGCCATGTCGGCGAGCGCCTTCCCGGGTTCGGGCAGGTGGTGCAGCACGAGCATGGCGATCGCCGCATCCAGCGTGGCGTCCGCAATCGGCAGCGCCTCGAGCGTGCCGCGCTTCACCTCGACGTGCTCGACCGACGCGAGCCGGCTGCGCGCGGCGTCGAGCATTTCGGGCGAGTCGTCCACGGCGACGACCTGCCGGACGAACGGCGCGACCGCGGCCGACACCTGCCCGGTGCCGCAGCCGAGGTCGCCGACGACCCAGTCCGCGTCGAGCAGGCCGAGCAGCGCCGTCAGGTGGAAGCGGGTGCCGAACAGCTCCTCGCGCATCCGGTCCCACTGGCCGGCCGACGAGGCGAAGAACTCGCGCGAGCGGCTCTGCCGCTCGGCCAGGATCCCGTCGAGGCGGTGCGCATCCTGCTTCGCCGCGACACTGCCGGCGACTTCTTCCTTGACCAGCGCCCAGAGCTGCGCGGCCGCCGGCGTCCGGCCGTCGGGCGCCAGCGCGTAGAGATGACGCGTCCCTTCCGCCCGCGACGCAATCCACCCGCTGTCGGCCAGCGCCTTCAGGTGCCGGCTCATCGTCGACTGCGGCAGCTGCAGCACGGCGCAGAGTTCGGTGACTGTCAGCTCGTGCGCCTCGAGCAGCAGCAGCACCCGCGGCCGGACCGGGTCCGACAGGACCGACAGCCGGTCGAGCAGGGGCGCCGCGGTCGCCGTCTTCAATCCGTCCATCCGGATATATTGTTTGATATATGCGTGGCCGGCGTCAAGGGAGGAATCCACGCAAACTGCCCAATATCTCAGGAATCGCGCGGGTCTTGATCGAACCTGCAGAGCTTACAGATACTTCAGGGCGAGTAGACCGGTCGCTTCGGCGGTGTCCAGACCCATGACCCCAACAACCACTACCCGAGACCAGCTCCTGAAGAAGGGGATGGCCATGCTCCTGCACCATGGCTACAACGACCTCGGCATCGCCGCCCTGCTCGAGGCCGCCGGCATCCCGAAGGGCTCCTTCTATCATCACTTCAAGAGCAAAGAAGACTTCGCGCTCCAGGCGATCGACCTCTACATGGCGGAGGTTCATGCCGGTCTGGACTATTGCCTCGGGGACGCCGGCCGCTCGCCTCTGCTCCGCGTACGGCACTTCTTCGAGCTGAGCGAGGACAAGTATCGCGGCGAAGGCTTTCTCGGCTGCCTGCTCGGCGGGCTCGGCCAGGAACTGTCGGGCGTCAGCGACGTCTTCCGCCGGAAGGTCGAGTGGTGCTTTTCCGAGATCGCGCGGCGGCTGGGAGCCTGTCTCGACGAGGCCGTGCGCGAGGGCGAACTCCCCCCGGAAACCGATGCGGCCGCGCTCGCCGAACTGCTGGTCAACTGCTGGGAAGGGGCCGCGCTGCGGACGCGGCTGCGCCGCGATCCGGCGCCGCTGCGGCAGATGCTGGACTTCTATTTCCGATCCGCTCCGTCATACCGCACCGAGCCGTCATCCGAGAACTAGACCCGGCAACCGCAGGACCGTAGCGACAGTCCGCATCATCGACAGGAGGCCACGACATGGAAGGCACAACGCTCTTCGAACGGCTCGGCGGATCACCCGGCATTGCCGCGCTGGTGGACGACATCATCGGGGCGCACATGCAGAACCCCGTCATTGGCCCCCGTTTCCAGCCCTATCTCGACAAGCCCGAGACGCTGGCCGTGGCCAAGCAGCACCTCTGCACGTTCATTGCCGCAGGCAGCGGCGGTCCCCAGGAATACGCCGGACGCAGCATGCGCGACGCGCATCGAGGGATGAACATCAGCGAAGCCGAGTACATGGCCGCCATGGACGACATCCTGTCGGTGCTGGCGCGGCGCGGCGTCGATCAACTGTCGCGGCAGGAGGTGCTCGCCATCACCTACTCGCTGAAGCAGGACATCCTGCACGTGTAGGCGGGAAGCCGGGCCGGATGCCGGGTGGGGACAGTCCCTCTGGGCTGTCCCCGGCTACTTCCCGGCGAGCGCCTTCTGGATGGCCGCCTCGAAAAACGGATAGGGCATGGCGCCCACGAGGCGGACGCCGTCGAGGCCGGTGGCGGTGGTCCGGCCGATGATAAAGGTGGGAGTCCCCGACACGCCCGCCTCGGCGCCTTCCTCCTGGTCCTTCGTGATCTGTTCCGCGTACTTGCCGGCGAGCACGCAGGCGTCGAACCGCTCGAGGTTCAGCTTCAGGTCCTTCGCGAAGGTCTCGAAGCTGTCGGGCGTGAGGTGCGGGTTGTTCACGAAGATGATGTGGCGCATCTCCCAGAACTTCCCCTGCTCGCCAGCGCACTGCGCGGCTTCGGCCGCCTGCATGGCGTAGGGATGGATGTTCAGCGGGAAGTCGAGGCTGATGTACCGCAGCTTGCCGGTGTCGATGAAGTTCTTCTTGATCTGCTCGAACGCCGTCATGTGGAACTGCCGGCAGAACGGGCACTCCAGATCGGTGAACTCGACCATCGTCACCGGCGCGATCGGCGAGCCGAGCATGTAGCCCGACACCGACGGCAGCTTCACCTCCGCGCTCGGCGCCGGTCCCTGCGGCGCCTGCGCCGGCTGCGGCGTGGTGACCCGCTGCAGCAGCATCCGGATCTGCTTCAGCTCCTGGATGATCTCGTCGGCCTGCTGCCGGGTGATCGTTTCCTGCTGGTCAGCCGGCCTGTCCGCCTGCGCGAACGGCACGGCGCCGGCGAGACCGGCGATGACGGCGACGAGCGAGAGGCGGACGAGACTCCTGCGCATCCTGAGACTCACCAATTACTGGAACGACGCCGGGCACGCCTGCGTGTTGCAGGCCATGCTGGTCGCGCCGGTCGCCGGCGGGAGACCGGCGCAGTCGGCGTCGGGCACGACGTTGTTACTGCTATCCACACAGACCGCCGTGCGCGTCTGCGTGCCACCGCCGCACGTGGCGCTGCAGGCGGACCAGGCGCTGAGCACCCACTGATAGGTCACGCACGCCTGCGTGTTGCAGGCCTGGCTGGTCGGGCCGGCCGCCGGCGGGAGACCGGCGCAGGCGCTGTTGGCCACCACGGTGCCGTTGCTGTCCTCACAGACCGCCGTCCGCGTCTGGGTCCCGCCGCCGCACGCGGCGCTGCAGGTGGACCAGTCGCTGAACACCCACTGATAGGTCACGCACGGCTGCGTGTTGCAGGCCAGGCTCTCGGTCAGCGCCGGGCAGGCCGCGCCGCCGTTCGAGGCCGGCGTGATGACCGTCCGCGTCCGTGTCTGCACGCCGCCGCCGCAGACCGCCGAGCAGGCGCCCCAGGCGCTCCAGGCGCTGACGACGCAGTCAACCGGAGTGAGGGTGCTCTGCGAGCAGTCGGCGCCGGTGAAGCCGGCCTCGCACTGGCAGAGGCCGTTCACCGATACGCCGTGTCCCGAGCAGGTCTGGACCGACACGAGCTGCGAGCAGTCGGCGCCGGTATAGCCCTGGTTGCACACGCAGACGTTGTTCACCAGCGTCCCGTTGCCCGAGCAGCTCTGCGCGCCGCCGCCGCCCGAGCAGTCGGCACCCGTGTAGCCCGCCTCGCACAGGCAGAGGCCGTTCACCATCTGACCGTGCCCCGAGCAGGCCAGCGGCGCCGCGCAGGCGCCCGACTGGCAGGTCGTGCCGCCGGTGCACGCGTTGCCGCAACTGCCGCAGTTGTTGTTGTCGCTGTTGAAGTTCACCGACTGGATCTGGCCGAGCGCCACCGTCTGGCCGGCCGCGACCGCGCCGGTGTT
>JAGWRA010000230.1 GCA_028876655.1 Acidobacteriota bacterium | reverse complement strand
GTCACGCCGGTCACGAAGCGGTTGGACTCGATGGTCCGCAGGACCGCGCCCGTTTCCGGATCGATCTGGTGGATCCGGCGGCCGCGATACTGTCCAACCCAGAGCGCGCCCTCGGCCCAGGCGAGCCCCGAATCGTCGCCATCGCCGGGGGCCGGAATGGTGGCGAGGACGCGGCCGGTCGCCGGATCGATCTTCCGGATGAAGCCGTCCGCGATCTGAAACAGGTGCTGACCGTCGAAGGCCGTCCCCGCGTGCGCGGCGACGTCGATCGAACGGACGGTCTCGCCGCTCGCCGGATCGAGCGCCTTCACGGTCTCGCCGGCCGCAAACCAGACGTGCCGGCCGTCGCAGGTGACGCCGGCCACATGATTCACGCCGGGAAAAGGACCGTATTCGCGGACGATGTCGGCGCGTGATCGGCGCATGGCTCAACTCTGACCTGTCGGCACCGGGGCCGGGAGCAGCAAGGTGGTCGGGAAGTCCGGCACGGGCGGCATCATCCACCGGCGGGCCCGCGCGCGGCCGAACGATTGTACCTTGCCGGCCGCCGCCAGGACGTCGAGCGCCCGCTGCACGCTCCGCTGGCTGACGCCGAGCGCCAGCGCCAGCGCGGAACTCGACCACGCCTCGCCGTCCGCGAGGCACGCGAGCACCGCGGCGTGCGCCTCGTCCACCGGCCGCGCCAGCACGACGACCGTCCGCGCGCCGCGCGGCGCCAGCGCAAACCCGCTCCTGGTCGCCCGCACGTCGGCGAGCGTCCCCAGCGCCCGGCGCAGCCGGCCGATCTCGACGCGCAGCCGCGCGCGGTGCGAGTCGTCCACCAGCTTCGCGCCGAACGCCCTGCCCAGCAGCACGTCGCGCGGCACGTCTCCAGGCCACGCCTCTCCGAGCGCCTGCGCCAGCGCGAACAACACCGGGCGTCTGGCCAGCGGCACGGCCGCGGGGCCGGTACGCACGACGTACCGGCAGGCATCGACGACGAGTGCCCCGGAGCCCAGCACCGCTTCGACGTCGTCGAGTCGCAGGACCCGCGCCGTGCCGCGCGCCATCAGCCGTGCCGCTGGCGCGTCGAGCAGGGCCCGCGCACGCTCGACTTCAGCGGCCAGCGCCGGAATGCCTGCGCGCTGCGCGGCTCGTTCCGCGCGCGCCAGCGCCGCGCGTGCGGCCTTCGGCCGGATGCGGCGCATCGCAATCCCCGCGGCCGCGAGCTCGTGCGAGGTCCGCAGCGCCGGTGACAGGCCGGCGGTGTCCACACGCGCGAGCAGGCGCTCCGCCTCGTCCAGCCGGCCGATCAGGAGCAGGCGCCGGATCTCGAGCCCCCGCGCGTGCGCGGCGTTCAACCCGTCGCCGTGCGCGTCGAGCGTCGCGCGCGCGGCCTCCAGCGTCGTCGGCCGCCAGCTCAGGTCGCGCGAGACGAGCGCGATCTCGGCCTCGGCCACGAGGCAGCGGGCACGGGCGACGGCCTCCTTCTGGCCGAAGGCGCGCGCCGCGCGGCGCAGCAGCGCCTTCGCCCGCGCCAGATCGCCCAGCTGCGCCATCGCGATGCCGCGCAGCGCCAGGGCGGGCGCGTCGTCCCGCAGCGCCACCCGCTTGAGGGCGCCGATGGGATCGCCCGCGGCGAGCGCCCGCGCCGCCGCCGCCATCAACGGGTCCATCGGAATCCCGCCAGACTTGTCACTCCCACCATGCCCCGCCTGCCGGCCACTATAGCCCATGACGACGGGCGGCGAGGCCGCCGCGACACGGACCGAACGACAGACGACATCGGACGAGAGGAGACGAGGATCATGACCACGCACGCCACGGGAACACGCGAAGACTGGCTGGCCGCGCGGCTGGAACTGCTGCAGGCCGAGAAAGCCCTGACGCGGCAGAGCGACGAAGTGGCCCGGCAGCGGCAGGCGCTGCCTTGGGTCCGCATCGACAAGACATACCGCTTCGAAACCGACGAGGGGCGCGCCACACTGGCCGACCTCTTCCAGGGGCGCTCGCAGCTGCTCGTCTACCACTTCATGTTCGGCCCGGACTACACGGCCGGCTGCCCGGCCTGCTCGTCGATCGCCGACGGGTTCAACGGCTTCGCCGTCCATCTGATGAACCACGACGTCATGCTGTCGGCCGTGTCGCGCGCGCCGCTGGCGAAGCTGCAGGCCTTCAAGCAGCGGATGGGATGGACGTTCCCCTGGGCCTCGTCGTCTCCCGGCGACTTCAACGCCGACTTCAGCGTGGGGTTCACCGAGGCGCAGCAGCGCAGGGGCATCGACTACAACTACCGGCGCGAAGACGCGCGCCCGCCGCGCGGCGCCGACGCGCCCGCCCATCCGTTCGCGGCGATGGCTGGCACCGACGCCGACACCTACGTCCGTGAGCGGCCCGGGATGAGCGCCTTCGTGCTCGAGGACGGCGTGGTGTACCACACCTACTCCACCTACGCGCGCGGGCTCGACGGCCTGTGGGGCATGTACCAGTGGCTCGACCGCGCGCCGAAGGGCCGCAACGAGAAGGGGCCGTGGTTCCGTCATCACGACAACTACGGCACGCGATGAGCGGGATGCCGATGCCGGGCGACTCGACGCTGTCGATGACGTGGATGCCGATGCCCGGCCAGACGTGGGCCGGGGCCGCGGCCACGTTCGTCGGCCTGTGGCTGGTCATGATGGCCGCGATGATGCTGCCCTCGTTCGTGCCGATGCTGGCGCGATACCGCGAGGCGGTCGGCCGGGCCGGCGCGATGAGCCTGGGACGGCTCACGGCCATCGTCAGCGCCGGGTACTTCCTCGTGTGGACGGTGCTCGGCCTGGCGGTCTTCCTCGCGGGCGCGGCGGTGGCAGCAGCCGAGGCGCAGCTGCCGCCGCTCGCCCGCGCCGTTCCCGTGGCGATCGGCGTGGTCGTGCTCACCGCCGGGGCCCTGCAGTTCACCGCGTGGAAGGCGCGTCACCTGGACTGCTGCCGTGCGGCGCCCGGACCGGGCCGGCGGTTACCCGCGGATGCGGGCACGGCCTGGCGCCACGGTTTGCGCCTCGGCCTGCACTGCGGCTGCTGCAGCGCGGGACCGACGGCGATCCTGCTCGTCCTGGGTCTCATGGACCTTCGCGTGATGGCGGTCGTCACGGCGGCCATCACGGCCGAACGGCTCGCGCCGGCGGGTCAACGGATCGCGCGCGTCTTCGGGGCGATTGCGGTTGTGGCGGGGCTGGCCGCGATCGTGCGCGGGTGCTTGTCGTAGGCGCCGTGCTTCCGGCTGCCTGTTCGGGAGGCTTCTGACGAAGACGCAGGAGCGATCTGCATGGCCGCCCCTGCGCAGGCTCCATTGCGGATTTCGCCCCATGTTATAGTGGCGCGCCTTGGGGAGGCGCCAGCATGGATGTCGATTCCTCGTCGCCCTCGGCCGATCTCCGCGGTGCCGTCCTGATGGCGGCATTCAGCCTGGCCTGGTTCATGTGGGCCGCCTCCTCGCTCCAGCCGCCGTGGCGTGCCCGTGCGGCAGCGGTCGGGCTGGTCCTGCCGGCCGCCCTGCTGGCGCTGGGACGGCGCACGGCGCGCGTCGTTCGCCGCGACGGGCCGCCGCCCAGTCCGTTTCGCGTGCCTTTCTACCGGTGGGCCGTCCTGTTCGAGGCGCTGGCCGTCCCGGTCGCCGTCATCGTCCTCAGCCGCCTGAATCTGTCCGAGTACATCCCCACGGCCGTAGCCGTCATCGTCGGGGTGCATTTCCTGGGCTTGACGGCGGCATTCGGAGGCCAGTTGTACACGATCGTGGGCCTGGGGATGATCGGTGTGGGCGTCGCGGCTCCGTTCGGGGCGCCGGCTGCCGACTGGGTCGTGATCGTGTCCGGCGGATGCGGCGTCATCTTGTGGGTGACGGCCGCCATCAGAATCCTTGCCGTGCGCACCGCCCTGGCGTCTGGCGAGTCGTAGGCTGCCGTGCCGCGGCCGGAATCCGCGCCGCGAAGCGCGGATCCCGGCACGGGATCGGACGATCTGGCGCGCCTACTTCTTCACGCCGACGTCCTTCATCGCCTCGAGCTTGCCGAGGTTCAGGCCCGCCACGGCCCCCTTCAACGTGTTCAGGTCGACGCTGCTGCTCTCGGCGCTGACGACGAACCGCTCCCCGAGGATGATCGAGTACTCGTTGGTGCCGCCGGTCTTCGACGACTCCTCGTGGACGAGCCGGTCGCCCTGCTTGTAGGTCCGCTCGGACCCGTTCGCGTCCTCCTGGTCGCTCTCCGAGCCGGCCCACGAGGCCAGCCCGACCAGGCCGCTCGCGCCGCCGGTGTCCGAGATGGTCAGCGTGACGTCGCGGCCGCCGCTGCCGTAGGTCGCCTCCGCCTTCGACACCATCAGCCCGGCAATCCCGTTCTTCTCGGCGCTGCTCGACGACTTCGTCAGTCCCGCGAAGCTGTCGGGGATGAAGGCCTTCAGCGTGGCGGTGTCGACCGGATCGACGTGACGGCCGCCGCCGAGCAGCGTGCCGAGCGCCTCGGCCGCCGCGGCCGCCTCGCCCTGCGCGTCGCCCTTCTTCTGCGCCTCCTCCATCTTCTTGTTGCTCTCGGCCATCTTGTCGCCGAGGTCCTGCAGCTTGCCGAGCGGGCTGTTCTTGTCGAACTGCACCTCGCTCGACGGCGCCGATCGCCCGAACAGCCCGCCGCCGAGCGCGCCGGTCGTCAGCGCCCCCGCGCCCATCACAATGCCCCCGATGGCTCCGATGATGATGTACAGCACGATGGCGCAGACGACGACCAGCACGGTGTAGCCGACGGTCTTGTCCTCCGGGCACTTCATCAGCCGCGGCAGGCCGAGGTACATCAGGTAGATCCCGTACAGCCCCGCGAGGATCGCCAGCACCCCGAGCACGGGCAGGATCTGCAGCACGGCCGCCACCCAGGCCGGCGTGTAGGAATAGACGGCCAGCTTGAAGGCCTGGTTGGTGTTCTTCTGCCCGCCGAAGGTCGGCGCGAGCGCGTTGATCACGATCGCCAGGATCGCTACGCCCACCAGCGCCATCACGAAGCTGAAGACGGCCATCGTCAGCCCGGCGAAGACGCCGATGCGGAAGGTGCCGACGAACGGCAGCGTGCGACCGACGACCGATCCCCCGATGAAGCCGGCCACCGCTCCGATGGCCGCGAGCGGCGCAGCATACCCGGTCAGCAACGGGACGGGCTGTGTCGTCTCGTTCTCGATGACGCCCCACTCGGTGTTCGGCGTGAGACAGATGTTCCTGGCGCGTTCGACGATGGTCATGGGCGGCCCTCCAGTAGCCGGTGCAGGAACGGTCGCGAAACGCTCGGGCCGACGCCGCGGACCTGCCGCGCGCGTGCGGAATCTTCGACTTACGGATGAGCGTGCAAATACTAACACTGTGCGGCCGGGGCAGGACGGGAAGACGCGGCCGTCGCCCGAAAATCGCGAAAAATCCCTCTTGGCAACTCATCCTGTGACGTCGTACATTCGTCCGCGCCGGCCTCTCCCCGCGGGCGCGGCGACGGTGCTTGCCGGGGTCCGGACGATGTATCTCAGGGATCGGGACCTTCAGGCGGTCGCCCGCCTATGGCACGAGCTGGCCGAATTCCCGGCCGCCCGGGCGGACGCGGCCCGCGAACACTGCCTGACGGCGCTCGTGCAGATTCTCGGGGCGACCAACGCGTTCTGGGTCGGGACAACGCGTACGGTCCCGGTCGTGGCCGACGACCCGTTGCACGGCTGGCGGCCGCGGGCGGACCAGACCCTGCACCGGGACGAGGCGCGCGACCGGCTGATCCGGCAGCTGCTCCGCCAGATGGAGCGGCAGGTGGTCGATCCCCACACGGCCGCGATTGCCGCTCGCGCGGGAACGACCCGGGCGTTCCTGCGGCCGGAGCTGGTGCCCGACGACGAGTGGCGCCAGTCCTGGCTGGCCAGCGAGATGTTCCCCACGCTCGGCATTTCCGATCGGATGGTCGGCGCCAATGCCGTCCATCCGTCAGCCGAGTCGTACATCGGTCTCGACCGCGGCCCCGGCGACAAGCCGTTCAGCCGGCGTGAACGCGACCTGCTGTACGCCTTCCTGCTGGGCTCCTCTCCGTTCCATCGCGAGCAGCTCCAGGTCCACCGCCTGATCGGCCCGTCCCTGACGCCGCGCGAGCGCGAGGTCCTCCACCTGCTGCTGACCGACCTCACCGAGCGGCAGATCGCCGATCGGCTCGGGCTGACGCCCCGCACGACCCACCAGTACGTCGTCTCGGTGCTGAAGAAGCTCGGCGTCAGCGGCCGCATCGGGCTGATGGCCCTCTGGCTGCGGCGCGCCCCTGCTTCCGAGCAGGGATGACAGCCCGGGACCTTTTGTCCAGAATTTCCCGCGGGCATTCTTCGCGGGGAGCCATCCGATGTCGATCGACCGTAGACAGGTGTGGCGCGCGGCACTGGCCGCGCTGGTGGTGTCGGGCTGGCTGTGCGGGCCGGGACCGGGTCGCGCGTCTGCCCAGACGACGATGCCGCAGGGCGGGCAGGTCGTGCAGGGGAACGCGACCATCGCCAGCCCGTCGGCGTCGCAGATGGTGATCACCCAGAGCTCGCAGCGGGCGGTGGTCAACTGGAACGGCTTCTCGATCGGGCCGGGCGGCGTCCTCCAGATCAACCAGCCGAACGCCTCGTCCGCCATCCTCAACCGTGTGACCGGCAGCGACCTCTCGGTCATCAACGGCCAGCTGCGATCGAACGGCCAGGTCTACCTCCTGAATCCCCACGGCGTCGTCATCGGGCCGGGCGGGACGATCGACACGGCCGCGTTCCTCGCCTCGGTGCTGCACGTCTCCGACCAGGCGTTCATGGCGGGCGGACCGATGACGTTCGCCGGGGACAGCACCGCCGGCATCCTGAACCTCGGGACGATCCACGCGTCAACCGGCGACGTCGCGCTGTTCGGGCCGGCGGTCGCGAACCGCGGGACGATCGACGCGCCGAACGGGACGGCCGCGCTCGTGTCCGGCAGCGACATCCTGTTCGCGCCGGGCGGACGCGACGCGATCTACGTCAAGGCGCCGGTGGCGGGCGCGTCGGCATCGGTCGACAACAGCGGCGTCATCAAGGCGGCGCAGGTCGAGCTGAAGGCGGCCGGCAGCGCGTACGCGCTGGCGGTGAACAACAGCGGGCTGATCTCGGCGACCGCAGTGAAGGATGTTGGCGGGCGGGTCATCCTCGACGC
>JAGWRA010000229.1 GCA_028876655.1 Acidobacteriota bacterium | reverse complement strand
CGGCCCTGCCCGAACCGTCGATGCACCTCGTCGGCGATTGCCGCGAAGTGCCGGTCGAGCGTGCGCGTGATGCCGCACAGATACGTGTGGTCGCCGAACAGGGTCTCCTT
This sequence comes from Acidobacteriota bacterium, assembly GCA_028876655.1. GTDB lineage: Bacteria > Acidobacteriota > Vicinamibacteria > Vicinamibacterales > CAVVIG01 > JAGWRA01. Next base: position 6,243 of record JAGWRA010000229.1, on the reverse strand, counting down.
CGGGACGGTGTAGTCCAGCTGCACGGTCCCGCAGTCGGCGCAGTGCACCAGCCGGAGGGGATAGAGAGGTTCTGAGCCGGCCGCCTGGGGCGGCATGAATTGATTGGCCCAGGGCTGATCGCCGAGGTCGACGGCCAGCTCCAGGCGACGGCTGTCACATACGCGGCAGGTCATTGCTCGTCTCCGGTGCCGATGTCGGGGTCTGGTGCCGGTCGGCGCGTCCCGGCGACACCCCGCCCCGGTCGGTCTCCCGACAGGCGGACCGGCTTTCCGACCGCCAGCGGGCGGGCTCCGGGCGGGCTGACGGAGAATCGGCCGACTTTTCGCGGTGTTTCCCGCCGTCTGGCGGCCAACGCCGTCGCATCGCCCCGACGGTCCTCAGGACGAGCAAGCGGAATACCAGAGGTGAAGGAGCCCCGGCCCCTCAGTGCCGGGTGAGGCGGTCGGCCAGGTCGGAGGCCGGGCGGCGGGCTTCCTGCAGTTCCTGCTCGAGGCCACGGATCATGTCGGCGCTCATCTGCTGGAGCTGCTGGCGGCGCGAGTTCAGGGTGTCGATCGTCCGCCGGCGCTCGTCCGCCAGCGCCACCCGGGCGCGCAGCTCGTCCATCCGGAACGGCTTGAACATCAGATCGGACGCCCCGGCCGCGAGGACTTCCTCCAGCCCGTACCGGCCGGCGTAGCCGGTGATGGCGATCGCCAGCAGCTTCGGCTGGATCTCGCGGGCCTCACGGATGAGCTGGAGGCCGTCGGGCGGCCCCATGGCGATGTCCGTGATCAGGAGGTCGACCCGGTTCGCCTTGAGGTACGACATCGCCTCGTTCGACGAGGTGCACGACGCCACGTCGTGGTCGTCCCGCAGGCAGACCGACGAGAGGAGTTCGACGATGGACTCTTCGTCGTCGACGATGAGGATTCTCACATCCAATGACATCGGCCGCTGCACGCGGATCTTGAACCCGCGTGCGGATCCGCCCACGTTCAAGGACATCCCCCTGAATGTCGATGACCACTCTGAAGTTCCACCCGGACGCGCTCGTTCCGTGCACCGCGCATGTCGGCGGCCGGGGGGGCGCCTCCGGGCGGATCCACCCGGGGACGGGGTGAGGGGGAGCCCTGAGCATGGACGCGAACATTCTGGTTGTCGACGACGAGCCGGCGATCCGGCAGCTGTTGAGCGACTGGCTCCAGCGGCAGGGCTACCGCTGCGTGACGGCGAGCCAGGCCGACGAGGCGCTCGAGGTCGTGTCCCGCGAGCACGCCGACGTGGTGCTGGTGGACCTCGCGCTGCCGGGCGACGACGGCGTCTCGCTGGCGCGCCGGCTGCGCGACCGCGACGGCGACGTCGCCCTGATCATGGTCACCGGCATGCAGCGCTTCGACGCCGCGGTCGAAGGCATGCGGATCGGCGTCCTGGACTACCTGCTGAAGCCGCTGACCCAGCAGCAGCTGCTCGACTCGGTCGACCGGGCGGTCCGGTGGCGCGAGAGCAACCGCCAGCTGGACGAGCACCGGCGCCGCCTCGAGCAGGCGATCGAGCGGCGCAGCGTGGAGCTGGCGGGGGCGTTCGCCGAGATCGAGGTCGCGTCGCAGGCGGCGCTCGAGGCGCTGCTCGTCACGCTGAACACGCGCAATCCCGAGGCGTGCGACCACGCCCGGCGGGTGGCGGCCATGGCCGTGTCGCTGGCCGATGCGCTCGGGCTGCACGAGCCCGAGCGGACCAGCGTCCAGCGCGGCGCCCTGCTGCACGACATCGGCAAGGTCGCCATGCCCGACGCCCTCATCCACAAGCCCGGCCCGCTGACCGACGAGGAGATCGGCATCATCCGCAGCCACCCGCAGATCGGCCACGACATCGTGTCGGTGGTGCCGAACCTGGCCTCGGCGGCCGAGGTGGTGCTGGCCTCGCACGAAGCGTGGGATGGCAGCGGCTACCCGCGCGGCCTGGCCGGCGAGGAGATTCCGATCGGCGCCCGCATCACGGCGGTCGTCGATACCTACGACGCCCTCACCTGGGCGCGCATCTATCACGATCCCGTCAGCACCGTTCGCGCGGCCGCCGAGCTGGTGCGCTGCGCGGGCAGCCAGTTCGACCCGGCCGTCGTGCAGGCGTGGCTGCGGGTGATCGACCGGACGGCGATGGAGACGGTGCAGTGACGATCCGCGTCGCGCGGCCCGCAGGGCCCGATCGGCGGCTGGAGGCTCGTCGTGGAGCTTGAGCGGATCTCCGAGCTCCTGGACCAGCTCGCGAAGGTCAACGGGCGGTCGAACCTGGCGAACCGCTGCGGGACCGGTCTGCTCGAGCTGTTCCATGCCGACGCGGCCATCGTCTGGCTGACCGACCTGGACAAGAAGCCCGGGGTCGAGGACATCATCGTCGTGCACGGGCCGCTGGCGCCGCCCTCCGCCATGCGCGAGATCGCGCGTGCGGCCGCGTCCGACCGGCTGGAGCGGTGGCTGGGCGGCCGGGGCGCGTCGCTGTTCGGCTGCGCGCAGGTCGAGTGCCCGAAGATGTGGGGCCAGATCGCCGTCGCCTGGCGCCATACGCGGCTGCTGCCGGCCGAGGTCGACGCCACGCTGCACATCATCGCGGGCCAGTTCAGCCTGCTCCTCGATCGCGAGCTGAGCGCCGTGCCCCGCAGCCTGAACGCCATCCACGCGCACGCGCAGCCGGCCGCCGAGGCGAACGATCCGTACCGGAGCGTCTTCGACTCGACGGCCGACTACGTCTTCGCGAAGGACGTGCAGGGACGGTACATGGAGGCGAACGCCGCGTACCTCGCGGCGCTGGCGCTGCCGGCGGCCAAGGTGATCGGCAAGACGGACGCCGAGCTGTTCCCGCCGGACGTCGCGAACGACGCGGTCGCCCGCGACCAGATCGTGGAGCTGTCGGGCGAGACGCTGGAGTCGGAGGCGACGCTCACGCTCGGCGGCAAGCCGCGCGTCCTGCTGATGCGGCGCTCGCCGTGGCGCAGCGTCAAGGGCGATCTCATCGGCGTCATCACGGTCGCCACGGACATCACCGAGCGCAAGTCCGCCGACCTCGAGCGCGAACGGCTGATGCGGCAGCTGCAGGAGACCAACAGCCGCATCGAGCAGGCGCTGGCCGAGAAGACGCGCCTCAGCGAGGAGCTGCAGAAGTCGCTGTCGTCGCTCCGCTCCACCCAGGGGCAGATGGTGCGGGCCCAGAAGCTGCGCGCCCTCGGCGAGATGGCATCGGGCGTCGCCCACGACTTCAACAACTCGCTGACGACGATCCTCGGGCTGCTCGAGTGGCTGCTGCACACCGCGCCGGCCGACCTGGCGATCCGGTCCGACCTCGAGACCATCCGCACGGCCGCTGTCGATGCCGCGGCCATCGTCCGCCGGCTGCAGCTGTTCGGCCGCTCGGCCCCCGACGCCGAGGCCGAGCCGGTCGATCTCGGCGAGATCGCGCAGCTGGTGGTCAACCTCGCCCGGCCGCGCTGGCGCGAGCTGGCGCAGCGACGCGGCGTCCAGTTCGACCTCGTGGTCGAGTCGGATCCCGAGCCCGCGCCGGCGGTCCGGGCCGTCAGCTCCGAGATCCGCGAGCTGCTGATGAACCTCGTGTTCAACGCGATCGACGCGATGCCGAAGGGCGGCCGCATCACCATCCGCACCGGCCGGAGCGGCGACAAGGCGTTCATCAGCGTCGCCGACCAGGGAACCGGCATCTCCGACGAGGTCAAGAGCCGCATCTTCGAACCCTTCTTCACGACCAAGGGGAAGGATGGGGCCGGACTGGGGCTCAGCGTCTGCTGGGGCATCGCCGAACGGGCCGGCGGCATGCTCGAGGTCGACTCGACGCCGGGCGAGGGAGCCACCTTCACGCTGATGCTGCCCGCGCTGGCCGGAGCCGCGGCGCCGGCGAGACCGGCGGCCGACCCGGCGCCATCGCCCGCGGCGCCCAAGGCGTCGCGCCGGCTGGCGGTGCGCGTGCTGCTCGTCGACGACCAGGCCGACGTCCTGGAGAGCGTGGCCGACATGCTCGCGGCGCTGGGGCACCACGTCGTGGCGGCCGAATCGGGTGAGATCGCGCTCCGGCAGTTCAAGCGCGAGACCTTCGACGTCGTGATGACCGACCTCGGGATGCCGGGCATCAACGGGCTGGAGCTGGCGCGGCGGCTGCGCAGCGAGCGGCCCGGGCTGCCGGTGTTGCTGCTGACCGGCTGGGGGGCCGACTACGAGGACCATCCGCCCGAAGAGGTGTCGATGGTGCTCAGCAAGCCGGTGACGATGAAGTCGCTGCAGGAGGCCCTGCTGCGGACGCTGGTGGAGGCCCCGGTCTGATCGGGCGCAGGCGGCGGGCGGGGACCGCCGCGTGAGGAGCAGAAGGGATCGATGTTTCTCATCATCGGGGCACTGATCGTCATCGGAGCCGTGCTCGGCGGCTACACGATGGAGGGCGGCAGCCTGGCCGTCCTGCAGCAGCCGGCCGAGCTCATCATCATCGGCGGGGCGGCCCTTGGATCGCTCCTCATCAGCACGCCGCTGTCGATCACCAAGCAGCTCATCGGGCAGATGAAGGGCTTCTTCGCGTCGGGTGACACGAAGGCCGACTACCTCGACCTGCTCGCGATGCTGTACCAGCTGTTCCGCCTGAGCCAGCAGTCGGGCGTCATGTCCCTGGAGGCGCACTTCGAGGAGCCCGACAAGAGCGCCATCCTGGCGGAGTTCCCGAAGTTCCTGGCGCGGCACCACGCGGTCGACTTCCTGGCCGACTCGGTGAAGGTGATCATCATCGGCGGCATCGCGCCGCACGACCTCGAGTCGCTGATGGACGAGGACCTGCGCGTGCACCACGAGGAGGAGGCGCGGCCGGCCGGCATCCTCGCGAAGATCGGCGATGCGCTGCCCGGCCTCGGCATCGTCGCGGCCGTCCTCGGCGTCGTCAACACGATGGGGGCGATCGACGGCCCGCCGGCCGAGATCGGGCACAAGGTCGCCGCCGCGCTGATCGGCACGTTCCTCGGCATCCTGATGTCGTACGGCTTCGTGCAGCCGATGTCGACCAACATGGAGCTGCGGGCCGGCGACGCCGGCCACTACGGCCAGTGCATGAAGGCGGGGCTGCTCGCCAGCTACAAGGGGTTCCCGCCGGCTATCGCGATCGAGTTCGCCCGGCGCGTGCTGCCCGTGAGCGTCCGCCCGACGTTCGACGAGACCGAGCAGCGCTGCCGCGCCTCGAAGGCCTCGGCCGACGCCGCGGCCGCGTAGGGACCGAAGACTGAAGCCCGGAGCCCGGGGCCTGGAGCCTGAAGCCTGGAGCTCGGAGCCCGTAGCCCGAAGCCTGGAGCTCGGAGCCCGAAGCCTGGAGCCTGTAGACCGTTACCATGCCCGCGCCCAAGCAGCACGACGTCATCATCGTCAAGAAGAACCGCGGCCACCACGGCGGCCATCACGGCGGCGCGTGGAAGGTGGCGTACGCGGACTTCGTGACGGCCATGATGGCCTTCTTCCTGGTGATGTGGATCATCGGCCAGAGCCACATCGTGCGCAGTTCGGTTGCGGGCTACTTCCGCGATCCCGGCATCTTCAACTACGAGAAGTCCAACGGGGTGATGGAGGGGGAGAAGGTCGGCATCACGCCGCAGGCCCCCATCAGCGTGCACGAGATCGACCCGAAGATGAGCGAAGCCGATCGCCTGGCGCTGAAGAAGGCGGGCGACCGGATTCGCGAGGCGCTCCAGAAGATGCCCGAGTTCAAGGATCTCAAGGATCAGATCGAGATCCAGATGACCAACGAGGGGCTGCGGATCCAGCTGATCGACTCCTCGAAGATGGGCTTCTTCGACACCGGCAGCGCCGTGGTGAACGCCGAGGGGCTGACGATCCTGGAGGCGATCGCCCGGGAGCTGGCGCACCTGCCGAACGGCGTCGTCATCGAGGGTTACACCGACAGCCGGCAGTATTCGAAGGGCGACGCCTACACGAACTGGGACCTGTCGGCCGATCGCGCCAATGCGGCGCGGCGGGTGATGGAGCGCAACGGCGTGCGCGCCGACCAGATCCGCGAGGTCCGCGGCTACGGCGACACGCACCTGCGGGTGCCCGCCGACCCGCTCGATCCCCGCAACCGCCGCGTGTCGATCCTGGTCCGCTACATCGGCGAGGCGGACGCGCCGCCCGTGCCCGAGATGGGGCAGCCGATCGGGAAGGCGCAGACGCTGGGCGGCCGCCCGGTGGCGGCGCCGCGCGCCGGGGCGGGCGTGGCGCCCGCCAAGCCGG
>JAGWRA010000228.1 GCA_028876655.1 Acidobacteriota bacterium | reverse complement strand
GCGGCGCCCGCGCTGCGCGGCGCGGAGCGCGGGCGGCCGCCCGTGCGCTCACCGGCCATGGCTGCCTCCGGCCGCCCCCCGCCGGGGCGGCGGCATCCTACAGGAAACCTGCAATGTTGACAACCTTACATCTTTGAGATAGAACGGCACCTTCATTCCCGGTTCAGCCAGTCTGCGAGGATTCCGTCATGTCCGCTCCCGCCGTTTCCGCCACCCGCTGCCGCTATTTCGCCGACGGCCGCTGGCGCGACTCCGCCGCGCGCGAGACGCTGCCCGTCCACGATCCGGCCACCGGCGCCGAGATCGCGCAGGTGCCGCTCTGCCTGCCGGCCGAGGTCGATGCCGTCGTCGCCGCGGCCCGGGCGGCGTTCCCGGCCTGGCGCAAGGTGCCGGCCGTCGTCCGCGCGCGCTACCTGTTCAAGTATCGCGATCTGCTGGAGCGACACAAGGACGAACTCGCCCGCCTCATCACGCGCGAGCACGGCAAGGCGTTCGAGGATGCCCGGGGGTCGGTGCAGCGGGGGCTGGAGGTCGTCGAGTTCGCCTGCGGCATCCCCTCGCAGCTGCTCGGCGAGACGCTCGAGGACATCGCGCCCGGCATCGACTCGCACACCCTGCGCCAGCCCATCGGGGTGTGCGTCGGCATCACGCCGTTCAACTTCCCCGCGATGGTGCCGCTCTGGATGCTGCCGCTCGCCATTGCCTGCGGCAACACGTTCATCTTCAAGCCGTCCGAGAAGGTGCCGCTGACCGCCACGCGGCTCGTCGAGCTATTGGCCGAGACCGGGCTGCCGGCCGGCGTCGTGGGACTGGTGCACGGCACGGCGCCGCAGGTCGAGCAGCTGATCGACCACCCGCAGGTGGCGGCCGTCTCGATCGTCGGATCGACGGCGGCCGCGTCGGCCGTCTACGCGCGGGCGGCAGCGCGCGGCAAGCGGGTGCAGGCGCTCGGCGGGGCCAAGAACCACATGGTGGTGATGCCGGACGCGGACCTCGACGCCGTGGTCGAGTCGGTGATGTCGTCCGCCTTCGGCTCGTCCGGGCAGCGCTGCATGGCCGGCAGCGTGGCGGTGGCGGTCGATCCGATCGGCGACGAGTTCGTCCGCCGGCTGCGGGCGCGCGCGGCGTCGATGCGCATCGGTCCCGGCGATCAGGCGGGCGTGGAGATGGGGCCGCTCATCAACGCCGCGCAGCGCGACCGCGTCCGTGCCTATCTCGACATCGGCGTGACCGAGCGGGCCCGGCTCGTGCTCGACGGCCGCGAGCGCGACGTGCCGCGTGACGGGTTCTTCGTCGGCGCCAGCATCTTCGACCACGTCGAGCCCACCATGCGCGTGGCCCGCGAGGAGATCTTCGGCCCGGTGCTGTCGGTGATCCGCGCGGGCAGCCTGGCCGACGCCATTGCCGTGGTGAACCGCTCGGCCATGGGCAACGGCGCGTCGATCTTCACGCGCGACGGCGGCGCGGCCCGGCAGTTCACCTCGGAAGTGGAGGCCGGCATGGTCGGCGTGAACATCGGCGTGCCCGTGCCGATGGCGTTCTTCTCGTTCTCGGGCTGGAAGGGTTCGTTCTTCGGCGACCTGCACGTCCACGGCAAGGACGGCGTCCGGTTCTACACGGAGGTGAAGGTCGTGACATCGCGGTTTGCCTGAGCACTTCGTCCTCGGCGGTGACTGAAACGCAGGCGTGCGACGAGAACTTCGCCGAAGGCCACGCCGAGCCGAGGATATGGAATTCCGAGGCGAGGCGTCGGCGGCAGCTCGCGCCGGGGGTGGGGCCCCGGCGCCAGTGAAGACGTGGACACGGTCATGCCGGTGGGAGCACCGGCGCGCGAGCCGCGCGTGGAGTCGATTGGCGGCGCCAACGGCTACCGAGGGCGGGCGGCAGGCGCGGAAAGGATGGCTATGCGAAGGGTATTCGCGGACTCGGGAAACCCTATCGGCGTCGAACGGGCCGGACGCGCACGGCGGCTCCGGGCGACCGCCTGGGCGGTCGCAGCCCTGTTGCTGCTGCTGCCCGCGCGCGAGGCCCGCGCGCAGGTCACGACGGGCTGGGTCGCCGGGACGATCAGGGACGCGAGCGGCGGGGTGCTGCCGGGCGTGACGGTCACGCTCACCGGCGCGGCCCTGCAGCGCGCCTCGCTCACGGCGACGACGGCGGCCGACGGCACGTACCGGTTGTCGCTCATCCCGCCGGGGACCTATTCGGTGCAGGTGGTGCTGAGCGGCTTCACGACCCAGAAGCGCGACGATGTCGAGGTGGCGCTGAACCGGCAGACCACGCTCGACTTCACCCTGTCGATCGCGAAGGTGTCGGAATCGGTCGAGGTCTCGGCCGTCGCGCCGGTCGTGGAGGTGACGCGCTCGGACACCAGCACGCGCGTCTCGCAGCACACCATCGAGTCGCTGCCGCTCAACGGCCGCAACTTCACCGACCTCATCACGCTGGTGCCCGGCGCCCGGCCCGATCCGACGCAGGCGCAGGGGACCAACATCTCGATCTTCGGCGAGCGCGGGTCCGCCCTCTCGTTCCTCGTGGACGGCGCCGAGAACAACGACCCGCTGAACGGCGGGCCGCAGCTCCGCTATCCCGAAGACGCCATCAAGGAGTTCGAGGTCATCACCAGCGGCTACCAGGCCGAGTTCGGCCGCGCGCAGGGCGGCGTCGCGAACATCATCACCCGCTCGGGCACGAACAACTTCATGGGCCGCGGCTTCTGGTTCTACCGGAACGACGCGATGGACTCGTCGAACGTCGCGGGGCAGGCGCCGCCGAAACTGATCCGGAACCAGGAAGGGGCGACGCTCGGCGGGCCGATCAAGCGCGACAAGGCGTACTTCTTCGCCTCGTTCGAGAAGCTGAACGAGACGCGGGGCGTGAACATCGACCAGTCGAAGATCCCCGCCTTCGTCATCCAGGGGCTGGCGACGCCGGGCGGCAAGGAGGACTTCGGCATCGGGCCGAAGACGGCCGGCTACAACGGCTTCGGCAAGTTCGACTACAACCTCACCACGAACAACCACTTCACCTTCTCGGTGGACCGGAGCACCAACGACGTCACCGGGCAGATCAGCTCACCGGTGGCCGGCACCATCGCCCTGCCGAGCGCGGCGGCCACGACGTCGACACCCGCCACGGCGTACATCGCCCGCGAGACGGCGATCTTCGGGAACAACACCTTCCTGGAGACGACCGGCACCTTCATCCGCGGTGAGAGCGGCAACAACCTGAACCAGACCACCCGCAGCGAACCGCTGCTGCTCCTGCTGCGCAGCGGCTTCCTGCAGACCGGCGCGCCGTTCGGCGGCCGCGTGGATCGGGTCAGCGACCGGGCCGAGCTGTCGCAGTCACTGACGCACTACGTCAACGGCTGGGGCGGCGACCACCAGTTCAAGTTCGGCTACGACTTCAACCACCTGCGCGTCACCGGCTCCAGCCAGGTGACCAACGACGTCGAGTACTCCGCCGCGTTCCTCTCGCCGAACCAGGCGCAGATCATGGCGCAGCAGTTCGCGACGCTCGGCTTCGCGCAGCCGGCCGCCCGCTTCTTCACGCTGTCGGCCAACCCGAACGGCAGCCTGAACGTGGACATGACCGACAACCAGATTGCCGGCTACGCGCAGGACACCTGGAAGCCGATCCCCGACGTCACCCTGAACCTCGGCCTGCGGTACGACTGGGCCAGCCTGTTCGGCGGCGCGAAGAAGGACGTCTCGCCCCGCCTGGGGTTCGCGTGGGACGTCGGCGGCCGCCACACGACGATCGTGAAGGCCGACTGGGGGCTCTTCTTCGACCGCAACCTGCTGTCGGCCGCCGCGACCGTGCCCGAGAAGGGCGGGGTCTTCACGAAGAGCGCGTTCGACGTCGCGCTGCCCCGGCTCGGCGCCACCTACACCGACTCGCTGATCGACCTGGTCATCACGTCGGGCTTCCCGACGGCCGGCGGCGGCCGGACGCCGGCCGAGAATCCGATCTACACGCCGATGGCGAACGCGCTGCGCGCGGACCCGCTGGCGCTCTACAAGCTGCTCGGCATCAGCGTGCCGAATCCGAACGTGCCGCCGATCGTCACCGCGGCCAACATTCAGCAACTGAGCGGCCTCACGCCCGATCAGGCGATCGCGAAGCTCAAGACCGCATTTCCCGGCACCGACTGGCAGTTCTTCAACGTGCCCGGCGGATCGATCGTGGGCGACCAGGTGCTGTCGTTCTTCCCGCGCGGGCCGCTCGACCTGACCCGGCAGGTGTCGCAGTACTCGCAGGACAAGACGCCGTACACGAACTCGTTCAGCATCGGCGTCGACCAGCAGATCGGCAGCGACTTCAGCCTGTCGGTCCGCTACGTCCGCCAGCGGACGCGCGACCTGCTGACGCGCCGGATCATCAACCTCTACAACGTGCCGCCGGGCAACCCGAACTTCGGCAAGACCACCGACGGCGGGCCGCAGATCAGCGCCGTCACCTACGACGGTCTGGTCAACTACGACGGCGTGATCGTCGCCTTCAACAAGCGGCTGAGCCACCACTACCAGTTCGGGCTGTCCTACACGGGTTCGCGCGCCCGCGATAACCTGCTGACCGGCAACGTCGGCTCGACCTTCGCGAACAACAACAACCCGGGGCTCGACTACGGTCCCTCGAACCTCTCGGTGCCGCACGTCTTCGTCGGCAACGGCACCGTGACGCTGCCGTGGGACGTGAACTTCGGGGCGATCGTCTACTGGCGCAGCGGGTCGGTCTTCAGCCCCCGCGGCATCCAGGACCTCGACGGCGACGGCCTGGTCGATCAGCGCGACACGACCGTGCCGCGCAACAGCTTCCGCACGAAGGCGTACGCGGACATCGACCTGCGCGGCGAGAAGGTGGTGCGGCTGCCGGGCGGCCAGCAGATCAGCATCCTGGCCGAGGCGTTCAACCTGTTCAACCGCGCCAACGTCGCCAGCGTGAACGGCGTCGAGGGGCCGAGCTTCGGCCAGCCCGTCTCGTTCCTCCCGGGCCGCGAGATCCAGATCGGGATTCGGTATCTGTTCGGGTCCTAATGCCAGACCTCATCGACAAGGTCCTTCGTGAAGTCGAGGCGGCGGCGGACGAGAACGTCGCGTTCGCCGCCGACCTGATCCGCGTCCCGACGGTCAACCCGCCGGGCGACGCGTACGAGGACTGCGCGCACGTCATCGGCGACCGCCTGCACGCGCTCGGCTTCGGCGTCGAGTACCTCGCGGCCGAGGACCGGCCCGAGCACACCGCCCGCTACCCGCGCGTCAACGTCCTGGGCACCTGGCGCGGCAGCCGGGACCGTCCGCTGGTCCACCTCAACGGCCACTTCGACGTCGTCCCGGCCGGCGACGGCTGGACGCTCGACCCGTTCGGCGGCGTCGTGCGCGACGGCAAGGTGTACGGCCGCGGCAGCTGCGACATGAAGGCCGGCATCGCGGCGGCCGTGTACGCGGCGGCCGCCATCCGGCGCGCCGGCGTCACGCTGCCCGGCACGGTGGAGATCAGCGGGACGGTCGACGAGGAGAGCGGCGGGTTTGCCGGCGTCGCCTGGCTGGCGGAACAGAAGCGGCTTGCCGCCGGCCGGACCGACTGCGTGATCATTCCCGAGCCGCTGAACGTCGACCGCATCTGCGTCGGGCATCGCGGCGTCTACTGGGGCGAACTGACCATGCGCGGGCGGATTGCGCACGGCAGCATGCCGTTCCTGGGGGTGAGCGCCATCGAGGGGATCGGGCGGGTGCTGCAGGAGATCCGCGAGAGGCTGCAACCCGCGCTGGCGGAGCGGACCACGGCCGTGCCGGTGGTGCCCGACCAGGCGCGGCATCCCACCGTGAACATCAACGCCATCCAGGGCGGGCAGCCGTTCGGCGTCTCGCAGTCGCCGTGCGTCGCCGACGAGTGCCGCCTGGTCTTCGACCGCCGGTTCCTCATCGAGGAGGGGTTCGACCTGGCGAAATCGGAGATGATCGCCCTGTTCGAGCGCGCGGTTGCAGGACTGCCCGGCAGCCGGTACGATCTGCGCGACCTGCTCGTCGTCCACCCGACCCGGACGCCGGCCGACTCGTTCCTGATCGCGGCGCTCGAGCGGGCGATCGATCGGGTGCTGGATCGCCCGGCCACGCTGGTCGCGAGCCCTGGGACGTACGACCACAAGCACGTCGACCGGATCGCCGGCGTGCCGCACTGCGTGGCCTACGGACCCGGCCGCCTCGAGCTGGCCCACCAGCCCGACGAGTGGTGCGGCATCGACGACCTGGTCAACGCGACCAAGGTGATGGCGCTGGCGATTCTGCAGCTGACGGGAGCGGTGGAGATCTGAGGCCTGTAAGGTAGAACGAAGAACGGAGAACGAGAACCGCGAGTGTCGCAATGGGCAACGGGCAATGCGCAATGGGTATTGCCTGTCTCGAGCATCGGGCCGCGTCTGCAAGCGGCAACGGCGCAAGTAGCAAGGTCCGGAGCGTGAGCGACGGCGACGCGTGGGGGTGGGGCCCCACGCGAATTGAATGATGAAAGACACCTCCATGCCTGCCAAACCTGCCGCGACTCCCATGTCCTCCGCCGAGATGATCGCCCTGACGAAGCGCCACACGATCTTCGAGTGGTCGGCGCAGGGGGCGGTGGATCCGATCCCGGTGGCCGGCGCGAAGGGCGTGTACTTCTGGACGCCCGACGGGAAGCGCTACCTGGACTTCAACAGCCAGTTGATGTGCGTAAACGTCGGCCACGGCCATCCGCGGGTCGTGAAGGCGATCCAGGACCAGGCGGCGCAACTCGCCTACGCGAACCCCTACATGGCGACCGAGCCGCGCGCGCGGCTGGGAGCGAAGCTCGCGGAGATCGCGCCGGGCGACATCGACACCTTCTTCTTCACCAACGGCGGCGCCGAGGCGAACGAGAACGCGATCAAGATCGCCCGGCTCGTCACCGGCCGGCACAAGATTCTCGCGCGGTACCGCTCGTACCACGGCGGCACGGCGGGCGCGATCACCCTCACGGGCGATCCGCGCCGCTGGGCCTCCGAGCCCGGCATCCCGGGCGTCGTCCACGTCCTCGACCCGTATCACGGCATCCAGGAGGGATGGGAGCCGGTGGGCCAGGCGCTGGCGCGGCTCGACGAGACGATCCAGCTCGAGGGCCCGTCCACCATCGCGGCCTTCATCCTCGAGACCGTCACCGGCACCAACGGCGTGCTCGTGCCGCCCGATGGCTACCTGCAGGGCGTCCGCGATCTGTGCACGAAATACGGCATCCTGATGATTGCCGACGAGGTGATGGCCGGCTTCGGGCGGACCGGCGAGTGGTTCGCGATCGATCACTGGAAGGTGGTCCCCGACCTGATCACCATGGCGAAAGGGCTGACGAGCGCGTACGTACCGCTCGGGGCCGTGGGGCTGCGGCCGGCGATCGCGCGTCACTTCCAGGATCACGTCTTCTCGGGCGGCCTCACCTACAACAGCCATCCGCTCGCCTGCGCCGCCGCGCTCGCCACCATTGCCGTCTACGAGGACGAGGATCTCATCGGCAACGCCCGCCGCATGGGGACCGTGATGAGGACGCTGCTCGGCGAGCTCGAGGCGAAGCACCCGTCGGTCGGCGCCACGCGGTCGCTCGGCCTGTTCGGCCTCGTGGAGCTCATCCGCAACAGGAAGACCATGGAGCCGATGGCGCCGTTCAACGGGAAGTCCGACGAGATGACGGCCCTCGCCCGCGCCTTCCGCGAGGAGGGGCTGTACACCTTCGTCCGCTGGAACACCTTCTTCACCAACCCGCCGCTCTGCATCACCGAATCCGAGCTCCGCGAGGGTTTCGGGATCATCGACCAGGCGCTGAATATCACCGACAAGGCAGTCACGGGCTGAGTTAAGCTTGGCCCCATGACCAGACAGTCTCTCGGCCCGTTCGCCCTGCTGCTCGCCCTTTTCCCCCTGGCCTGCGGCGGCAGCGCGCCGGCGCCGGCGACCCGGTCTGCCGCGACGCCCGCCGCCGAAGCGCCGCTGCCGGCGATTGACGGCAACGCCGTGCTGCAGCACATCAAGGTGCTGGCGTCCGACGAGTACCAGGGACGGTTCCCCGGCACGAAGGGCGAGGACCTCAGCGTCGCCTACATCCAGCAGCAGTTCCAGGACCTCGGCCTCGCGCCGGGCAACACCGACGGCACCTACATCCAGCACGTGCCGCTCGTCGGCATCACGCCCGATCCGTCGGCGTCGCTCGTCTTCCGGAAGGGGAGCCACGTCGATCGGCTGAAGTTCAAGGACGACTTCGTGGCGTCCACGCGGCGGGTGAAGCCGACGGTCAGCCTCGACAACTCCAGCCTGGTGTTCGTCGGCTACGGCGTCCAGGCGCCCGAGTACCACTGGGACGACTACAAGGGGATGGACGTCAAGGGGAAGACGCTCGTCATGCTCGTGGGCGATCCGCCGGTGCCGGATCCGAACGACCCGGCGAAGCTCGATCCGAAGATGTTCGGCGGGCCGGCGATGACCTACTACGGCCGCTGGACCTACAAGTACGAGATCGGCGCCAAGCTCGGCGCCGCCGGCGTGATCATCGTGCACGAGACGGGGCCGGCCGGCTATCCGTTCTCCGTCCTGCAGAGCAGCACCGGCGAGGCGTTCACGCTCGAGACGCCCGACGGCAACATGAACCGCGCCGCGATCGAGAGCTGGATCACGCGCGACCAGGCGGTGAAGCTGTTCAAGATGGCGGGGAAGGACTTCGACGCGTTGAAGGCGGCGGCGGTGAAGCCCGACTTCAAGCCGGTGCCGCTCGGCGTGACGGCGTCGATCACGCTGCACAACACGATCCGCCGGATCCAGTCGCGCAACGTCATCGCGAAGCTGGAGGGCAGCGATCCGGCGCTGAAGGACGAGTACGTCATCTACACGGCCCACTGGGATCATCTGGGGATCGGGCCCGCGGTGAACGGCGACGACATCTACAACGGCGCCGTCGACAACGCCTCGGGCGTCGCCGGCCTCATCGAGCTCGCCCGCGCGTTCAAGCAGCTGCCGACGCCGCCGAAACGGTCGATCCTGTTCATGGCCGTCACCGCCGAGGAACAGGGGCTGCTGGGATCCGAGTACTACGCGACCCATCCGATCTACCCGCTCGCGAAGACGCTGGCCGACATCAACATGGACGCCATGAACGTCTGGGGGAAGACGAAGGACCTCACGATTGTCGGCCTCGGCAACTCGCAGCTCGACGACTACGCCCGCCGGGCGGCGGCGGCGCAGGGGCGCGTGCTGCGGCCGGACCCGACGCCCGAGAAGGGCTTCTACTACCGGTCCGATCACTTCAACTTCGCCAAGGTGGGAGTGCCGGCGCTGGATCCCGACTCCGGCGTCGATTACGTCGGCAAACCCGATGGCTACGGCACGAAGGTGCACGACGACTACATCGCGCACGACTACCACCAGCCGTCCGACCAGGTGAAGCCCGACTGGGACATGAGCGGCGAGGCGCAGGACCTCGAGCTGCTGATGCGCGTCGGCTACGACGTCGCGCAGGCGTCGAGCTATCCGCAGTGGACGCCAGGCACCGAGTTCGCGGCGATCCGGGCGGCCCAGCTGAAGGCGGCGGGGATTTCCCGGTAGGATGGAGAGGCGGACGGGAGGGGACCGCCCCTCCCGGGTCAGCGGAGGGAAAGTCGAGATGTCACAGCTCGAAAGCGTCCCCGCGGGTCGTGAAGCCGGCGCGATGAAGATTGTCTGGCGGTACGTCGCGATCTCGTCTGGCGCCGGCCTCATCCAGGTGCCGGTCCTCGACGTCTCCGCCCTCGCCGGCGTGCACGTCGCGCTGATCAAGGCGCTGGCCGACTACTACGGCGTCGAGTTCTCGCACCACACCGCCAAGGCGATCCTCATCGCCATCGGCGCCGGTCTCGTCCCAGGGGCGATCGGTTCGGTCCTCGGCCGCCGGGCGCTGGCCGCCATCCCGTTCCTGACGCCGGTCGGCGGCCTGCTCACCATGTCGGCCTTCTCGGCCGTGGTGTCCTGGGGCCTCGGCCGGATCTTCATCCGCCACTTCGAGGCCGGCGGCACGCTCGCCGACTTCGACGTCAAACACCTGCACGATATGTTCGCGGCGGCGTAGGGAGCAGGCGCGGCGGACACCCGTCGCGCGTGTGGCAACGAGCAATGGGCAATGGGCAACGGGCAATGGGTGTTGATGTGAAGTAAGTCGTTCGGCCGGGCGCAATACCCATTGCGCATTGCCCGTTGCTCATTGCTGCATCAACTCGTCTCGCTTCACCCGCCGAACGTCCCCCTCACCCTCCTCGATCGCAGCAAGTAGACGTACCACCCGATGTAATACGCGAGCGTCACCGACAGCGCCGGCAGCTTCAGATCCGGCGGGATGTTGCTGGGAAAGTACGGCGTGAGGGCGAGGAAGGCCGCCATCGCGGCCGACAGCAGCAGCGTGATCTTCGCCAGGGCCAGGCCGAGCGGCCGCTCGTGCCAGATGCCCAGCACCGCGGCGATCCCGAGCGCGACGATCAGCAGCCGCCCCGCCAGGATCAGCGCGAACACCGCGCCGCGGAACATCGTCTCGTCGACCAGGCTCGACGCCAGCAGCGCGAGGCTCAGCGGCTCCCACCCCGCCAGCAGCACGCAGAACACCAGCAGCCAGCCGCGGACGCCGGAGGGGGCAGGGTCAGTCACGGGAGCAGGGGCAAGGGCAGAGGGGCAAGGTGGGCTCAGTGTAGCAATGAGCAACGGGCAATGAGCAATGGGTATTGAAATGAAAAACGGGCGGCAGATCCACGACCTGCCGCCCGTGCCTACGAACCGAATCCCGAATCCCGAACCCCGAATCCCGGCAAGCGTCAGTATCGGTAGTGATCGGGCTTGTACGGCCCGTCCACCGGCACGCCGATGTAGTCGGCCTGTTCCTTCGTGAGCTTCGTCAGCTTCACGCCGAGCGCGTCGAGGTGCAGCCGGGCGACCTGCTCGTCGAGGTGCTTCGGCAGCATGTAGACCTTCTTCTCGTACGCCGCCTGGTTCTTGTGCAGCTCGAGCTGCGCGATCACCTGGTTGGTGAACGACGCCGACATGACGAAGCTCGGGTGGCCGGTGGCGCAGCCCAGGTTCAGCAGCCGCCCCTCGGCGAGCACCATCACGCTGTGGCCGTCGGGGAACCGCCACTCGTCGTACTGCGGCTTGATGTTGATCCGCTCGACGCCCTTGTACTTCTTCAACCCGGCCATGTCGATCTCGTTGTCGAAGTGGCCGATGTTCCCGACGATGGCCTTGTCCTTCATCTTCGCCATGTGGTCGACGGTGATGATGTTGTGGTTCCCCGTCGCCGTCACGAAGATGTCGGCCGTGGCCACCACGTCCTCGACGGTGGCGACCTGGTAGCCGTCCATCGCGGCCTGGAGCGCGTTGATGGGGTCGATCTCGGTGACGATCACGCGGCAGCCCTGGCCGCGGAGCGCCTGGGCGCAGCCCTTGCCGACCTCGCCGTAGCCGAAGACGACCGCGACCTTGCCGCCGAGCATCACGTCGGTCGCGCGCGCGAGGCCGTCGG
>JAGWRA010000227.1 GCA_028876655.1 Acidobacteriota bacterium | reverse complement strand
CGGCGCCGGTCGCCTCGCCGATCACCGCGAGGACCTCTCCGATCTTCACGTCGGTGCCGTCGGGCTGCGCGATCCGCTCGAGGACGCCGGCGTGCGGCGCGGACACCTCGAGGTCGGTTTTCTCGGTCTCGAGCTCGACGAGCGGCTCGCCGGCCGCCACCGGGTCGCCCGGCTGCTTCAGCCACCTGGCCACGCGGGCTTCGACGACGGATTCTCCAAGCTCGGGGACTACGACATTGGTCGGCATCGGATACTGGCTCCTGCGTGGTCAATCAGGATTGGCTGGACGCGCGCACCGCCGCCATCCGCTGCCCGCCGCGGGGCTGGTCGGCATGCGGTCCGAGGCGGAACGCGTCCTCGACGATGGCGGCCTGGTTCTGCGCGTGCCGCGAGGCCCAGCCCTCGGCCGGACTGGCACTGCGCGGACGGCCGATGTAGCGCAGCGGCCACCGATCCTGCGTCAATGCGGTCAACTGCGGCCGGACGAAGCCCCACGCCCCCATGTTCTCCGGCTCCTCCTGCACCCACACGACTTCGGTCAGGTTCGGATAGCCCCGGAGCACTTCCTCGATCTCGGGCAGCGGGAAGCGGTACAGCTGTTCGACACGGCAGAGCGCTACGGCCGGCTGCTCGCGGCGGCGATCGGAGGTGACGAGGTCGACGTAGACCTTCCCGGAGCAGAGCACCAGCCGGCGGACCTCCGTCGCCCGGGTGCGTGCTTCCGCATCGTCGATGACCGGCTGCCAGCTCCCTTCGGCGAGGTCGCGCGGCGTCGAGGCGACGGCCGGGTGGCGCAGCAGGCTCTTCGGCGTGAGGACGACCAGCGGCAGCGGATCGGTGTGGAGCAGGGCTGCCTGGCGGCGCAGCAGGTGGAAGTACTGCGCGGCGGTCGTGCAGTTGGCGACCCGCATGTTGATGTCGGCGGCCAGCTCGAGGAACCGCTCGGGCCGGGCGCTGGCGTGGTCGGGGCCGGTCCCTTCCAGGCCGTGCGGCAGGAGCAGGACGAGCGAGGGCTTCTGGCCCCACTTGGCCCGGGCGGAGGTGACGAACTCGTCGAGCATCACCTGCGCCCCGTTGATGAAGTCGCCGTACTGCGCCTCCCAGATCACCAGCCGGTCGGGGGCCTGCACGTTCAGGCCGTACTCGAAGCCGATGGCGGCATTCTCCGAGAGCGGGCTGTCGTGGATCTCGAACGAGGCCCGCGCCTGCGGAATGGCCTGCAGGGGGGTGAACGGACGGCCCGTCTCAACGTCGTGGAGGACGGCGTGCCGCTGGCTGAAGGTGCCGCGTTGGACGTCCTCGCCGGTGAGCCGGATGGGGACGCCGTCGGCCAGGATCGACGCGAAGGCCAGTTCCTCGGCGCTCGCCCAGTCGACCGTCCGGTCGTCGGGCGCGTCGAAGAGGTGGTGCCGGCGCTCGCGCTGCTTCTCGAGCTTGCGATGGACCGAGAAGCCCGCGGGCACGGCGAGCGCGGCGGCGTTGAGCGCCGCCAGCGTCTCGAGCGGCACGGCCGTCCGCGCCTTGCGCGCCGCGGCCGGTGGCGCCGGCGCCGGAATCGGCTCGATCAGATCCTGCTCGGGCTTGAGCGACTCGAGCACCGTCTGCAGCCGGTCGAGGTACTGCTGGTTCCGTTCGGCCACCCAGGCCGCCGAGACGATGCCGCGATCGACCAGGACGCGTGCCCAGCGCTCGCGGACGGTCGGATGGGTGGCGATTTTCCTGTAGAGCAACGGCTGGGTGAACGACGGTTCGTCGCCTTCGTTGTGGCCGTACCGCCGGTAGCCGACCAGGTCGATGAGGAAGTCGCGCTGGAAGCGGGCGCGGTAGGCAACCGCCATCCGGGCCACCTCCAGGCAGGCTTCGGGATCGTCGGCGTTGACGTGGACGATCGGAATCTTGAAGCCGCGGGCCAGTCCGCTCGCGTAGCTGGTGCTGTAGGACTGCTCGGGCCGCGCCGTGAAGCCCAGCCGGTTGTTCGCGATGATGTGCAGGGTGCCGCCGGTCCGGTAGCCCGGCAGGCGCGACAGGTTCAGCGTCTCGGCGACGACCCCCTGGCCGGGGAAGGCGGCATCGCCGTGGATGAGGATGGGCAGGGCCAGCGCCTCGTCGAGGCGCGGCGCCCCCGGGGCGGTGGCGTCGGTGACCGCGGCCCGCGCCATCCCCTCGAGCACCGGGTTGACCGCCTCGAGGTGGCTCGGGTTGGCCGGCATGATGAAGGTGGCGCCCGTCGCCGGATCGGGATAGGCGGCGCCGCTGTGATACTTCACGTCGCCGCTCCACGCCGGATCGGTGCCGCGTGTCGGGTCCTTGAACTCGGCCAGGATCTGCGCGTACGGCTTCCGGAAGATGTGCGCCAGCACGTTCAGCCGGCCGCGGTGTGCCATGCCGATGAAGACCGTCCGGACGGCGCCGCCCGCGCAGGCGCGGCCGATCGCCTCGTCCAGCATCGGCACCATCATGTCGAGCCCCTCGATGGAGAAGCGCGTCTTGCCGGGGAAGGTGCGGTGGAGGAAGCGCTCGAACGCTTCGACCTGTGTCAGCCGATCCAGCAGGCCGTTGGCGTCGATCGGCATCTTCGGCGCGCGGAACCGGCCGCTCTCGACGGCGTCGCGCAGCCAGTCGCGCTCTTCGGGGACGAAGATGTGCGAGAAGTCGTAGCCGATCGACGAGGCGTAGACGCGCCGCAGGGCCACGAGGGCCTCGTAGGCGTTGGCGGCGCCCTCCACCGCAGGACCGCCGACCAGGCTCGCCGGCAGCGCGCGCAGCTCGTCGTCGGTGACGCCGTGCGTGGCGGGCAGCAGCGACGGGTCGCCGGGCGGCGGGCCGCCGAGCGGATCGACCTGGGCGGCCAGGTGGCTGTAGAGCCGGATGGCCTTCGCCAGGTTGACGGCGCCGACGATGGCGGTGAGGTTGGCCGCGCCGGCCGGCGCGGCCGGCGGGGGCTCGGCCGCGGGCGGCGCCCAGCGCTCGAAGACGGCGCGGGTCGCGGGGTCGACCGAATGGGGATCCTGCTGGTAGCGCTCGTAGAGCTCGAGCACGAACCCCTGATTAATGCCTTCGAAATCCTGCCAGCCAGCCATGACTCATGCCCTTCGAATCCAGCTTACCACCGGGAAGACCTCCGGCCGGCCGCGGCGCCGGCAGCGCGGAGACGGACATCGACGACGAGCGAGACGGGGAACATCGACCGGTGGGATCAGAAGCGGATAGCGTTACCCGGGCGTACGCGAACGGCTCCGGAACGAGCGGCCGCCACCACCAGCCGCCGGCGGGACTGCCGGCGGGGACGGCGCGACCGCGCCAATCTCCACAGTCTACCGCAGATCCGGGGGGCGCGCGCCGCGTGCCGGGCGGCGCGCCCCGGCGGTCGCTGGCGGCGAACAAAGCTGCTAAGATGGCGCGGGGGAGAGCCGCAGTCTGATGTCCGCCTCGCCGGAGCCCAAGCCCGCTCATCGTGGCGTCGGCCCCTCGCTGCTGGGTCAGCTGACCCGCGACCGCGGTCTGCGCTTTGCGATGGCCCTGGCCGTCGCGGTGGCCGTGCCCGTCGCCATCCTGTTCTATTTCCGCTTCCAGTCGCTCAGCAACCTGCAGCGTGCGTCGACGGTGGTGCTGCAGCAGTTGAGCGAGTCGGCCGCCGACGACCTGACGAAGAACGTCGAGCAGGAGCTGAAGCGGCCGCACCTCGAAGTGCTGCTGCGCAGCCAGTACCAGACCGAGCCCCTGAACCTCCCGTACGTGCGGACCGTCTTCACCGACGGTTTGCGGAAGATCCCCTTCGTCGACGCGTTCTACGTCTGGTCGACCGTGGCCGGCGCGCACTCGGGTCAGGTGATGGCCGTCGAGCGGGAGCCCGACCCCGCCCACCCGGGGCAGACGCGCGCCGTGATGCGTGAGTCGGTCCCCGAAGGGCCGTTCATCCTGGCCAAGATGCGCGAGCTGGCGGCTCACCACCGCATCATCGTGCTGTCGCAGGTCGACCTCGACGGCCGGCCGACCTGGCTGGAGTTCCAGCTCCGCTTCAGCGGCAACGACCGGGGGGCGCTGTCGAGCTTCGTCGGCCTGCGCGTCGATGCCGAGCGCCTGCGCCGCGACTACTTCCCGGCCCTGATGCGGCAGGAGATCAAGGGCCTCGAGGTGCCCGAGGGCTTCCCGCCGCTGGTCGTCACGCTGCTCGACCAGCAGAACCACGTCATCTTCAATTCGAGCGACCGCGTCCCGAACCAGTTCGTCGTGCAGCGGTCGTTCCCGCTGGTCTTCTTCGACAAGGAGATCCTGCAGGCGGTCCGCGCCTACGAGCCGGCGGTGACGACCTGGCACATCGGCATCGGCTACGGCCACCGGTCGATCGGCGCCATCACCAAGGCGCAGACCGCCACGCAGGTCGGACTGATGGCGGCGCTGGCCGTGGTCCTGGCGCTCGGCGTGTTCTTCGTGGCCCGCGCGGCCGCCCGCGAGGTGCGGCTGGCCGAGCTGAAGTCGAACTTCGTCTCGAGCGTGTCCCACGACCTGAAGACGCCGCTGGCGCTCATCCAGATGTTCGCCGAAACGCTGGAACTGGGGCGGCTGCGCCGCGCCGAGCGGGCGCAGGAGTACTACCGGATCATCAACAGCGAGGCCCGCAAGCTGACGCGGCTCATCAACAACATCCTCGACTTCTCGAAGACCGAGGCCGGGCTGCGCCAGTACAAGATGCGGCCCGTCGATCTGGGCGATCTCGCGCGGCACGTGCTCGCGTCCTTCGAGAGCCAGTTCCAGCAGAATCACTTCCACGTCACGTCCGACCTGCAGCCGGCCCAGCCGGTCTGGGCGGATGCCGAGGCGATCGAGCAGGCATTCGAGAACCTGCTCTCCAACGCCATGAAGTACTCGCCGGAGCGGCGCGAAATCGAGGTCTCGGTCGGGCAGGCCGGCCCTGAGGCCTTCCTCCGCGTGCGCGACCACGGCGTCGGCATCCCGCCACGGTTCCGGCGGAAGATCTTCCGGAAGTTCTACCGGGTGGAGCCCGACGACGGGCATGGGCCGCAGGGCTGTGGCCTGGGCCTGGCGATCGTGGACCATGTGATGCGCGCCCACAGCGGGTCGGTGGACGTCGAGAGCCAGGAAGGGCAGGGGAGCACCTTCACCCTGCGTGTCCCGCTCTGCGATCCGGCCCTGGTGGCCGAGCCGCACCCGGACAAGCCGATGGAGCAGACCCTCGGCAACGTCACCACGTCCGCGCGGGCCTGACCGCACGGATGACGAGCGCCGGAGCGGAGGAGCGATCGCGATGTGTGATCTGGGGCACCCGAACCTGGAGGCGGTGTTCGGCTATCTCGTCGACGTGCCGGCGGTGCGGGCCGTCATCGAGGAAGCCACCCGCCTGATGAGCCTGCCGCTGTCCAACGAGGCGCGCGTGGCCGCCCTGAAGCCGGCGTTCGAGGCGCTCCTCGCGGCGGACGGCTGGTTGCCGGAGGCGTTCGCCGTCCCCGACGAGACGAGCGGGATGGGAGGAGGGATCGGGCAGTACGCCCTCTACCGGGCCGTGGATGGGTCGCTCTGCCTGTTCTCGCTGGTCGTCCCCTCGGGCGTGATGACGCCGGTGCACGATCACCTCGCCTGGGGCCTGGTCGGCATCTACCGCGGCCGTCAGGACGAGACGGTCTACCGTCGCCTGGACGATGGCCGCGACCCCGAGCGGGCGCAGCTGGAAGTCGCGGTGGCGCAGACGCTCGGGCGCGGAGAGTGTTATGCGCTGCTGCCGCCCGACGGAGACATCCACTACGTGAAGACGGTCTCTCCGACGCCTTCCGTGTCCCTGCACCTCCTGGCCAACGATACGGCCTGTGTGTGGCGGCACCGGTACGATCCGGAGAGCGGACGCGTGACGCCGTTCCGTTCCGGCTACAGCAACGCCGCCTGTCCGCCCGATGAGGCGTCCGCCTAGCCCGCCACCAGGGGGAGCGGGCCCCGGGCGGGACCGAATCCCCGGTGTCCCCGAAAAATCCCCCGCGCCGCACGACGATCCTTCCTGATTTCCTAACGATTCCGACGGCATCGAGCTTGCGTATAAGGCGGGTGCAGTCCCGGCGGCCGTTCTGATGGCGTGCGGGCGTGGGGACGACCCGGGCGTTATCGGGCCGCCGGAACCGCCCTCTCGGGCAGGCGAGCGTTCAGACGTTCGCCTGCATGAGGGGTCTCGCAACAGAGATTGCGCGCGGCACCCACGGGTGCTGCGTCACGAGAGGGCGACCGCCTGCGGATAAGCAGGCATGGTTGCTGACAGGCAGGAACACGGCGGAGGTCACGTCCTCCTCCTCCGGTGGCTTTCGCCGCTCCTGCCTGTCTTTTTTTGTACGCCCGCCGGCGCGGACGCGCGTCCTTCTCCCGATCAGCATCAGTCGCATCGCAGCGCGCGCAGCGGATCCACGCGCAGGGCCCGCCGGGCGGGAAGGTAGCACGCCGCCAGGGCGACGGCGAGGAGGACGGCCGCGACGAGCGCGAAGGTCAGCGGATCGGTGACGCTGACGCCGTACAACATCCCCTTCATGAACCGCGTCAGCGCGAGCGAGGCCGCCAGGCCCAGGCCCGCGCCCGCCAACGCCATCCGCATCCCGTCGCGGAGGACCAGCCCGAGCACGTCGGTGTCGGCCGCGCCGAGTGCCATGCGGATGCCGATCTCCTGCGTTCGCTGCTTCACGAGGTACGCGACGACGCCGTAGATGCCGATGCTCGACAGGAAGAGCGCGAGCAGCGCGAAGGCCGCCAGGAGGATCATCGCGAAGCGGCGGGCCGCGAGCGAACCGGCAATCATGCCGGTCATCGTCTGCGCGCCGTAGAGCACCTGCTGGCTGTTCATGTCGGTCAGCGTGCGGCGGAGCGACTCGACGAGACCCGCGATCGGTCCGGCCGTCCGGAGAACGACGGTCGAACCGCCGGCCGCCAGCTGGCTGTCCGGCATCTGCATGAACGACTTGTAGATCTGGGCGCGCAGCGACTGCGAGTCGTCCGAGTCGAGCCCCCACTGCTTCACGTGACGGACGACGCCGACGATTTCCGCCTGGCGGTCCCAGTTGCTCAGGTTCAGCCGTTGCCCGATGGGATTCCGATTGCCGAAGTACGAGCGGGCGAAGACGTCGTCGACGACGACCACCGTGGGCGCGTGCTCGTCGTCCTGCGCGGTCAGGAAGCGGCCACGCTCGAGCGTCAGCCCCATCACCCGGAAGTAGGCAGGGTCCACCACGTAGCTGAGCGCCATCTTCATGTTGAAGAGGCTGGCGGGCCGCGGCTCGCCGGCGAACCAGAACAGGTCCTCGTCGTCGTAGCCCATGGGAAACGCGCCCGCGGACAGGGACACGGCCTCGACGCCCGGCGTGTGCAGGATGCGAGCCTCGACAGCCCGATAGGTGGCGCGGACCGCCTCGGCCGGCGCCGTGCCCATGGAGGGATCGAGCGCGAGATCGAACGTCAGGACGTTATCGGGCCTGAACCCGGGGTCGACGTTCCAGAGCTGTGCCAGCGTCCGGGTCATCAGGCCGGCGCCGACGAGCAGCACGAGCGAGAGGGCCAGTTCGACGACGACCAGGGCGGCCTGGAGGCGGTGGCGCGAGGCGGTGCCGCCTCGTCCCCCGTCCTTGAGCGCGTGCTGCAGCGCGGGGCGCGAGGCGCGAAGCGCAGGAACCAGGCCGAAGACGATGCCCGACGCGACGGTGACGGCTGTCGTGAACGCGAGCACGTGGCCGTCGATGCCGACTTCGCGGGCCCGCGGCAGCACGCTCGGCAGGGCCATGAGCGCCGCCTGGGTGCCCCAGGCGGCGACACCCAGACCCACGACGCCGCCCGCACCGGCGAGGAGCACGCTTTCGGTGAGGAACTGCCGGATCAGGCGGGCCCGGCTGGCGCCCAGCGCGGCGCGCACGGCCAGCTCGCGCCCGCGTCCGGCCGATCGGGCGAGCACGAGGTTGCCGATGTTCACGCACGCGATCAGCAGCACGAATCCGACGGCGCCGAGGAGGAGCAGCAGGAACGGCCGGATCCGCCCCACGATCTGCTGCTGCAGGGGAATGACCGAGGCGCCGACGTCCTTGTTGTCGGCGGGGTAGGCCGCGGCGAGGTTGCGCGCCACGGCCTGGAGATCGGCGCGCGCCTGCTCGATCGTGACGCCGGCCCGGACGCGCCCGATGCCGTGGATGCCGAGGCCGGCGCTCCGGCGGCTCAATACGGGGTTGCTCCACTGGCCGATCGGGACGTAGACGTCGCTCGCATGGAAGCCACCCATCGAGAGGTCCAGGTCGAAAGCGGCCGGAATGACGCCGACGATCGTGTACTCGCGCCCGTCGAGGCGGATGGGGCGGCCGACGATGTCGAGCGTCCGGCCGAACCGGCGTTGCCATAGGCCGGCGCTGATCAGGGCGATCGGCGCCGCGCCGATCCGATCCTCCCCCGCGCGGAACGTCCGGCCGAGGACCGGCTGGACGTCGAGGATGCGGAAGAAGTCGGACGAGATGAACTCGCCGCGCAGCCGCTCGGCGTCGCCTGATCCGCTGAGGATGAAGGCCGCGTTCCGGTAGATCGCAAGGGCGCTGAAGGTGTGGTTGTCCTTCTGCCAGTCGACGAAGTTCGGGTACGAAATCGAGCCGGTGGCGAAGTGCGGCTTGCTGGCGGCCAGCGAGACGAGCCGCTCGGGGTGCGGATAGGGCAGCGGGTTCAGCAGGACGCCATTGACGATCGAGAAGAGCGCCGTGTTCGCGCCGATGCCGAGCGCCAGGGTCAGCACGGCGACCGCCGTGAAGCCGGGCGTGCGAACGAACGTGCGGAAGGCGTAACGCAGGTCCTGGACGAGTGTGGTCATCGGCGGCTCCCGGCGGATGCGACGGTCCACCCGGCGTGTAGCGAAGGCCGTGCCATGGAATCGGGCGATGAGGCGCGCGAGAACGGCCCGTTTCCCGAGATATTCGTGGGGTGGGCGGGCGGTGGGCGGCGCGGGTGTTCGATCGCGGAACCGCGCGTCCCACCGGCGGGCGGTCGTCAGGAGCCGGCGGTGGGCGCAGGGCCGCGGACGATCAGTTCCGCGATCGTCCACCACATCTGCTCGTCCGAGCCGAGCTGCGTCAGCCGGATGTAGCGGGCGTCGGCGCCGATCGGGACCGTGATCGGCAGCGCCCGTGGCGAGCGGATCGCCCCCTGGACGGCGAGACCAGCCACCGAGCCGTGGAACACCGGGCGCCAGGCCGTCCCGTCGACCGAGACGTCCACCTGCAGCAGGCGCGGATAGTCCTCCGAGAACGGCCCGAGGTCCATCGTCAGCGAGCCGACCCGGCGAGGCGCGCCAAGATCGACAGTGACCCACTCGCCCGGGTGCTGCGGGCCGCCCGTGCCCCAGCGTTCATCGAGCTCGCCGTCGGTCATGTGCGGGAGCGCGTTGGCGGCGAGCGAGCTCGAGAGGCTGGCGATCGGCAGGATCGGTCCATCGGCCGGCGGCGGGGCGGGGGTGCGGAGCAGCCAGTAGACATCGGCGTCCGGCCAGCGGCCGCGACGCACGAACGCCTTGGAGGCCGCCAGCATCGTGGAGAGGTTCCGGCCGCGATCACTGTCCGTGTGGACGACGACCGCGATCGGTCCCTCCGGGGCGAGGGCTTCGAGGCCGCTCAGGTCGCCGTCATGGATCGACCGGTTCACGATGCGCTCGCCCGGCGGGAAGTACCCGCTGTAGCCGTTGACCACCGGTTCGCCATGGGCCAGGGTGCGCATCATGGCTGCGAGGTCGGCCGGCGGATCGCCCATCGGCAACTCCACGACGGCCTTCGTTCCGGCGACACTGGCGAGCCAGGGCGCCGGATCGGTCAGCGGGGAGCGGGCGACAGGGACGGGGCCGAACCAGCCTTCGGCGAGGACGAAGGCGCCCAGCAGGGCGGTCACGACGCTCGCGCGCCGGCCGGGACGCAGCACCTGGGCCAGGAACAGGGCGCCGGCGGCCGACAGGCACAGGATGAACAGCGTGGCGAAGCGCGACGGGACGCGCAGGCCGTTGTAGCCGGGAAGGGCCAGCAGCCAGTCGTACGGCGCCTTGACGGGGCCCGGCGGCCAGAACGGCTGGCCGAACCAGTGCGGGTCGGGGCCCCAGCAGAGCACCAGCATCAGGCCGGCCGCGAGCAGGTAGAAGACCGTGACGCGGCTGAGGCGCGGCCGCCGGATGGCCCCCAGGCCCGAGAGCAGGTAGATGAGGGCGGCCCCGAGCATGACGGCGAAGGGCTTCGCCGGGTTGTAGACGGGGATCGTGGCGAATCCGAGCGGCACGTTGAAGCCGCCCGTGAGACGCGATGCGAAGGCCAGCCCTCCCCAGATCGCCGCGACCGCACCGGCCAGCAGCCGCACCGGCCGGAACCACCCTGCGACCGCCCCGGGGCGGGCCACGTTCCACAGGTGACTGCTCCAGACGCCCCAGAGCGCGGCCGCCACGGCGAGACCGAGCACGGCAAAGCCGGGAAAGAGCTCGCCCTCGGGGCCTGGCGGCAGCAGCTGTCCCCAGAGACGCAGGTGATAACTGCTGGCGAAGATCGCCGAGACGTCGGCGCTGAAGCGCACGATCTCGGAGAACGGGCGGGCGAGGTCGTAGTAGTCGTGGAACCGCAGGTACCCGAGCAGGAACGGCAGGACGAGCAGGCCGGCGACGGCGAACCAGCCGAGCGCCCTGGCGAAGTCGAGGGGCCGGCGCGCCAGGAACCAGATCATCCAGAAGGCGGCCAGGATCGGGAAGAAGAGCAGCAGGTAGCCGTTGGCCAGGCCCTGGAGGAGCCAGCAGGCGGCGGCGAGAGGAAAGCCCCAGCGGCGCCCGCGGAGCCCGGCGTGCAGCCCCAGCAGGGCCAGCGGCATCCAGAACGAGAAGAGGACCTGCAGGTGGGCCATCTGCGCCGCGCGATACGGACTGAACCCATACGCGGCGCCCGCCACGAACGCGACATCGTCGCGCCCGGTGAGCTCGCGGACGAGCAGGTGCATGGCGGTGGCTGCCAGCGGGAAGGAAACGAGGAACGCGACGTTATAGGCCAGGATCGGCGAGCCGGTGAGCCACTGGATGGGGGCGGTGAAAACGGCGATGCCCAGCAGGTGCTCGGAGAACGAGAGGACGCCGGGGGCGGGATAGAAGGCCGGGGCGTTCCACCAGTGCGTAGTCAGCGGCCAGGCGTGTGCGTCCCACCAGAGGATCCAGGCGTTGAGGACGGGGTCGCCGGGGTCGCTCGGCAGACGATGGGCCATGTCGCGCAGCAGGGGGGCGAGCTGCGCGAGGGTGGCCAGCACGTAGACGCCGACGGCGGCCCAGAGGCCGAGGTTGCGGCGATTGTGGGGTTCGCCGCCCGTCGGGAGATCCTGCTGTGGAGTCGACTCCACCAAGAGAGTACGCCTTTCCGCACTCCGGGCGAGCGCCGGCGCGCGAGAAGGGACGGGGAATCAGTAAGTGGTGCCGAGGGACGGAATTGAACCGCCGACACCGTGATTTTCAGTCACGTGCTCTACCAACTGAGCTACCTCGGCACTGCAGGAAGGTCGCGCACGGTGAGGACGAACGCCTCACCGGACAGGACGCAAATCATAACACGCACGACGCGGCGTGGGGAAGACCCGGGGGGCGCCTTCGGCGCCGGGGTTCGGGATTGGGGATTAGGGATTCGGGGCCTGCGACGGCGCCGCCATCGGATTGCGCGTGAGGCCGTCGCTGCCGCCGATGGCGAGCCAGCCGACGGCCGCTCCCAGCAGCGCGCCGGCCATTACGTCCAGCGGATAGTGCGCCCCGACGTAGATGCGCGAGCAGGCGATCGCGCCGGCCAGCGACCAGAACGCCACCCGCCCGCGGGGAAACAGCTGCGCCAGCACCCAGGCGGCCGCAAAGGCCGCCGCGACGTGGGCGGACGGGAAGCCGCTTCCGGTGGGAGGATTGCCGAGGATCCGCACCAGGCCCGGCTGCGCCACGAACGGGCGCGGCCGGTGGACCAGCGGCTTCACGATCTCGTCCGACACGAGCAGCGCCGTGAGGATGGCGAGCGTCAGCTGCCACAGGCGCGGCAGCAACAGACGGCGCCGCGCCGCCTGGACGGCGCCAATCGCCAGCCACACGGCTCCGCTGGTCGACACCACGCTGAGCGTGGCCATGGTGATGTCCAGCCACCACGGGTGCCAGAGGGTCAACCAGCCCCGGACAAGGGCATCGACGTGCAGGATCGCGGACACGCCCTCTACACCGCGGCCGGTTCGGTCTCGGTCGCCATGCCCAGTTCCTTGCGGACCTTCTCCTCGATCGCCTTGAACATGTCGGGGTTGTCCTTCAGGAACTGCTTGACGTTCTCGCGCCCCTGCCCGAGCCGCTCGCCGTCGTAGGAGAACCAGGCGCCGCTCTTCTCGACGATCCGCTTGTCGACCGCCAGGTCGAGCAGGTCGCCGGTGCGCGAGATCCCCTCGCCGTACATCACGTCGAACTCGGCCTCGCGGAACGGCGGGGCCACCTTGTTCTTGACGACCTTCACGCGCGTCCGGCCGCCGACTACCTGGTCGCCGTCCTTGATGCTGGCGATGCGGCGGATGTCGATGCGGACCGACGCGTAGAACTTCAGCGCGCGGCCGCCGGTGGTCGTCTCGGGGTTGCCGAACATGACGCCGATCTTCTCGCGCAGCTGGTTGATGAAGATGAGGCAGGTCTTCGACTTCGACACCACGCCGGTGAGCTTGCGGAGCGCCTGCGACATGAGCCGCGCCTGCAGGCCCATCTGCGCCTCGCCCATCTCCCCCTCGATTTCCGAGCGGGGGACCAGGGCCGCCACCGAGTCGACGACGACGACGTCGACGCCACCCGACCGGATCAGCACTTCGACGATTTCGAGCGCCTGCTCGCCGTTGTCGGGCTGCGACACCAGCAGGTTGTCGACGTCGACACCCAGCTTCTGGGCGTAGATCGGGTCGAGCGCGTGCTCGGCATCGACGAACGCGGCCATGCCGCCCCGCTTCTGCGCCTCGGCAATCACCTGCAGCGCCAGCGTCGTCTTGCCCGACGACTCGGGCCCGTAAATCTCGATGACGCGGCCGCGGGGCATGCCGCCCACGCCGAGCGCGTAGTCGATGCTCAGGGCACCGGTGGGAATGAAGGCAATCGGCGTGATCGCCCCCTTCTGGCCGAGCCGCATGATCGAGCCCTTACCGAACTGCTTTTCGATCTGGCCGACGGCAATGTCGAGGGCCTTCAACCGCTCCTTGTCGATGCGGTCGTCGTGGGTGGTGGGGCGGTCGGCTGCGGGCATCGCTGCTCCTTTTTTGGATGGCGGGGCCCCCGCACCCCGCCAAGCTCGCTTCACTCGCTCGCCTCTCGCGGCTCGCTCCGCTCCGCTCGCACGGCCGGCTGTGGGGGCACTTCGTCGAGGGAGCATTCTAGAGGCGTGCCGGGCGTAAGTCAAGCGAAAATCTGAGAAGATGCCGCCTCATCTTGCTGTTATTCAAGACGTTAGGAGAGCGTAGACTTTCGCCCCTCAGGCGGATGTTGCGGATTCTCCAGCGCTCAGGTTGCCCGGGCGTGGCCAGGACTGCTACCGTCGCCACATGCCGACACCGCTCGGACACGCCATGGCGGGGGTCGCCACCGCCTGGATGGCCGAGACGATGACCGGCCGGCAGCCGACGGCCAT
The DNA here is from genome assembly GCA_028876655.1 of Acidobacteriota bacterium. Taxonomy (GTDB): domain Bacteria; phylum Acidobacteriota; class Vicinamibacteria; order Vicinamibacterales; family CAVVIG01; genus JAGWRA01. The sequence goes on along the minus strand of JAGWRA010000227.1, from coordinate 7,369 downwards.
CCCGCCCGAGGCCACCCGTGCGCAGGCCTTTTACGTCCGCATGGGCGGCGGACTCACTGTGGCCTGTGCCTGCCTCGCCGCCGCGCCCGATCTGGACCTCTTCCTCGGCTGGCGCTTCCATCGCACCGTCACGCACAGCCTCGGCGCCGCGCTCACGGTGACGGTCGTGGCCGCCCTCTACGCCGCCTGGCGGCGGAAGCCGGTCGCGTACACGTCGCTGACGTGCGGGGCTGCGTACGCCACGCACATCCTGCTCGACTGGCTGGGAGCCGACCCGACGCCGCCCTACGGCATCATGGCGCTCTGGCCCTTCAGCCATCGCTGGTTCATCTCGGGGTGGAGCCTGTTCGACGCGGTTTCGCGGCGGTACTGGTTGCCCCACGAATTCCTGTGGGGCAACCTGTTGAATGCGGGATGGGAAGTGCTGGTGCTCGGTCCGGTCCTGCTGGTGCTCTGGCTAGTACGTGTAAAAGCCCTTGCCCGACTTCCGGCCGAGGTGCCCGGCGGCCACCATGCGGCGGAGTAGCGGGCAGGGCCGGTACTTGGGATCGCCCAGCCCGCCGTGCAGCACCTCGAGGATGGCGAGGCAGACGTCGAGGCCGATGAAGTCGGCCAGCGTCAGCGGGCCCATCGGGTGGTTCATCCCCAGCTTCATCACCGTGTCGACCGCTTCGGGCGTCCCCACCCCTTCCATGACCGCGTAGATCGCCTCGTTGATCATCGGCATCAGGACGCGGTTGGCGATGAAGCCGGGGTAGTCGGCCGCTTCGACCGGCGTCTTCCCGAGCTGCCGGCAGAGCGCGAAGGCGACCTGCATGGAGGCGTCGGAGGTCGCCTGGCCGCGGATCAGCTCGACGAGCGTCATCAGCGGCACCGGGTTCATGAAGTGCATCCCCAGCACCTTGTCCGGCCGTTTCGTGGCGGCGCCGAGCGTCGTGATGGAGATGGACGAGGTGTTGGAGGTGAGGATGACGTCGGGGCGCGTCACGGTGTCGAGCGTCTGGAAGATCGATCGCTTCGCCGCCTCGTTCTCGAAGATCGCCTCGACCACGTAGTCGGTGTCGGCGAACGTCTCGAGCGTCGTCCCCGTAAGGAGCCGCGCCATGGTGGCGTCGCGGTCCTCCGCGGTCATCTTGCCCTTCTCGACGAACTTGCCGAGACTCTTCTCGATCGTCTTGCGCGCCCGATCGAGAGCGGTCTCGGCCACGTCCTGCAGCCGAACGGTGAATCCGTTCTGCGCGAACACCTGGGCGATGCCGTTGCCCATGGTCCCGGCCCCGATCACGCCGACGGTCTTGATGGTCTGGTCAGCCATAAATGAATCCTGTCGTTGAAGGATGAGGGATGTCAGCAATGCGCAACGCGCAACGGGCAATGGGTATTGCCTTCAGACGAGCGCCGGTGGCGGGATGGCATCAGCGGTGCCTGAGCGGGATCAATACCCGTTGCTCATTGCTCGTTGCCCGTTGCGACAGGAACACTCCTCAGAGCATTTCCACGGCCAGCGCCACGCCGTTGCCGCCGCCCAGGCAGAGCGTCGCGATGCCGCGCTTCTTGCCGTGATTCCTGAGGGCGTAGAGCAGCGTGGTGAGGACGCGCGCCCCGCTGGCGCCAATGGGATGGCCGAGGGCCACGGCGCCGCCGTGCACGTTCACCTTCGCGCGGTCGATGCCGAGCTCGTTCAGCACCGCCACCGCCTGCACCGCGAACGCCTCGTTCAGCTCGAAGAGATCGACGTCCGCGAGGTTCCACCCGACCTTCTTCGCCACCTTGCGGACGGCTTCGACCGGCGTCATCAGCACGAGCTTCGGCGCCAGGCCGCTGGCCGCCTGACCGACGATGCGTGCCATCGGCTTCAGGCCGAGCTGCTGCGCCCGATCGGCCGCCATCACGACCAGCGCGGCCGCGCCGTCGTTCACGGGCGGCGCGTTGCCCGCGGTCACCGTGCCGTCCTTCCGGAACGCCGGCTTCAAGGCGGCGAGCGCCTCCACGGTCGTCTCGGGGCGCACGGACTCGTCGCGGTCGACGACCAGCGGGTCGCCCTTCTTCTGCGGGATCGTTACCGGCAGGATCTCGTCCTTGAACAGCCCCTTGTCGGCGGCGGCGGCCGCCTTCTGGTGGCTCTCCGCGGCGTATGCGTCCTGCTCCCGGCGGCCGACCTTGTACATCTCGGCCACGGTCTCGCCGGCGTTCCCCATGTGCACGTTCTCGAACGAGCACCAGAGGCCGTCGTTGATCATCGAGTCCACGACCTCGCCGTTGCCCATCCGCAGGCCGTCGCGCACGCGGGGCAGCAGGTACGGGCAGTTGCTCATCGACTCCATGCCGCCGGCCACGACGATGTCCTCGTCGCCGGTGGCAATGGCCTGCGCGGCCAGCATCACGGCCTTGAGGCCCGAGCCGCAGACCTTGTTGATGGTGAGCGCGGCCACGTGGTCCGCGAGCCCGCCGCGCAGGGCCGCCTGACGGGCCGGCGCCTGGCCGAGGCCGGCCGAGACCACGTTGCCCATGATGCATTCGTCGACCGTGGCGGGATCGATGCCCGCGCGGGCGACCGCTTCTCGCACCACCATCGCGCCGAGCTGGGTGGCGGTGAATCCCTTGAGGGCGCCGAGGAACTTGCCGGTCGGAATCCGGACGGCGCTGACGATGACGGCTTCACGCATGGATGAGACCCTTCTCTGTACTATTTAGTAATGGCCGCAGGCGCTGTGTTCTTGCGGGCCGGGCAGTCACCTGCACGACACGCGCGGGTTAGCGGACCTTGATGTCGAGGGTCCGGACAACCCCGGCGCCGAGCAGGGTGGCCAGCCTGGGGAGAATGACCGGAGCCGACCGCCGGAGTTCCCGCGCCCACCGGGCATCGGTGACCCCGACCTCGAGGCGGCCGTTCGGGGCGAGCCTGACGGTGGTGACCCGGTCGACGCCCGGGCCGACGGCGGCGCGCCACGCGAAGTCGACCTTGCCGTCCGACAGCGGCGCGCGCCGGAGCAGGCTCGACAGCGCTGCCGGCATGGCGGCCTGTAACGGCACGAGCGGCGCCCGCACGGGCGTCGTCGCCCCGGGGCGCGTGCGCGGTCCGTTCCGCATCGCCCGAGTGTATCATCGAAAACCGTGCACCTGCTGCTGGCCTCGGCCTCACCGCGACGCGCGGAACTGCTGCGCGCCGCCGGGTTTTCCTTCACCATTCAGGGGATGGACATCGACGAACGCCGCCTGCCCGGCGAGCCACCGGACGCGCACGTCCGGCGCCTCGCGCGCGAGAAGGCGCAGGCGGCCGCCGCCGGACATCCGGATGCCGTCGTCCTCGGCGCCGACACGACCGTGGTGGCGGCCGATGGCGCGCTGCTGGCCAAGCCGGCCGACGATCGGGAGGCGGCCGGCATGCTGCGCCGGCTGGCCGGGCGGCGGCATACCGTGCTGACCGGCCTGGCGGTCCAGCTGGGCGGGCGGCTGGTCGAGGCGGTCGAGGCGACCGAGGTCGGTGTCCTGCCGATGAGCGAGGCGGAGATTGCGTGGTACGTCGCGACGGGGGAGGGACGTGACAAGGCCGGCGGCTATGCGATTCAGGGTCTGGCGTCGCGGTTCATCGACCGGATCGACGGATCGTATTCGAATGTCGTCGGCCTGCCCGTCTCGACCTTCTGCCGCCTGCTGCGGGAGGCGGGCGCCGCGGGACTGCTCACGGCCCGGCCGGGTTCCCGGGGCGCCTGACATTTGCGGAGAAATTCAGACAACTTCAGACAACTCCCCGGATTGACGGGTGCCGGTATCGGGATTATCCTGTTTGTCAGGTTCCGTCCACGGAAGTCCTTATGAGACATAGAGCTATCAAGATCGGCCTGACGACCACCGTGCTCGTCCTGGCGTTCGGCGGCCTCCTGTGGTCGACGTTGCGCGACGGGACGGAGTACTACAAACACGTCAACGAGGTCATGGCGAGCCCGCAGCAGTGGGAGGGCAAGCACCTGCAGTTGCATGGCTTCGTCGTGCCGGGATCGATCCTGCAGAAGCCCGACACCCTGCAGTACCGCTTCAAGGTGCAGAACAAGGGGAGCGTGGTCGAAGCGATGTATACGGGCGTCGTTCCCGACACGTTCAAGGACAACGCCGAGGTGGTGCTGAAGGGGACGCTGGAGCCGGACGGCTTTCACGTGGAGTCGAACGGCGTGATGGCGAAGTGTCCGTCGAAGTACAACCCCGACAAGGCGACGCTCGGTTCCGCCAGCGGCATGTGACGGGCCGGCACCCCCGGCCCGCACGCCTGCGCCCACCGGCGTCCGGCGTGACTCTCCCTTCGGATTCCAGGCCGCCCGCGTGCGGGCGCGACGGGCGGCCGGTCAGGACGGGCAACTGAACCTATGGCCTCGCTTGGTACCTTCCTCCTCCTCGCCAGCTTCGTGATCGGCGCCTACGCGGCCGTGGCGTCGGTGGTCGGGGCGCGCCGCCGCTCGCGGAAGCTGATCGAGAGCGGCACGGGCGCCTTCTATCTGGTGGCGGCGCTGATGTCGGTGGCCTCGGCGGTGATCCTCGACGCCTTCGTCACCGGCGACTACACGATCAAGTACGTCGTGCAGGAAACCGACAGCGTGCAGCCGCTGTTCTACAAGATCGCGTCGTACTGGGGCGGGCTCAACGGCTCGATCATGTTCTGGGTGTTCCTGCTGTCGATCTTCGGATCGATCGCGGTGTACATCAATCGCGAGCGGCACCGTGAACTCATCCCGTACGTCGTGGCGGTCATCTCGGTCGTGGAGATGTTCTTCCTCTACCTGATGATCGTCCACAAGAACCCGTTCACGACGTATCTGACGGCGGCGCCGGCCGACGGCCAGGGGATGAACCCGCTGCTGCAGGATCCCTACATGGCGATCCATCCCCCGTCGATGTACACGGGGTTCGTGGGGATGACGATCCCGTATGCCTTCGGCATGGCGGCGCTGTTCACGGGGTACCTCGACGACATCTGGATGCGGGCGGTGCGGCGCTGGACGATGATCGCCTGGCTGTTCCTGTCGTTCGGCCTGATCCTCGGGATGATCTGGGCGTACGAGGAGCTGGGCTGGGGCGGCTTCTGGGGCTGGGACCCGGTGGAGAACGCGGGGCTCCTGCCGTGGCTCACGGGGACGGCCTTCCTGCACTCGGTGATGGTGCAGGAGCGGCGCAGCATGCTGCGGGTCTGGAACATGGTCCTCGTGATCATGACGTTCTTCCTGACCATCTTCGCGACCTTCATGACGCGGTCGGGCGTGGTCCAGTCGGTGCACGCCTTCGGCGAGGACAAGCAGCTGGCGTGGCTCTTCACGGGCTTCATGATCACGATCCTCGTGGTCAGCTTCGGCATGCTGATCTACCGCCTGCCGCTGCTGCGCTCCCGGCACGAGCTCGACTCGTGGGCGTCGCGCGAGGCGGCCTTCCTGGTCAACAACTGGATCCTGCTGTTCTCGGCCATCTTCGTGCTGTTCGCCACGATGTTCCCGACGCTCAGCCAGGCGGTCACCGGACAGCGGCTGACGGTGGGGCCGCCGTTCTTCAACACCTGGATGCTGCCGATCGGCCTCATCCTGCTGTTCCTCACCGGCGTCGGCCCGCTGATGGCGTGGCGCAAGTCGACCCTGGCGAACCTGGTGCAGCAGTTCACCTGGCCGGTGGCCGCGTTCGTCGTCGTCACCGGCCTGGTGTTCGGCCTCGGCCTGCGGGTCTGGACGTCGGGGCTGTGCTTCGGCCTGTGCGCGTTCGTCGCGGCGACGATCCTGCAGGAGTTCATCCGCGGCGCGCGCGTGCGGCAGACGTCGACGGGCACGGATCTCGCCACGGCGATGATCGGGATCGTGTCGCGCAACAAGCGGCGGTACGGCGGCTACATCATCCACCTGGGGATCGCGCTGATCTTCCTCGGCTTCGCCGGCCAGGGCTTCAAGCAGGACAAGGAAGTGCTGCTGAAGGTCGGGCAGGAAGCGACCCTCGGACCGTACGCGGTCCGCAACGAGGGGATTGTCGTCACCGACGACGGGGCGAAGCAGATGGTCACCGGGAAGATGGCCGTCTTCGAGAACGGGAAGTCCATCGGGATGCTGTACCCGGCCCGGTGGTTCTACCGGAAGCACGAGAACGAGCCGACGACGGAGGTCGCCATCCGGCGAGGCTTCGCGGGCGACCTCTACCTGGTGCTGCCGTCCTACGATCTGCAGACGCAGAGCGCGAACCTGCACATCGTGATCAATCCGCTGGTCGACTGGATCTGGTTCGGCTTCGGCATCCTCGCGTTCGGCACCGGGATCGCGCTGCTGCCCGAGCAGGCGTTCGCGTTCGCGCTGTCACGATTGCCGGCGGAGACGGCGACCACGGGGCTGATCGTGCTGCTCGCGCTCGGCCTGTCGGCCGGCACCGCCCGCGCGCAGGCCGTGGCGCCGGGCGACCTGACCGGCCAGCAGGCGGTCCTGGAGCACCAGCTCGAGAACGAGGTGATGTGCATGTGCGGCTGCCGGGCGTCGGTGGCCACCTGTCCGGACGCGCCCACGTGCACGCACTGGAACGACGAGCGGGCGCACCTGGCGGCGTACGTCAAGGAGGGGATGACCCACGATCAGGTGCTGGCCGCGATGGCGAAGTACTACGGCCAGGACGTGCTGCTGTTGCCGCCGGACAAGGGCTTCAACCGTCTGGCCTGGCTGTTTCCCTACCTGCTGGGCGCCGGTGGTATCGTGGTCGTCGGCACGGCCGCCATCCGCTGGTCGCGCCGGCCGGCCGACGCCCCGCCGGCCCCGGTGATGGATGCGAAGCTCAACGAGCGACTCGACGATGAACTCCGCGATCTCGACTGAGGCCGCGCCGGCGCGCGGCCGGACGAAGAAGCACCCGGCCGCGCCGCCTCCATCGGGCCCCTCGGGCCCGCCTGCTTCCACCTTCCAACCCTGGCACTTCTTCGTGCTGGCGGTGCTGGCCTCGGCAACGGCCGCCGTGCTGATGCTGCGCGGGTCGGCGCCGAGCGCCGTCGTGATGATCGTGCTGATCGTCGCGACGGCCGGGCTCGCCGGCGTGGCGGTGTTCCGGACGCTCCTGCCGCTGGTGCGCGCCGACGCCGGCGATCGCACCGACATGGTGGGCCGCCGGACGCGCACCGCGCTCGAGCGCCAGAAGACGCTGGTGCTGCGGGCGATCAAGGATCTGGAGTTCGATCGGGCGATGGGGAAGGTGTCCGACGCCGACTTCGTCGAGATGACCGAACGGTTGCGGGCCCGCGCGGTCGGGCTCATCCGGCAGCTCGAAGCGGGCGACGGGTACCGCACGCTGATCGAGCGCGAACTGGAGGCGCGCCTCAAGGCGCGCGGCGAGAGCCACGTGGCGCGGGCGGCGGCAGCCGAGGCGG
>JAGWRA010000026.1 GCA_028876655.1 Acidobacteriota bacterium | reverse complement strand
GACACGCTCGGCTTCTTCACCCACGCACCGACCGACATGCGGGCGCTGTGGCAGGCGCTCGGACAACCGGTCGCCCCGGGACCGGATGTGGACGTGATGGGCTTCGCCGGCGACCTGCCGGATGTCGAGCCCGCGATGGCGGCGGCGTTCCAGCAGACCGTCGAGCGGGTGCGGCAGGCGGGCGTCACGATGCAGCCGGTCGCCCTCGCCGACCTCCTGCGCGACCTGCGCCAGGCGAGCCACACGGTGATGTTCTACGAAGGGGCGCGCGCGCACGCCGAACGGTACCGCGAACACGGCTCGCGCATGGAGGACATGGGCGAGCTCGTGCGCGAGGGGCTGCAGATCGGCGACGCCGCGTACGACGAGGCGCGCCGCCGGATCGCCGCCTGCCACGCGCAGTTCGCCGGCCTCTACGCCGCGACGCCGATCATCCTCGCGCCGGCGGCGCCCGGGCCCGCGCCGTTCAGCCTCGCCTCGACCGGCGACGCCCGGATGAACGCGCCCTGGACCGCCATGGGGACGCCGGCCATCTCGATTCCGATGCCGGTCGGCGACAGCCTGCCCCTCGGCCTGCAGTTGACGGCGGAGCGCGGCGGCGACGCCGATCTTCTGCACGCGGCCGTGCGGCTGCACGCCGTCCTCCATCGCCTTCCGGCCGGAGCCGCCGCCCGGGCATGACGCTGTTCACCCGGATCGCGCGGCAGTTGAACTGGCGCCGGCGGCAGTGGTCGACGGCGCGCGACCAGGCGTTTCACGACGCCATGTTCGCGGGGCAGACGCACGATCCCTTCAGCCCCAGCTACCCCGGCTGGCTGACCATCCAGCGATTCGCCGATCTGGCGGGGCGCCACGTCCGGCCCGACGATCTCGTGATCGATCTCGGATGCGGTCCCGGCGAAGTCACCTGCGAGCTGGCGCGACGGCACCCGGCCGCGCAGTTCCTCGGCATCGATCACAGCCACGAGGCCCTGACGCGCGCGCGGCAGCTGGCCGGGAGGCTCGGCCTCACGAACGTCCGCTTCGACAGCGGCGACCTCGAAGGCTACGAGCCCCCCGCTGGCACGGGCCTGGTGACGATGTTCGATGCCTTCCATCACCTGCTCGATCCGGCGGCGTTCGTCCGGCGGGCCGGCCGCACGTGCGCGCGGTTCTTCCTGATCGAGCCCGCGGGCAACTGGCTCGGCCAGTGGCAGAAGACCGTCGATCTCGACTGGCTCGCCGAGTCGCTGTTCGTCATCCGCGATCGGCTGGAATACCAGTTCGGCCTGGCCGCCTCCGTGCACGGTCCGGCCGCGCCGGCGCCGCCGGCCGGCGAGCCGACCGAGCACCGCTACCTGCTCGACGACTTCGCCCGGTGGTTCGACGGCTACAGGGTGGAGGTCCGCGGAACGGTGGCCGGCCTGGAACGCTACGGCCAGTCGGCGAATGCCAGCAGCCCGCTGCGCGACGACATCGGCCGGAGCCTCTACCATCTCGTCGTGGATCTCGAGGACGCGCTGGTGCGCGCCGATCTCGATCTGGCGGCGAAGCACTGGGCCATCTATGCCGAGCGGGGACGCGCCGTGCCGCCACGCCGCGTCCCCGATCTGCCCGCCCGGGCCATCGAGCCGCCGCTGCCCGGTCCCTACGATTGCGAGTACGTCGGATACGAAGGGCCCCACGATGCCGCCGCCGGCTCGACGATCGACGCGTCGGTGGACGTCGCGAACCGCAGCTGGCGGACATGGGACAGTCAGGCCGAGGCCTCGCCCGTCCTCGCGAGCTACCACTGGCTCGACGCGGCGGGCCGCACGGTCGTCGAGGACGGATGGCGCACGCCGCTGCCGCGGCCGATCGCGCCGGGCGAGCGCGCCACGATCGCACTCCGCGTCCAGTGCCCGCCGGGCCCGGGACGGCACACGCTGGTCGTCGATCTCGTGCACGAAGGGGTCACCTGGTTCAGCGGCGCCGGCGTGCCGGGCCTGCGGGTACCGGTGAGGCTCCGCTAGGCGGGCTCGCGACCGGAGACGAAGGGGTGTACGCTCGGAACCGGGCACGGTGCCCGGAGGCCTCGCTGTCGTGCCCGGGAGGATCGACGCATGGATCGCTCGCTGGTGTCCTCGTTCCTGCTCGCCGCCGGCATCGCCACCGGCGGGTTTCTGGTGGGCCAGGGCTTCGCGCGCGGCCGCGCCGCGGAGCACGTCGTCACGGTCAAGGGGATTTCCGAGCGCAACGTGACGGCCGACCTGGCGATCTGGCCGCTCCGGATCTCGGCGGCCAGCAACGACCTCAGCGCGGCCAACGCGCAGATCCAGCAGAGCATCCAGCAGATCCGGCAGTTCCTCACCCGCTACAAGATCGATCCGTCGCAGGCCAGCCTGCAGGACTTCTCGGTGACCGACGCCGCCACCAACCAGTTCTCCACCCAGCGCGCCGAGTCGCGCTACGTGATCCACCAGACGGTGGTCGTCCGCTCGGAGCAGCCCGAGCGGGTGCTCGACGCCAGTCAGCACGTGGCCGAGCTCGTCAACGCCGGCGTGGTGCTGTCGTCGGGCGGCGAGTACGGATCGGGCGGGCCGACGTTCATCTTCTCGGGCCTGAGCAAGCTGAAGCCGGAGATGATCGCCGAGGCGACCGCGCGCGCGCGGGAGGGAGCCGAGCAGTTCGCGCGCGACTCCCACAGCCGGATCGGCGGCATCAAGGACGCGAACCAGGGGGTCTTCGAGATCCTGCCGCGCGATCAGGCGCGTGGCATTACGGAGGCGAGCCAGATCCAGAAGACCGTCCGCGTCGTCTCCACGGTCCAGTACTTCCTGCGCGAGTAGGCCTGGCCGGACGATGACGCAGGATGACAGGGAGCGGGCGCCCTCCGAACCGGCGTCGACGAGGCTCGTGCTGCTCGGGACGGGCACGCCGAACGCCGATCCCCGGCACTGGGGGCCGGCCGTGGCCGTCATCACCGGCGGCCAGTCGTACTTGGTGGACGCCGGCGTCGGCATCGTGCGCCAGGCGGCCGCGGCCGCCGAACGCGGGGTGCCCGAGCTCCGTCCCGAACGGCTGCAGCGGGTCTTCGTGACGCACCTGCACTCCGATCACACGCTCGGCCTGCCCGATCTGCTGTTGAGCCCCTGGGTGCTCGACCGGCCGGTGCCGCTCGAGGCGTACGGACCGGCCGGACTCGCCGCGATGACGCGGCACATCGAAGAGGGCTGGCGCGAGGACATCGACATCCGGCTGCACGGCCAGGAGCCGCTGTCGACCGACACCTACCGGGCGGTCGTCCATCCGATCGAGCCGGGACGCGTCTACGAGGACGCGCACGTGCGGATCGACGCCATCCCCGTGCACCACGGATCGTGGCGGGAGGCGTACGGCTTCCGGTTCGAGACGGCCGATCGCACGATCGTCGTCTCGGGCGACACGACACCGATCGAGGCGATCGTGGAGGCGGCGCGGGGCTGCGACATCCTGCTGCACGAGGTGTACTCGGCGGCGCGGCTGCTCGCCCGGCCGGCCGACTGGCAGGCGTACCATCGGGCGCACCACACCTCGACGGCCGAACTGGCCGCGCTGGCGGCGCAGGCCCGCCCGGCGCTGCTGGTCTGTTATCACCAGCTCTACTGGGGCGCGACCGACGCGGAGCTGGTGGAGGAAATCCGCGAGGCCGGCTACGACGGCGACGTCGTGTCGGGCTGCGACCTGGACGTCTTCTGACATGCCGCGATACATCGCTTTCCTGCGCGCCATCAACGTCGGGGGCCACACGGTGAAGATGGACAGGCTGCGCGAGCTGTTCTCGTCGATGGGACACACGAACGTCGAGACCTTCATCGCGAGCGGCAACGTGGTTTTCGACAGCCCAGGAAAGGCTGCGGCGCTCGAGCGAACGATCGAAGCGACGCTCGAGGATGCGCTTGGCTACGAGGTGGCGACCTTCATCAGGACCCCGGGCGAACTCGTGGTCGCGGCAGAACGACAGCCCTTCCCGGTCCGTCCGTTCGAGGAAGCGGTGGCGTTCAACGTCGGATTCCTCCGCGATCCGCTCGACCCGACGGGCCAGCGGAAGCTGATGACGCTGCGGACCGACATCGATGACTTCCGCGTGCAGGGACGGGAGATCTACTGGCTGTGCCGCAAGCGGCAGAGCGAGTCGACCTTCTCGAACGCGGTCCTGGAGCGGGCGCTCGGCTGCCGCGCGACGATCCGTGGCGCGAAGACGCTGAAGAAGATGGCGGACAAGTACGGACGGGACTGACTCGGGGCTCGGGGCTCGGGGCTCGGGACGATGTCGCAATGGGCAATGAGCAACGGGCAACGGGTGTTGCTCGAAGCCGCACCGCCTGCCCCCGTAGCCCGCAGCCTGTGCACCGTAGACCGAAGACTGAAGACCGAAGACTGGAGACTGCAGACCGTGACTGACGTGTGGCCGAAGGGGATGCCGGCGGTCGGACAGCGCGCGAGCCGGTCGCGCCTGGTCGAAGCGGGGGACATCGAGCGGTTCACCGCGATCAGCGGCGATCGCAATCCGCTCCACTACGACGAAGCGCTCGCCCGCGCCACCCGCTTCGGCGGCATCGTCGTCCAGGGCGGCATCACGAGCGCAATTCTGAACGCCGTCGTCGCCGAAGATCTGCCCGGCCCCGGCACCGTGTTCCTCCAGGTGAACTGGAGCTTCAAGGCGCCGGTGCGGCCGGGCGACACGATCACGGGCGAAGTCGAGGTGACGAAGGTGCGCGCCGACAAGCCGATCACGGAGCTGACGACCCGGGTCGTGCGCGACGACGGGACCGTCGCCCTGGAAGGTACCGCCGTCTGCTACACGATGCCGCTCGGCCGGTAAGGAGCCGCCAAGGCCACCGCGGGTGACGCGACCGCGTCACCCGCGACCCATTGCCCATTGCTCGTTGCCCGTTGCGACCCCGCCACCGTCCTCAGCGGTGTCCCGTCACCACCGTGCTGATCGGCACCGGCAGCCGCTGCATGTTGACGTCGCGGAAGCCGGCAGCGGTCAGCATCTGCTGCAGTTGCGGGAAGGTATAGGCGTCGCCGGCCGGGGTGTTGATCAGCATCGTCATGCTGAAACCGGCCGCCATCGGGGGCGTGACGCGATCGTCGTTCGGCACGAACTCGCTGATCGCGACGCGCCCGCCGTCCTTCAACGTGCCGTGCACCTTCCGCAGGAACGTCGTGCACGACGCCTCGTCGAAGTGGTGCAGGAAGTTCGGGACGAGCACCAGGTCGTAGCCGTTCCCGAGGTCGGCGGTGAACGCGCTGCCGGCGATCGTGCGATAGCGCGCCGCCACCCCCATCTTCGCCGCATTCTCCTTCGCCACCTCGAGCACCGGCGCCCAGTCGGCCCCGACGATCTCCGCCTGCGGGTTCGCCTGCGCGACGGCAATGCCCCACAACCCGTGGCCCGCCGCGATGTCGAGCACCTTCATCGGCCCTGCCCCGGCCACATCCAGTACGCCGGCGGTCATCTGCGCCGGCATGGCGACCATCGGGGCCATCGCCCGGGCGAAGGTCACCCAGATGGGATGATCCGGCTCGAGCGTCGTGGTGTCGGCGCGTCCGGTGCGGACGGTCTCGGGCAGCCGGCTGATGGCCTCGATATGGTGCGGCGCCAGCAGGAACTCGATGGCGCTGCCGAGCCAGGCCGGCGACTGCCGGTTGAGGAACATCGCGGCGTCGGGCGCGCAGGCGTACCGGCCGTTCTCCTTGGTGAGGAAGCCGAGAATCGTCAGGTAGTCGCAGAGGATCCGGGTCCCCCGCTCCGAGGCGCCGCAGCGGCCGGCGATCGCCGCCACGTCGGTCGCGCCGCCGGCGATCGCCGTGAAGAGGTCGATCTCGAGCGCCGCCTTCATCGCGTAGCTGCGGTAGATGCCGTGGGCGTTCTCGAAGAAGCGCTCGGGTGAGGGGGGCATCGGTCCGTTCATGTCGGTGGTCTCCTCCTGTCAATGAAGTGTCGCGGTAAGTTCTACCTCAGCTGTATGGGGCCACGCCACCGCGTCGGCAGCCCGGCGGGCTCCGGGCGCGTGCCGCCGCGGATTCGGCACCCCGGGCGTCGCGCCGCAGCGCTTCACATGATATCGTTCGTGCGCGAGGTCATGTTGGCGTGAGAGTCCGTCGGTGGTCGTGCCGTTCGGCGCCCGGTGCGCCGGTATTCCTGTTTCTGCTGTGTCTGATCGTGGCCGGCCTGGCTGGCGCGTCCGCCGCTTCGGCCGCGCAGCCTCCGTCCAGTCCGGCTCCCCACACGCGCCGCCTGGTGGCCGTCCGGGCGAGCAGCCCGATCGTGCTCGATGGCCGGCTGGACGAGCCTGCGTGGCGGCAGGCGCCGGTCGCAACGTCCTTCACCCAGAACAATCCCGACGAAGGCGCCCCGGCGACCGAGCAGACCGACGTCCGGATCGTCTACGACAGCCGGGCGCTCTACATCGGCGTCTTCGCCCACGACCGCGGCCGCTCGGTCGTCGTCACCAACAACCTCCAGAAGGACTTCGACCCGTCCAGCACGGACCTCTTCGAGGTCCTGCTCGACACGTTCGACAACCACCGCGACGGCTACCTGTTCGCCATCAACCCCGGCGGGGCGAAGTGGGACGCGCAGATGACCGACGACGGGCGGTACGTCAACAGCAACTGGGACGGGATCTGGAGCGTGAAGACCCGGGTGACGGCTCGGGGTTGGTACGCCGAGATCCGGATCCCGTTCCGGACGCTGCGCTTTCCGCCCGCGGCGGCACAGCGGTGGGGGATCAACTTCCTCCGGCGGATCCGGCGGCGCGACGAGGACACCTACTGGTCGCCGGTGCCGCGCATCTACGACATCACGCGGGCGTCGCTCGAAGGGACCCTGACGGGCCTGCGGCGCGTGCAGCCGGGCAACGACATCCGCGTGAAGCCGTACGTGCTGACCAGCCGGACCGACACGGCGCCGTCGCGGGTGGCGGGGGTCTTCCACGGCGGCTTCGACGCGAGCGCGGGCCTGGCCAGCGGCCTCACCGGCGAGTTCACGGTGAACACCGACTTTTCGCAGGTCGAGGCCGACCAGCAGCAGATCAACCTGACGCGGTTCAGCCTGCTGTATCCCGAGAAGCGGGAGTTCTTCCTCGACAACGCCGGCCTGTTCGAGTTCGGCCCGGCGTGGGGCCTGGGTGGCGCCGCGGAGGCGCCGGCCGACAGCGTCCTCTTCTTCAGCCGGCGGATCGGCCTGTCGGGCAACAACAACGCGACGCCGGTGCCGATCCTCGCGGGCGGCCGTCTCACCGGGCACGTCGGCCCCTGGGCGATCGGCGCGCTGAACATCGAGCAGGAGCAGCAGGGAGCGTCACCCGCCACCAACTTCACCGCCGTGCGGGTCCAGCACGACGTCCTGGCCAACTCCGACGTCGGCATGATCTTCCTGAACACCGCCGGCGGCGGGCGCTTCGACACCGTGGCGGGCGCCGACGCGAACTTCCTGTTCCACCAGAACCTGAACGTCAGCGCGTACCTCGTCCGGTCGTTCGCCTCGCAGGCCGCCGACCCCGGCGCCGGGAACGACTGGTTCGGGCAGGTCGGCTACTACTACCCGACGGCCACCTTCGACAGCACGACCTCGTTCACCACGATCGGCAGCCGCTTCGACGATGCGCTCGGCTTCCTGCCACTGGTCGGCGTGAACAAGGTGCAGGGGCGAACGGGCTGGCACTTCCATCCGGTCCGGACCTACGGCTGGCTGCGGGAGATCTTCCCGCACACGCACTACACGTTCATCACCCGGCCCGGCCTCGGCTTCTACTCGCGCTACGTGGACTACCACCTGCCGTTCACCTTCCAGAACAGCACGAACCTCGAGGTCGGCATCAACACGAGCCGCGAGCGGCTGACGCGGCCGTTCCTGATCAACAGCCGGCGGGGGATCGGCGTGCCGGCCGGGATGTACGACACGCGGGATCCGTTCGTGAAGATCACGACGAATCCGGGCGCGGCGATCTCGGTGAACGGCGAGTACCTGGCGGGCCCCTTCTACGGCGGCCGGGAACACAGCTACACGGCGGGCGGCGTCGTGCGCGCCAGCGCCCGCTTCAACACCGGGCTGCAGTGGACGCACGACGTGATTTCGCTGCCGGCCGGATCGTTCACCACGGATCTGGTGACGACCACCGTCGACTACAACTTCTCGACCCGGGCGTTCCTGAACGCGCTCGTGCAGTACAACACCGACGCCGAGCAGTGGAGCGCGAACATCCGGTTCGACATCATCTACCGACCGCTGAGCGACCTCTTCCTCGTCTACAACGATCAGCGCGACGCCATCACCGGCGACCTGATCGGCCGCCAGTTCGCCGCGAAGCTGACCTACCTGATGGCCTTCTGAGGGCGAGGGGCCGGCAGCACGCGGCCGGGCGGCCGGGCCACGATCCCGCTTCCGTCTGCCCGCCGAGGTGAGAAATAATCGGCGGCATGAACGAACGGCGCTTTCATCGTGACCCCGATCGCCTGCGCGCCCCCGAGCGGCTGGCGCGCCTCGAGGTCGACCGGGTGGTGGACCTGTGCCTGGACGGGATCGCCGTGCAGGACGTGCTGGACGTCGGCAGCGGCACCGGCGTGTTCGCCGAGGCCTTCGCGAAGCGCGGTATCCACGCGACCGGCATCGACGTCAACCCCGACATGGTGGCCGCCGCCACCGGGCAGGTGCCCGGCGCCCGCTTCGTCACCGCCCCGGCCGAGGCGCCGCCCTTTCCGGACAAGGCCTTCGACGTGGTCTTCCTGGGCCACGTCCTCCACGAGGCCGACGATGCGGTCGGCGCGCTGAAGGAAGCGAAGCGGCTCGCCCGCCAGCGGGTCGTCGTGCTCGAGTGGCCGTACCGCGAAGAGGAAATGGGGCCGCCGCTCCACCACCGGCTCAGCAACGATCAGGTCGAACAGTTCGCGCGCCAGGCCGGCCTCACCCAGGTCGAGGTCCTGCCGCTGACACACATGGTCGCGTTTCGGATGGATGCGTAGGGAGACTCTATGAACAAGCGCCATGCCTTGCTCGCGTCCTTCGGCCTGCTGCCCCTGCTGATGAGCGCGCACGCGTTGACGGTCCAGACCCGCGCGCGGTCCCTGGACGCGTTCCGGGCTCCCGCCACGACGGCCTGTCCGAACGACGACAGCGGCCTGAAGCTGCCGAAGGGGTTCTGCGCCACGGTCTTTGCCGATGGCATCGGCCACGCACGCCACATGGTCGTCGCACCCGACGGCGTGGTCTACGTGAACACGTGGTCGGGCCGCTACTACGGCAACCGGCCCCCTCACCCGGGCGGATTCCTGGTCGCGTTGAAGGACACCACGGGCGACGGCAGGGCCGACACGATCGAGCGGTTCGGCGAAACGCCGGAGATGGGCGGTGCCGGAGGCGTCGGCATCGCGCTCTACCAGAACGCGATCTACGCGGAGATCAACGATCGGATCGCGAAGTACCCGCTGACCTCCGGCTCGATCGCGCCGAAGGTCGGCCCGGGCATCACGGTCCTCTCGGGATTGCCGCTGACGGGCGACCACCCGATGCATCCGTTCATCATCGATGCGCACGGGACGATGTACGTCGACGATGCGACGCCGAGCAATGCGTGCCAGGAGAAGAACCGCGTGCCGCAGTCGCCAGGCCTGGTCCCCTGCACGCAGCTCGAGACCCGGGGAGGCATCTGGCGCTACGACGCCAACAAGACGAACCAGGCGTTCTCCGCGGCCGGGCGATACGCCACGGGCATCCGCAACGCCGAAGGCCTCGCCTTCGACGCCGAGGGACATCTCTTCGCGACGCAGCACGGGCGCGACCAGCTGCACGCGAACTGGCCGCAGTTCTACAGACCCGATCAGGAAGCCACGCTCCCGGCCGAAGAGCTGCTCCTGGTGAAGCCGGGCGGCGACTACGGCTGGCCCGAGTGCTACTACGACCAGTTCGTGCACAAGCTCGTGCTGGCCCCGGAGTACGGTGGCGACGGGAAGAAGATCGGCGTCTGCGCGGACAAGCTCGGGCCGGTGGCCGCCTTTCCGGCCCACTGGGGCCCGAACGACATGGTGCACTACGACAAGACGCAGTTCCCGGACCGGTACCGTCACGGCGTCTTCATCGCCTTCCACGGGTCGTGGAACCGCGCGCCGTACCCCCAGGGCGGCTACAACGTCGTCTTCCAGCCGCTGTCCGGCACTCGCGCGTCCGGCGTCTGCGAAATCTTCGCGGACGGATTCGCCGGCGCGGTCGAGACGCCGCAGGGCGCCGCGCATCGCCCGAGCGGACTGGCCGTCGGCCCCGACGGCGCCCTCTACGTGTCCGACGACGTGCGCGGGCGGATCTATCGCATCACCTACCGCGGCGGGCCGTTCGACGCGTCGAGCATCACGCCGTGCCCGAGCCTGACCGCGCCTGCCGGCGCCACGGAGACGGCGTCAGAGAATCCTCCGGAAGGGACGCATCCCGACGCCGGGAGTGACGCGGCAATGCTGCCGGCTCCGCCAGGAGCCACGCGCGCGATGGTGGCGCTCGGCGATCGCATCTACCACGGTCAGGTGGCTGGCGCCTCCTGCACCGGCTGCCACGGCGAGAACGCGCAGGGGACGCCCCTCGGTCCGGATCTCACCACTGGGAAGTGGCTGTGGAGCGACGGCAGCTACGCCGGCCTCGCGAAGGCGATCGCCGACGGCGTGCCGCAGCCGAAGAACTATCGCAGCCCGATGCCGCCGATGGGCGGTGCGCAACTCACGGCCGAGCAGGTGAAGGCCGTGGCGGCGTACGTCTGGAGCCTGAACCACCGGAGGCGGTGATCTCGATCCGCGGACCCCGACGAGCCAGGATCAGAGCCATGACGCTCAACCGCTGCGCGATTGCGATCTCCCTCGCCTTCGTGGCGCTCTCGACCGCCTTCCTGAGGGCCGACCCCAACCGGTACGGGCAGTCGGACCGGATCGAGCGCCACCTGCTGCCGCCGGTCACGACCGGCCCGATGGACCCGGCGTGGAGCCCGGACGGGCGCTGGATCGCCTTCTCCATGCGGGGAGACATCTGGAAGGTCCCCGCGACCGGGGGCGAGGCCGTCGCACTGACCGAGGGCCCGGCCTATCACTTCGAGCCGGCGTGGAGCCCGGACGGGAGCCGCCTCGCGATCTCGATGGACCGCGGCGACGGCAACCTCGACATCGGCGTCGTGAGCGCGGACGGCGGCCCGGTCCAACGGATCACGACCGACCCGGCGATCGACATCGAGCCCGCGTGGAGCCACGATGGCCGGAGCCTCTACTTCTCCAGCTCGCGTCAGCGCGGCTTCGCCATCTACCGGCACGACCTGGCCACCGGGCACGACACGCTCGTGGCACCGGGCATCCAGCCGGCCGTCTCTCCTGACGGCAGGCAGCTCGCCTACGTGGCTCCGGTGCGCGGGAGGCTCGGGAGCGGGGGCATCTGGGTGAAGGACCTCCCGGAGGGCGACGCGCACCTGGTGCACTACGAAGAGAGCGAGTACCGGATGAAGCCGTCCTGGACGCCGGACGGCAAGGCGCTCCTCTATGTCACCGATCAGATGGCGGGCTCGTACGACGTGGCCCTGGTCCCGGCCAGCGGCGGGAACGAGGTGGTCCTGACCAACGACTACGCCGCGGACCACCGCGAGTTCTCGCCCACGCCCAGCCCGGACGGCACGCGCTTCGCGTTCGTGTCCAGCCGCTCCGGTCCGATGGTCCTCTACACCGCCGGCATCGGCGGCGGACCGTTCCCGTCGTGGCGGGCCGTCCCGATCGCGAGCCGCCGCTCGCGTGTCCCCACCGGGCACGTCCGGATCGAGGTGACCGGCCCTGACGGCCAGGTCATGCCGGCCCGCATCATGCTGCTGGCGAGCGACGGCCGGTCCTACGCGCCCGACGGCGGCTTCCATCGGGTCATCTCCTCGACCGAGACGCACTACTTCCAGACGATGGGGACCGACGAGGTCGAGCTGCCCGCCGGCCCCGCGTCGATCGAGGCGATGCGCGGCTGGGAATACCGGCCGCACACGGTGAAGGTCGACGTCCATGCCGGCGAAACGGTGACGGCCCGCATCCATCTCGACCGCCTGATCGACCTCCCCGCGATGGGGTGGTACTCCGGCGACACGCACATCCACGATCTGCACCAGGGCGAATTCGGGCTGTCGCACGAGTGGTTCTTCCACGAGATCGAGGCGGCCGACCTGCACGTGACCAACGCGCTCGTTCACATGGACGGCACGAGGCTGATGGGCCGCTGGGGCGACCTCACCGGCAAGCCGAGCCCGCTTTCGACGCCCGAGTACATCCTCCAGTACGGCGAAGAGTTCCGGGGATCGCTCGGACACATCGCCATGCTGGACATCCAGCACTTCATCCTTCCGCTGACGGCCGGCAACCCCGACACGCCGTACGCCCAACCGACGCTCGACTCTCCGTACCTCCGGGGCGCGCGTGAACAGGGCGGCATCGCCGGCTTCCCGCATCCTTATCTCGGCCCTGTCGACACACCGCAGGGGGCCGGGGCGACGCTCATCCCGACGGACGCCGCGCTTGGCCTCGGCGACTTCTACGACGTGGCCTCGCTCTATTCCGACGAGACCCGCTCGACGGAGATCTACTACCGGCTGCTGAACTGCGGGTTCCACCTGCCCGCCACCGGCGGGACCGACAACTTCTCCGACGTCTGGCGCGATCCGCCTCCCGGCGCCGACCGCACGTACGTGCACATCCGCGGCCCGCTCTCGGAGACCAGCTGGCTGGACGGCATCCGCAAGGAGCACACCTTCGCGTCGACCGGACCGATCGTCTTCCTGGACGTGGCCGGGCACGAGCCGGGTGACCAGATCGCGGTGGCCGCCAACAGGCCGGCCACGATCCACGTGCGGGCCAAAGCGATCTCGATCGCGCCGATGCGCAGCCTGGCCATCGTCGTGAACGGCGTCGACGTGCGCACCGTCACGAGGGCCGACGAC
Source organism: Acidobacteriota bacterium (assembly GCA_028876655.1). Classification (GTDB taxonomy): domain Bacteria; phylum Acidobacteriota; class Vicinamibacteria; order Vicinamibacterales; family CAVVIG01; genus JAGWRA01. The sequence continues at coordinate 28,938 of JAGWRA010000026.1, read as the reverse complement.
TCGCTCGATCTCTCGTTCGACGGTGACGTGCCGGTCCCCCAGGGCGGTTGGGTGGCCGCTCGGGTGAACGGCCCCTCGTCGCGCTACATCTCCGACAGCTACGCGTTCGCGCAGACGAGCCCTGTCTACATCGTGCGCGGCGGCAAGCCGTGGCGCTCCGGCGCGGACGCGCGCTTCCTGTCACAGGCGGTCGAAGCGACCTGGCAGAAGGTTGAGCACTCCGATTGGCGGACGCCGGAGGAGCGCGAGCGGTTCCACGCGGAGATCGAGCGGGCGAAAGCCGTCTACGACGGGATTGCAGAGAGCGTGGCACCGGCGCAGAACGCGGCGCAGCCCTCCAACGCTCTGCTGCTCGATCCGTCCAACCCGGCGTGGAGCCGCCCGTCGCCGGCCGTCTGGTACGCGCGCTTCGAGACGACGAAAGGCGACTTCGTCGTGAAGTGCGTGCGCGCGCACGCCCCGAATGGATCCGACCGGTTCTACAACCTGGTCCGCCTCGGCTACTACGACGACGTGCGCTTCCACCGGGTGGACGCGAACTACATCGCGCAGTGGGGGCTGAACGGCGACCCGGCCGTGAACAAGGCGTGGCTGCACGCGCAGTTCAAGGACGATCCCAAGTACGGCAGCAACCTGCGCGGCACGTTCGCGTTCGCGCGCGACGTCGTGCCCGGGACGTCGAACACGCAGATCTACGTGAACCTGCGCGACAACACCCGCAACGACACCGACCCGTTCGCGATCTTCGGACAGGTGATTCAAGGCATGCACGTGCTCGACAGCCTCTACGCCGGCTACGGCGAGCGGTCCGGCAGCGGCGTGCGCCAGCATCGCCAGGGGAAGATCATCGAAGGCGGCAACGCCTACCTGGACCGCGAGTTCCCCAGGCTCGACCGCCTGATCCGCGCCGAGATCATCCCCGCGCCGAAGGGGCAGTAGGTGATGCTGCCCGGAGGCGGGACCGCCTATCCCGAAAGCGGACAGTGGAACGGATTGGCGGACCGTTTTCAAAGGGGAATCGCCTCGCCGCAACCTTCCTGAGCTGGCATGCCGCGTGAAGGCCGGGTTGAACCATGCGCCACGCCCTCCGCACGCTGCTGAAGAACCCCGGCTTCGCCCTCGCGGCGATCCTCACGCTGGGGCTGGGGATCGGCGCCAACACCGCCGTCTTCAGCGTCGTCAACGGCCTGCTGCTGCGGCCGCTGCCCGTGGCACACCCCGAACAGGTGGTGAGCCTCTTCACCAGCGACTACAGCGGGCCGCGCGACGGCGCCTCCTCCTATCCCGACTACGTCGATTTCCGCGATCGCGCGCACGCGTTCAGCGCCCTGGTCGCCTCCGAGCTCACGCCGTTCGCGCTCGGCACCGGCGAGGTGGCCGTGCGGTTGTTCGGGGAAGTCGTGAGCGGCAACTATTTCCAGACGTTGGGCGTGAAGCCGGCGCTCGGCCGCGGCTTCCGTCCCGACGAGGACGGCGCGCCCGGCGCGCATCCGGTGGCGGTGATCAGCCATGCGGTCTGGCAGCGGCAATTCGGCGGCGATCCCGCCATCGTCGGCCGCGCCATCCAGCTGAACGGCCATCTGTTCACCGTCGTCGGGGTCGCGCCACGGGGCTACACCGGCCTGATGCGGGGCATCCGCGCCGATGTCTGGGTGCCGATGGCAATGGAGGCGGAAGCCAATCCCGGCAGCGACGCGCTCACCAGCCGCGGCAGCCGCGGCCTGACGATCGTGGGCCGGCTGAAGCCGGGCGTCGCGCTCGCGCAGGCCCGGGCGGAACTGGCGGTGATTGCCGGGCAGATCTACCGCGCGCACCGCGACGCCTGGACCGATGTCCACGAGAAGCCCCGGGTGGTCACGCTCGTCCCCGAGAAGGACGCGCGGATCCCGCCGGCGCTGCGCGGCCCCGTCGTCGCCTTCCTCGTGTTCCTGATGGCGGTCGTCGGCCTGGTCCTGCTGGTGGCCTGCGCGAACGTCGCGAACCTGCTCCTCGCGCGCGCCACTGCGCGGCGGCGGGAAATCGCCATCCGGCTCGCGCTCGGCGCGAGCCGCTGGGATCTGGTGCGCCAGCTGCTCAGCGAAAGCCTCGTGCTGTCGACCGCGGCTGGCGGGACGGGGATACTGATGGCGCGCTGGGGAACGGATCTGCTGATGGCGGTGCGTCCGCCGCTGCCGGTGCCAGTCGCCCTGAACCTGGGAGTGGATGGGCGCGTTCTCGCGTTCGCCGCGGCGCTGTCGATCCTGACCGGCCTGCTGTTCGGCCTGGCGCCAGCCCTGGCCTCGTCGCGTCCATCACTCGTGCCGGCCCTCAAGGACGGCGACGCCGCCGCCGCGGCCCGGGGCCATCGCAGCCGGCTTCGCAGCGCGTTCGTCGTCGCGCAGGTGGCGCTGTCGCTCGTGCTGCTCATCGGCGCCGGGCTCTTCCTCCGGAGCCTGCGCAACGCGAGCACGATCGATCCGGGATTCGACGCGCACGGCGTCCTCGTGACGTCACTCGATCTGCAGCTGCGCGGCTACGACGCTGCGTCCGGCAGCCGGTTCGACGAGCGGCTCCTGAATCGGCTGCGGGCGCTGCCGGGCGTCATCGACGCGAGCGCCACCTCGTCGCTGCCGCTCGGGCTGGGACGCACCCGCCGCGGGATCACGATCGAAGGCTATGCGCCGAAGGCGGGCGAGGACGTCGAGGTGGCGACGGCCACCGTCGGCCCCGACTACTTCAGCGCCATGCGCATCGCGCTCGTGCGCGGCCGGGGCTTCACGGACGCCGACGGCGACGGGGCGCCCCGCGTCGTTGTCGTGAACCAGGCCTTCGCGCAGCGCTACTGGCCCGGGCAGGATCCCATCGGCCGCCACCTCCGCATGGGTGGCGATGCCGGTGCGGACACGCCGGCGTGGGAAGTGGTGGGCGTCGCGCGCGACGGGAAGTACTCGGCGCTGGACGAGGCACCGACGCCGTTCTTCTATACGCCGCTCCTGCAGTTCTACCAGCCGGCGATCAGCCTGATCGTCCGCACGCAGGGTCCGGCGATGGCGGTCGCCCCGGCGGTCCGCCATGCGGTCGCCGCCATCGATCCGTCGCTGCCGCTATTCGACACGGCGACGCTCGAGCAGCACATGGGACTGTCGCTGCTGCCGGCGCGGCTGGCCGGCTGGGTGCTCGGCGCGATGGGACTCGTCGCGCTCGCGCTCTCCGGCCTCGGCCTCTACGGCGCGATGGCGTACTCGGTGGCACAGCGGACGCGGGAGATCGGCGTTCGCATGGCTCTCGGCGCCGACGCGCACGCCATCTTCCGGCTGGTCATCGGCCAGGGGCTGGCGTTGACCGCGGCCGGCTGCCTGATCGGCCTGGCCGCCGCGCTGCTCCTGAGCCGGCTCGTGTCGAGCCGGCTCTACGGGATCAGCCCGACCGATCCCGCCACGTTTGCCACGGTCGCTGCCGTCCTCCTCGCGGCCGCACTCGGCGCCTGCTACCTCCCCACGCGCCGCGCGACCCGGGTGGACCCGGTGGTGGCGTTGAGAGACGAATAGACACTCATGTCAGACCTCCGCCACGCGCTCCGCGTCCTCCTGAAGAACCCCGGCTTCGCCACCGTTGCGATCCTGACCCTCGCGCTGGGCATCGGGGCCAACACCGCGCTCTTCAGCATCGTCGATGCCGTGCTGCTGCGGCCGCTGCCGTACCGCGATCCCGGGCAGCTCACGATGATCTGGGAGACACGCCCGCGGCCGGGCTGGGACCACACGTCGGCGTCGGCCGGCGAGTTCCGCGCGTGGGAGCAGCGGAACCACAGCTTCAGCGGCATGGCGCTGCTCGACTGGGAAGTGGCGAACCTCACCGGGGGCCGCGAGCCCGAGGTCGTGCCGGCGGGATTCGTCTCGACGGACTTCTTCAGCCTGCTCGGCGTCCACCCCGCGCTCGGGCGCCTGCTGCAGCCATCGGACGCCGAGCCCGGGCACGATCGCGTCGCCGTCATCAGTCACGATCTCTGGCAGCAGCAGTTCGGCAGCGACCCGGCCATCGTCGGGCAGACGCTCAGACTGGACGATGGCCCGCGGACGGTGGTGGGTGTGCTGCCGGCCGGGTTCACCTTCTGGAACTTCGGCGACGTGCAGGTGTGGGGGCCATACGTCTATCCCAAGACGATTGACGAACTGAACGGGCACCATCACTTCAACGTCGTCGGCCGCCTGAAGCCCGGGGTGACACCGGCGATGGCGCAGGCCGATCTGACGGGCGTCATGCAGCAACTGTCGAAGGAGCTGCCGACCTACTACAACGGCTACGGCGTCAACCTCGTGTCGCTGAGGACGCAGTACGTCGGCGACGTCCGGACCGCGCTGCTGGTGCTGATGGCGGCGGTGGCCTTCGTCCTGCTCATCGGCTGCGCGAACGTGGCGAACCTCCTGCTGGCGCGGGCCGCCGCCCGTCGTCGCGAGGTCGCCGTGCGCGCCGCGCTCGGGGCGACACGGGGACGGCTCATCCGGCAGTTCCTCGCGGAGAGCCTGGCCGTGGCGCTCGCCGGCGGGGTCGGCGGCGTGCTCCTCGCCCTGTGGGGACGCGATCTGCTCGTGCGGCTGGCGCATGGCGTGCTGCCGAGCGTCGCCGTGGTCCGGCTGGACGCGGGTGTGTTCGCCTTCACGCTCGGTCTGTCGGTCCTCACGGGACTCGTCTTCGGCATCGGCCCGGCCCTGCAGGCGTCGCGCGCCGACCTGCACGGCGCACTGAAGGACGGCGGCCGTGGTTCAGCCGCCGTCGTCCACCGCCGCTTCCGATCGACGCTCGTCGCCGTCGAAATCGCGCTGGCCGTCGTCCTCCTCATCGGCGCCAGCCTGCTGCTGCGCAGCTTCGCGCGCCTCCTCGACGTCAATCCGGGATTCAATGCCAGTCACGTCCTGGCTGCGGAGGTCCCGCTGCCCGCGACCCGCTACGGCACCGCCACCCGGCAGCAGGCGTTCATCGACGCGCTGGTGCAACGGACCGCCGCTCTCCCCGGCGTGCTGCGCGCGGGTGCGACGTCGGTCCTGCCGATGAGCGGCAGCAACTACTCCAGGGGATTCGAGATCGAGGGGCGGCCCAGGGCGCTGCCGGATGAGGAGTCGAGCGTCGCGTGGCGCACGGTCACGCCGGGATACTTCGCAACGATGGGGATCCCCCTCGTCAAGGGCCGCGCATTCGAGGCACAGGACGGGCCGGACACGCTGAAGGTCGCCATCATCAACACGGCCATGGCCCGGCGCTACTGGCCGAACGCCGACCCGCTCGGCCAGCACATCCGATTCGGCTCGGACGGCCCATGGTTGACGATTGTCGGCATTGTCGGGTCCGTGCGCTTCGGCGGCCTCGACGCAGACGAGAAGATCGAGCTGTACCAGCCGTTCCAGCAGGCTCCCTTGCCGGACATGACGCTGGTGGCGCGCACGGCCGGCGATCCCCTGGCCATCTCCGCGGCGCTTCGGGCCCAGGTGTCGTCGCTCGACGGCAACCAGCCGCTCGGCACGGTGACGACGATGGAGCACCTCGTGGGCGAGTCAGCGGCGCCGCAGCGTCTCAACGCCACGCTGCTCGCCGGCTTCGCCGGCCTGGCGCTGCTGCTCGCGGCGGTCGGCGTCTACGGCGTGATGGCGTACCTGGTCGCCCAGCGGGCGCACGAGATCGGCGTCCGCATCGCGCTCGGTGCCGCACCGGCCGACATCGTGCGCGAAGTGCTCGGCGACGGCGCGCGGCTGGTCGGTGCCGGCCTCCTCGCCGGTCTCGTCTCGGCCGCATTCCTCTCCCGCCTGCTGTCAAGCCTGCTCTTCGGCGTGAGTCCGTTCGATCCAGCCACCTTCGCGCTCGTCCCGCTCGTCCTCGCGCTCGCCGCTCTGCTGGCCTGCTGGTTCCCCACACGGCGGGCGGTCCGGGTGGATCCGGTGGTGGCTTTGCGAAACGAGTAGCCACTCGGCGTCTATCCCGGAGCAATCGGTTCAGCCGGGGCTGCGGCGTCCTTCTCTGCGTCACCGATCTCTTCCTCGTCCTTCACCAGGCAGCCTTGGCGATCAGAGAGGAGGAAGGTCCGCCCCGTGAGCCGGGCGGGATCCGAGCAGCCGCTGCAGGCCCGCCGCCAGGAGGATGAACGCCGCCGGCGCGAAGCCCAGCCGGAACCGGGCCGCTCCGAAGAACGGCAGGACCGACAGGACGCCGTAGGCCAGCCAGGCGGCGACGGCTCTCGGCGCAAAGCCCTCGCATGTCCAGAAGCTCCACGCCCCCACCAGAACGAGCATCCAGAAGAGCGCGTGCGCCACGAGGGAGAACGTCGTGGATGGGTACAGGAACAGCGGATCCGGGGCGATCTCCTCGTCGAAGAGGAGGTAGTACAGCTTTCGCCCGAGGTTGCGGAGCGCGAAGGCCGGGTGGGTCAGGTTATAGATCAGCACCGGTTTCCAGCCGATGCGGCCGATGCGAGTGTAGGGATTCGGACCGGCCAGTCCCATCTGCCGCATCGCCGTCTCCTGCTGCGGCGTCCAGATGGCGTAGGTCCCCGTGGCAAACGGATTGTTGCCGATGATGAAGTTGGTGGCGCCACTCGAGGCCACCGGCGAGAAGCGCCCGGTGACGAGGCGGTTCCTGGCAATCCATGGCGCCACGGTCAGCACCACGCACAGCAGTGCGACCCCGACGCAGGCCAGCTCGCGCCGGAATCCGGTGCGGTAGCGTTGCGAGAGCAGGAGCAGACCCGCGAGGAACCCCGTAAACAGCAGGTCGTTGGGCCTCGTGAGGCTCGCCAGGCCGAACAGGACGCCGGCCACTCCAGCCTCCGGCAGGGACGATCGGCCGACGGCGTCGACCAGCACGAGCAGCGCTCCGAGAAACAGGCTCATGCCGAGGAAGTCCGAGCCGATGGAGACCGCGTTGATCAGGAATCCACCCCAGCACACGGTGGCAACACATGGCGCGAGGGCCAGTCGACGTTCGACACAGCGGATCGCGAGGCCGTACAGCAGGGCGGCGGCGGCGGCGGCCAGCACCGGTCCGACGAAGACGTACAACCGCCAGTTCCCGCCCAGGACGTGCAGGATCCAGGCGAGGGCGTAGAAGCCGCCCGGCGGCCAGTAGTCGGGAACGAAGTCGGCGCCGGGCTGCAGCCCGAGACCGTAACCGTGGTCGATCGCCGTCGCCCACCGGAGGTAGGTGACCGCGTCGACGCCCGGCGGCTGGGCGGCCGCACGGTACATTTCCCAGCTGAAGCCGCCCACCAGCGCCAGCGCGAACCCCGCCAGCACGACGGGCGGAACGATCGCGGTCAGGCGATCGCGGCGAGCCACCATCGTCGCAACCCTCCGTGCAGCAGGAGACAAGCGCCGAGCACGAGGCCCACGGCGAGGCTCTGCAAGCCGGTCCGATGCGCGATGGGCACCAGCGCCTCCGGCCCTCTCATCGTCGCCGCCACCCTGGCACGGCGCAGCTCGACGTCGACGTATCGCGTTCCTCCTCCGACCACCTGGAGCAGCGGACGCGGGCGAAGCGGATAACCCGTGTCGTGCCAGCCGACGACGAACGTGGCCGACTCGCGCGCGCCGTCGGGCAGGAGGGAGGAGAGATCGCGGCCACGTCGGGCGAGGGGCAGGACGTCGAGCCGGGCTCCGGCGCGATCGGCCGCCGGCTCCCGGGATTGCGCGGCACGAATGGCCTCGTCGCGCGGGACCCACCCATCCAGCACCACGACCACGTCGTACTGCAGCGCCGCGGATGCGAGCTGGATCGTCGTGTCAGGCGGCGCGCCGGTCAACGGGACCGCCTGCCCGGACACGCTCTGGCCGTCCACCCACACGTCCATGGAAGCGGGTGCGCGATAGCGCAGCACGAGCCAGTGCGTCGCCTGCGGCTCGAGCTGGAGGGCCACCAGCGCCGCCGCCGCCACGAGAAGGATCCCGGCGGCGCCGGGCGTCAGCCGCCGTCGACGCCAGGCCCGCACGAAGAGACCGGTCGCGAGGCATGCCGTGAAGGCGAAGAAGACTGCAGTCTGACCGGCGATGACGGCGTAGGCAGGGGTCGACGCCGGGCGCGCCGCAAAGACCCGCGCGTTCTCCACGAGGCCGGCCGCCCACGCGAGCTGCCAGGCGCAGAGGATGAAGGTCTGCACGCGCCTCCGCGGGGAGTCCGGCACCGGCGGCATCGCTCAGGCCCTCAGGGCTGCCGCGCCTTGCGCGCGGCAATCCCCGTCCAGACGACTCCGCAGATCGCCACCGCCACCGGCACGATCAGCACCGCCTTGGCCAGGCCGACCCGATCGGCAATCGCGCCGATGATCGGCGGGGAGATGGCGTCGCCGAACAGGTGGATGGCGAAGATGCTGACCGCCATCGCCGTGGCGCGCATCGCCACCGGCACGGCCGAGACGATGACGACGTTGATCGGCCCGGTGCTGAGGAAGAGCAGGAACTCGGCCACGAAGAAGCCGCCGATGTAGACCGGCTCGGAGCCGCCCGTGAGGGCGATCCAGGTCGGCACGATGCCGAGCAGCGCGGCGATGCCCGACAGCCACAGGTACGCGCGATCGGTCCAGCGCAGCAGCCGGTCCCCGAGGAACCCGCCGAGGAACGTCCCCGCCAGTCCGGCGACCACGGTCACCCCGCCCACCAGGAAGTCGGCATCGCGCAGCTCGAGACCGCGCACGCGCGCCAGGTAGGTCGGCATCCAGATCGCCAGGCCGCCCACGCCGAAGGTGTACGCGGCGTAGCCGACGACGGTCCAGAGGTAGTCGGGGATCCGGATGAGCGTCCGCAGGCTCTGCCAGATCGACTCGTCCAGCACGGGCACCGGCTCGTCGTCCTGGATGCCGCGCGGCGGCTCGGCGATCGTCAGCGTGAGCAGCGCGAGCGCGATCCCCGGCAGCCCGACCGCGTAGAACGCCGCCCGCCAGCCGTAGGCGTGCTCCAGCGCGCCGCCGAGCAGGAAGCCGAACGCCGCGCCGACCGGCAGCGCGACGTAGAAGGTCGCGAACGCGCGGCCGCGCTGCGCCTTCGGGAAGTAGTCGGAGAGCAGCGACGGCGAGATCGTCGCGTAGGCCGCCTCGCCGACGCCGACCGTGGCGCGCGCCGCGAACAGCTGCGGGAAGGTCGCGGCCAGCCCCGACGCGGCCGTGGCGACGCTCCAGGCCGCGACCCCCGCCGAGATCAGCTTCGTCCGCGACAGCCGGTCGCCCAGCCGGCCGAAGAACGGCGAGGTGAGGAAGTAACTGACGAGGAACCCGTTGGTGAGGAGCCCGAGCTCGAAATCGTTGATGCCGAGGTCGCTCTTGATGCGCGGCATCACCGCCGACAGGATGTAGCGGTCGATGTAGTTGACGAAGTTGAGCAGCGTGATGACCGCCAGCCCGTAGTACGCGGCCCGGCGGGCGAGGACGAAGGAGGACGTGGACGGAGCGCCCGATGAGGTCACGGCAGAAGAGGGCTGAGGCAGGGGACCAGGTGCAGGCAATGCGCGATGGGCAATGCGCAATGGGTATTGTTCAGAACCGCACCTCCCGGATCACTCATCGCTCGTCACTCATTGCCCATTGCGCATTGCCCATTGCCGCTCATCGTCAGTACTGCATCAGCAACCGTGCCGCGCGCTCGACGTCCGCCTCGTGCGGCAGGAAGAACTCCTCGAGCGGCGGCGAGTAGGGCACGGGCGTATCGAGGCCGCCGATGATCCGGATCGGGGCGTCGAGCGACTCGAACGCCTCCTCCTGGATGATGGCCGCCAGGCTCTCGCCGATGCCCCCGGTCCGCGAGTCCTCGTGGACGATCAGCACCCGGTTGCAGTGCCGGACCACGGCGAGGACGGCCTCCTTGTCGAGCGGCACGAGCGACCGGAGGTCCAGCACGCTCGCCTCGATGCCGTCGGCGGCCAGCGCCGCCGCCGCCCGCATCGCGACGTGCACGTAGGCGCCGTAGGAGATGATCGCCAGGTCGTCGCCGGCCCGCCGCAGCGCCGCCTTGCCGATCGGCAGCGGCTCGGGCGCCGCCTCGGCCAGCACCTGCTTGATCCGGGGCTCGCGGTAGAGCGTGATGTGCTCGTAGTAGAGCACCGGGTCCGGATCGGCGACCGCCGCGGCCATCAGCGCCCGCGCGTCGTACGGCGTCGACGGCACCACGATCTTCAGCCCGGGGGTCCGGTAGAACCAGGGCTCGGTATTCTGGCTGTGGTACGGCCCGGCGTGGCGCAGGCCGCCCCAGGGCATCCGGACGACCATCGGCACGCTGCCGCCCCAGCGGTAGCGGATCTTCGCCGCGTTGTTCACCAGCTGGTTGAAGCCGGTCGCGACGAAGTCGTTGAACTGCATCTCGCCGATCGGCCGGCGGCCGGCCAGCGCCGCGCCGACGCAGACGCCCAGCACGCCGCCCTCGGCCAGCGTCGAGTTCAGGAGGCGATCGCCGAACTCCTTGAGCAGCGGCCGCAGCAGCAGGAAGGCGTTGCCGTACTTGCCGCCCACGTCCTCGCCGTAGACGAAGACGCGCGGATCGGCCCGCAGCACGTCGCCCACGCCCCGCATCACCGCGTCGAGGAACGTGTTCCCCTTCGGGTCGAACGGCGGCCCCGGATCGAGCGGCGGCAGCGGCGTCCCGAGCGCCGTCCCCACCCGCCACTCCGGCTCGAGCACCTCCACACGGTACCGCGGCCCCTCGCCGGCGAAGACCCCGACGGCCGCCGACGCCGGCTCCGGCCATGGCGCGTCGATGACGGCCCGCGCCTGCTCGCCGACGATCCGATCGGCCTCCGCCTTCATCCGATCGAGGTCGCCCGGCGCGATGATCCCTTCGGCCTCGAGCTTCGCGGCATACGTGGGGATCGGATCGCGCGTCCGCCAGAACTCGTAGAGCTCGCGGTTGGCGTACCCCTGCTCGGTGAGCGGCGGGTACTCCCAGCCCGGCTTCGGGTCGTGCCCGAGGTACAGCATGTCGTCGTGGTGGGCGTGCCCGCACATCCGCATCGCGATGAGCTCGATGAGCGTCGGGCCGAGACCGGCGCGCGCCCGCTCGGCCGCCCACGTGAACGCCGCCGCGACCGCATCCGGGTCGGTGCCGTCGATGGTGATGCCCGGGATGCCGTAGCCCGCCGCCTTGTCGGCGAACACGCGGACCGCCGACTGATCGTTCACCGGCGTCGACAGCGCCGTCTGGTTGTTCTGCAGGCAGAAGACCGCCGGCAGCCGGCGCGCCGCGCACAGGTTGATCGCCTCGTGCCACTCGCCCAGCGACGAGCCCCCCTCGCCGATGAACGAGAAGGCCACGCGCCCGGAGCCGTCCAGGTGGAAGCCCATCGCCATGCCGGCCATCGTCACCGTGCCGACCGCCAGCGGCGCGGCCGCCGGCAGGATGCCCCACGCGAAGTCGCCCACGTGCAGGTCGCGCCCGTCGAGCGGCGGCCCGGCCTTGCCCATCTGCGCCGACAGCACCATGCGGACGCTCTCGGGCTCGGGCCGCATCGCCAGCGCGATGCCGATGTCGCGGATGACCGGCGCGATCACGTCGCCCTGCCAGCTCCCGTCGGCCCCGCGGTACTTCGGACCCCGGCGCAGCCGGATGCCGCCCGCGTAGATCGCTTCCTGGCCCAGCGAGCGGAATCCCTTCCCCTGGAAGGAAATCCCCTCGTAGCGGACCTCGCCGCCCGTGAAGAACGTCTTCAGCTGGCTGTCGGTCGCGCGCGTCAGGATCATGCCGCGCAGGATCTCCCGCCGCTCGTCGGGCGTCAGCGAGGCCGCAATCGACGCGCGGCGCAGGAAGCCGTCGCACGCCTCCACGAACTCCTCGCGGGCCGCCGCCAGCCGCGCCTCCGCCGTCACGCCCGGCGTCGTCTCGGCCAGCCCGGCCGGGACGGACGTGGCCAGCCGCGCGGTCAGTTCCTTGCGAAGCAGCGGCCGCAGCGCGTCGATCGCCTCCGCGTCGGCCCCCTTCTGGCGCGCCCGCGCGACCGCGGCGTCGAACGCCTCGACGGCGGCGTCCACGGCGAACGGAAAGCGCTCGGCCACGAACGCGCCGAAACGGCCCGCCAGCCCGGTCAACGATTGGGATTCGATGGTCTTGGACATCACGTCAGAAAGTATACCGCCCCCGCCCCCTGCCTGGACGGGGGGCCGGCGCTCGGCTATCGTCGGAGGATGCCGACGACGACTCGCTGCCCGTGGGCCGGCTCCGATCCGCTGTACGTCGCCTATCACGACACCGAATGGGGCGTCCCCTCGCACGACGACCGGCATCTCTTCGAGATGCTGCTGCTCGAAGGGGCGCAGGCCGGGTTGAGCTGGATCACCATCCTCCGGAAGCGCGAGCACTACCGCCGGGTGTTCAGCGGCTTCGATCCCTCGCGCGTCGCGCGCTACGACGAGGCGCGCGCGGCCCGGCTGCTCGCCGACCCGGGCATCGTCCGCAACCGCCTGAAGGTGGCCTCGGCCATCACCAACGCGCGGGCGTTCCTCGACGTGCAGCGGGCGTACGGCTCGTTCGACGCCTACATCTGGCAGTTCGTCGGCGGGCGGCCGATCGTCAATCGCCGGCGCACGCTGCGTGACGTCCCGCCGCGGACGCCGGAGTCCGACGCGATGAGCCGCGACCTGAAGAAGCGGGGCTTCCGCTTCGTCGGCTCCACGATCTGCTACTCGTTCATGCAGGCGACCGGCATGGTCAACGATCACCTCGTCGGCTGCCGCCGCTACGGCGCCGTCCAGTCCTCCTGACCCGGACCGGCTCAGCCGTGACACGCCGGCTGTCTCAACTTCATGCACCGCGCCGCGCGAATCGGCCGGCAGGCGCCTGGCCGGGCCATGGCCTGCACGCCAAACCGCCGGTCGGCCGGCGATCCCCACGGTAGAGATTCATCCTCGTCACGGGTACCGGACTTGCACTCCTGCAGGGTGCGCGCGACCGCGCCGCGCCGGAAAGGGGGATGGGTCGTGCGGAAACTGAGTGTGCTGACGCTGCTCTTCGGGTTGTGGCTGTTCTGGGCGCCGTCCGTCCTCGGTTACGGCTCGCTGCTCGGTGGCCCGGGCACGGATCCCGCCGTCCCGGAGAACGCCGTGCTGGCGATGCTGATCTTCGGCTTCTCCGTGCTGGCGCTGCTCAATGCCCCCGTGCCGAAGGTGATCGACTGGTTCATGCTCGCCTTCGGCATCTGGGTCATGTTCGATCCCATGCTGTATCACGCATGGCATTTCTCGAGAACCGCGACCATCAACGACCTGCTCGCCGGCGGCGCGGTCGTGCTGGTGTCGCTGTTCCAACTGTTCGCCGTCACGCGGACGCCGGCCTGAGCGGCGCGGGCGCGTCCGGCTTCCCGGCCGTGGTGTCTGCGCGGCACCGCGGAGAGCGTGCTGCTGTGCCTATAATGAAGGCCCATGGGGCCCGGACATCTCGGCGTCGGACTCGCCCTGAAGCGGGTGGATCGGCGGCTGAACGCCGGCTGGCTGGTGCTGGCCGCCTACCTGCTCGATCTGCTGCTCGGCGTCTTCGTGCTGGTGGGCATCGAGCAGGTGCACGTGCCGCCGGACCTGCCGGCGCGCCACTACCTGCTCTACACGTTTCCCTGGTCGCACGGCCTGATCGCCAGCCTCGGCTGGTCGCTCGCCGCGGCGCTGGTGGCGCTGGCCGCCACCCGCGGGCGGCGGCTGGCGGCGTTCGCCATCGGCGCGGCCGTGTTCTCGCACTTCCTGCTCGACGCGATCGTGCACGTGCCGGAGCTGCCAGTGGCCGGTCCCTCGTCCCCGAAGCTCGGCCTGGGATTGTGGAACCACCTGCCGGCGGCGCTCGCGCTCGAGGCCGCGCTCGTGGTCGTGGGGCTCGTGCTGTACGCGGGCGTCGGGACGTCGCGCACGCCGATCGGCCGGTACGGCATGCCGCTGTTCGCCAGCGCGATCACCGTGATGATGCTCGCCGGGCAGGCGATGATGGTGGCCGCACCGCCGCCCGCGGCGCTGGCGGCCGGCTGGATTCTGCAGACCCTCGGCGTCAGCCTCGTCGTCTACTGGCTCGACCGTCAGCGGGCGCCGCGCTGACGCACGCGCCGGCCGTCGGTTCCGTCATGCGCCGCACGCATGACGCCGTTGCGCGGCGCGCATACCTCGTCCCCGCCGTCTTCCACCCAGCTCAGCCGCGCAATCGGCTCGCATCGTCGCGCGCGCGAGGTCTAGAATAGGGGCGCGCGAGGCGCATCCCGGGACACACTGGCATGAACGACTTCGACGATTTCCGTCCGATCGGGGCCGACGATCCGCCCGCGGACGACAAGTTCTCGGCCGCCTCGAGTCGCGCGCCGTGGCTGGTGACGATCTTCTTCGTCGCCGTGGCTGCCGTGTTCGTGTACCTCTTCTTCTTCCGCGACCGGCGCATCGTCGTCCCGCCGCCGGCGCCGACCGTCTCGCGGCAGGAAGCGGCGCCGAAGCCGGCCGCGCCGGTCGCCGTGAACCCGGCCGACGTCGGCCTGCCGCCGCTCGATCAGAGCGACGACACCGTGCGCGGCCTCGCGCGCGGGCTCTCGACGCATCCCGAACTGGCGGCCTGGCTCGCGACGCGCGACCTGATCCGCGGCTTCGCCGTGATGATCGACAACGTCGCCGACGGCAAGGTGCCGACCGCCCACCTGCGCCTGTTCGCGCCGAAGGAGAAGTTCGGCGTCAGCGGCCGCGACGCGCACCTGGTCATGGACGAGCGGAACTATCACCGCTTCGACGGGCTGGCCAGCGCGATCGCGTCGCTCGACACCGCGGGCAGCGCCGCGACCTACGAGCGCCTGAAGCCGCTCATCGTCGTCGCCTATCGCGACCTCGGCCATCCCGACGGCAACGTCGACGCCGCCCTGCACAAGGCGATCGACAACCTGCTGGCCACGCCGGTGCTCGAAGGGCCCGTGCCGCTCACCCAGCGCGCCGTCGCCTACCAGTTCGCCAATCCGGATCTCGAAGGCCTGATGCCGGCACAGAAGCAGCTGCTCCGGATGGGCCCGCGCAACATGCGGCTCATCCAGGGCAAGCTCCGCCAGCTGGCCGAGGCCGTCGGCTTCGCCGACAGCACCCTGCCCCCGCCGGTGGTGGTCCGGCCCTGACGATCCCCGAGAGCCCGCGCCCGCGGTGCGCGGGCCGCGGGCTTCACGCGGCCGTCCGCCCGCCGGTCAAGATCTGCCGGCTCGCGTCGATTTCCCTGTAGAATTGCGCATCCGGGAGGCCGCTCCCGGTTCCGCGCCGGGACGGCGCCCGTCCGCGGTCTCTCCATTTGACAGACGACCGCCGCGCGAAGAACGCTCTGGATGATGCAGCTGAAGATTGACCACGTCGTGGTGGCGGGTTCCGCCCTGACGCCCATGAAGGAGGCGTTCGCCTCGGTCGGCCTGAAGACCGAGTTCGGCGGGATCCACTCGAACGAGATCACCCACATGGCGTACCTGCCGTTCGACGACGGCTCCTACCTCGAGCTGCTGTCGACGCGGCAGCCGCGGGCCCTGTCGCCGCTGTGGCACCGCCACATCCTCAACGACGCGGGCCTGTGTGCCTGGGCGATTGAAGTGCCGAACGTCGCCGACGAGGTGCAGCGGGTGGCCGAGCTCGGCGTGCCGGTCGACGGCCCGTTCCACATGAGCCGCAAGTGGCCGGATGGCGCGATGGCCGAGTGGGACATGGCGACCATCGGCGAGGGCGAGCCGGGGACGCTGCTCCCGTTCCTGATCAAGGACCGGACCCCGCGCGAGCTCCGCATCCCGCCCTATCGTCCGGGCGGCGCCGAGCGCGGCGCGCGCCCACGGGCCGACCGGCTCATGGGCATCCACACGGTCGTGCTGGGCGTGCGTCACCTCGAGAAGGCCATCGCCCTGTACCGGCGCGTCTACGGCTTCGCCGAGCCGGAGATCGTCGACAACCCGCTGTTCGGTGCGCGTCTGGCCCGGTTCGCGGACACGCCCGTCGTCCTCGCGACGCCGATGCGCGGTCGGCCGGATCCGCGGGCCGCGCGCTACGAGGACGAGGAGGATCAGGACTGGCTCGAGACGCGGCTGCACCGTTTCGGTGACGGCCCCGCCGCGTGCCTGCTCCGCATCTACGATCTGGAGATGGTGATCGAGCGGTTCGAGATGAACCAGGATCCCGAGCCGTGGTTCGATCAGCAGATCGCCTGGTTCGACGATCTGAAGGTTGGCGGCGTCCGGCTCGGCGTGATCGGCTAGTCCGGAGTCCCGTTCATGTCCCTCCTGCCTCTGCGTCTCCGCCGCCCGGTCGCGGCCGCCGTGCTGCTGGCCGGTCTGGCGGCGTCCGCGCCGCTGGCCGCGCAGCCCCCGCTGTCCCCGTCCGCGGTCGCGCGCGAAGCGCCGCAGCTGGCCGATCTGCTCGCCCTCCAGCCCGGCATGACCATCGCGGAGATCGGCGCCGGGCACGGCGAGATGAGCGTCGCGCTGGCGAAGCAGGTCGGACCGAAGGGGCTGGTCTATGCGACCGAGCTGGATCCCGGGCGGCTGGCGGACATCCGGCGGGCGGCGGCGCGGGCGAAGCTGGACAACGTGAAGGTCGTGCAGGGGGCCACCGACTCGACGCGCCTGCCCGACGCGTGCTGCCAGGCGATCTTCATGCGCGAGGTCTACCACCACTTCACCGATCCCGCCGCGATGGACGCCAGCCTCTACAAGGCGCTGCAGCCGAACGGCCTGCTGGCGGTCATCGATTTCGCGCCGAGCGGCGGCACGCCACCCCCCGGCGTGCCGGCCAGCCGCGGGGGGCACGGCGTGCCGATGGACGTCGTGATCCGCGAGATGCACGACGCCGGCCTGCAGCTCGCCCGCGAGATCCCGGACTGGGGCGACGGCCTCTACGCCATCCTCTTCCAGAAGATTCCCAGACCCCGGCCCGCGAGCCGCTGACCCAACCCCGCCTGCAGGAGGGCACGAGATCAGGAGATTCTTCCGCTGAACCCATAGCCTCCACAGGAGATCGCAGGAGATCAGGAAATTCTCAATTCCTGATGCTCATAATCTCCTGACCTCCTGCAGATTGAGACGGTCTCGTGATCTCCTGTGAACGGCGGACCCTCTGCCGTCGAAGCTCAGCCGCCTGGAAATCGTGAAGCCGGCGTTCGACCGCCGGGGGTCCTGGAGGTATCATGCGGGCCAACTTTCCAGGAGACCACCCGATGTACAAGCGCGCAGTCCTCGTTTCGATTCTGCTCGTCTTCGCCCTTGCGCCGATGCAGGCGCAGCAGCGCCCGCCGCAGGCGCCTCCGCCCCCCCCGCCCGCCCGCGAGCAGGCCGTGCCGGCCCGCGAGAACGGCGCCCACCGCACCTACGAGGTGGCGACCGAGGCGGACGCCAGGATCTCGCAGACGTCCCACACGATCCGGCTGAACGGCCAGGACATCAAGTACACCGCGACGGCCGGCACGCTCCCGATCCGCCAGCCGAACGGCGAGATCGCGGCGCGCATGTTCTTCGTCGCCTACACGCGCGACGACCAGGACGTGAAGACGCGGCCGATTTCCTTCCTCTACAACGGCGGGCCTGGCTCGTCGACCGTCTTCCTGCACATGGGGGCTTTCTCGCCCGTGCGGGTGGAGATGCAGGGCGACGGCATGCAGCCGGCGCCGCCCTACCACCTGGTGCCGAACGAGGACTCGCTGATCGGATCGACCGACCTGGTCTTCATCGACGCCATCTCGACCGGCTACAGCCGGACGGTGGCCGGGGTCGATCCGAAGCAGTTCCACGGGGTGAACGGCGACTTCCGGGCGTTCGCCGACTTCATCCAGGCGTACCTGGACAAGTACAACCGCTGGCCGTCGCCGAAGTTCCTGATCGGCGAGAGCTACGGCACCATCCGCTCGGCCGGCCTCTCGCGCGTGCTGCAGGAGCGCGGCGTCGAGCTGAACGGGATCGTGCTGATCTCGTCGCTGCTCACCTACCAGACGCTGAGGCCGTCGCCGCAGAACGACATCGCGTACATCGACTTCGTGCCGACCTACGCGGCGACGGCCTGGTTCCACAAGAAGCTGTCGTCCGACCTCGAGAGCGGCCCGGTGAAGGCCGTGGTCGATCAGGCGCGGACCTTCGCGTTCGGGGAGTACGCGCAGGCGCTGATGAAGGGGAACACGCTCTCGACGGCCGACCGGCAGGCGATCGCGCAGAAGCTGTCGCACCTCATCGGCATCTCGCCGCAGTACATCCAGGAAGCGAACCTGCGGGTGGATCCGGCGCGCTTCCGGAAGGAACTGCTGCGCGACGAGCGGCTGACCGTCGGCCGGCTCGACAGCCGGTTCACCGGCGTCGACCGCGACGCGGCAGGCGAGCGCGAGGAGTACGATCCGTCGGACACCGCGCTGACGGGCGCCTACACCGCGACGTTCCTCAACTACATCAAGAACGACCTGAAGTGGTCGAGCGACGACATCCACTACGCCGTCTCGGGCGACGTCCGGCCCTGGTCGTGGGACGAGTTCCAGAACCGCTACATGGACATGACCGAGCCGCTGCGGGCGACCATGGCCCGCAACCCGTTCCTGAAGATCATGGTGGCGTGCGGCTACTACGACATGGCCACGCCGCTCGGCGGCGCCGAGTACAACTTCTCGCACATGGGCTGGGACCCGACCTTCACCAGCCGCGTGACGTTCCACTACTACCAGTCGGGCCACATGATCTACGTCCGCCCGGCCCCCCACAAGGCGCTGGCCTCGGACATCGATCACTTCATCGACACCAACAAGACGGGAACGACGGCGCAGTAGGGGCCGTACACAGTTCCGCCCGCCGGCAGGCTTCCCTGCCGGCGGGCGGAGTCGTCTTACCCGGCCGTCGACCTAGTCGCGGCCGTGCCCGTGGTCACCACCGTGGTCGCCGCCGTGGCCGGGACCGCCGTCGTGATCGCCGTCGTGATCCTGATCGTGCGTCGCCCGCCGGACCGCCTGCTGGACGTCCTGCCAGGCGTCGCGGTAGTGCTGGATCGCCTCGTCGCCGCCGCCCGGCTTCGTCGCCTGCGCGTCGCCCTGTGCGAGGTCCCGCGTCGGGTCGGCCAGCCACTGTGCGTTGATCCCGGCTGCCGTCGCCTCGTCCAGCGTCAACTGCGCCAGCGCCCGGTCCACCTTCACCAGGACGTCGGCCTGCGCCGCCAGCGCGGTCACCAGCGCCGCTGGCGCCCGCCGCTGGATCTCGTGCTCGGTCAGCTCCGAGACCGCCTCGCGCTCCTCCTCGAACACCTGCTGCCCCTTCGCCGTCAGGTGCGAGTCGTCCGCCCACAGCTTCGGGTTCAGGCTGTCGTCGATTTCCCGCAGCGCCTCGTCGATCTCATGATCCATCTGGCGGCTGCCGGTCGGCTTCAGCGCCGCGATCGCCGCGCGCGCCGTCTGCTTCACCTGCTGCAGCCCCACCACCGTCAACGTCCCGTTGGCGAACACGATGGTGTAGTTCGGGTCGGTCGCGCCCGAGACCACGATCGGGTAGGTCCCCGACGGGCTCAGCTTCGTGGCCGTCGTGGTGACCGTCACCGGCGTCGTCAGGCTCGCCGCCGTGTCGCCGTTGACGAAGCCGGCGTAGGTGACCGTCAGCGCCGGGACGTCCGCCCCCACCCACTTGGTCTGGTTGTCGGCGGTAATCGTCAGCTGGCCCGGGTTCACCGTCAGCACGCCGTTGACGAACGCGATCGTGTAGTTCGGCGACGTCGCGCCGCCCACCACGATCGGGTAGGTCCCCACCGGGCTCGTCGGCGTCGCCGTCGTCGAGATCGTCACCGGCGTGGCGAGGCTCGCCGGCGAATCGCCGCCCACGAAGCCCGTGTAGGTCACGCCGAGCGCCGGCACCACGCCGCCGTAGGACATCGACGTGCTGTTGGCCGCGATGGTCAGCGACGCCGGGTTGATCACGAGCGTCCCCGTGCCGTCGACCGGATCGTAGTCCGTCGTCCCCGCGTAGTGGGCCTGCACCGGGTAGCTGCCGGCACTCGTCGGCACCGAGGGCGATCCGTTGTAGAGGACCGTGGCCGGGCCGAGCGCCACGCCGCCCACGCCGGTCACCGACACGGTCGCCGCGTGCGGCGTGCCGTCGTAGGTGAACGTCCCGGCCTTGACCACCATCGCCGGCAACGCCCGGGTGATGGAGATCGAGGCCGTGCCGCTGGCCGGCAGGTAGTTGGCGTCACCGGCGAACGACGCGGCGACCGCGTAGCTCCCGCCGTGCACCGGCACGTCGGGCGCGCCGTTGTAGGTGACCGTCACCGGCGAGAGGGCCGCGCCGCCCACGCCGGTCACCGAGACGGTGGCCGCGTGCGGCGTCCCGTCGTAGGTGAAGGTGCCGCCGGTCACCGTGACCGCCGGCGTCGCCTTGTTGATCGTGACCGTCGCCGAGCCGCTGGCGGGCGCGTAGTTCGCGCCGCCGGCGTAGCTGGCCTGCACGGTGTAGGTTCCCGCGTCGACCGGCACCGCCGCCGACCCGTTGTAGGTCACCGTCACCGGCGCGAGGGGCGCGCCGCCCACGCCGGTGGCCGTCACCGTGGCGGCGTGCGGCGTCCCGTCGTAGGTGAAGGTCCCGCCCGTCACCGACACCACCGGCGTCGCCAACCCGACGACAATCTCCTGCGGGACATCGGCCGCCGGGTTGAAGGTGGCGTCACCCGCCTGCGAGGCGATCACCATGATCGCTCCGGCACCCGTGATCGTCAGCGTGTTGCCGCTGAGCGTCGCCGGCCCCGAGAGCAGCGTGTAGGTCACCGGCAGACCGGACGAAGCGGTCGCCCCCAGCACGATCGGCGCGCCGCCGTAGGTCTGTGGCCCGACCTCCGGGAAGGTGATCGTCTGGTCCGCCTTCGCCACCGTCACGCCGATGGTGCACGTGCCGGTCGAGAAGAAGGTATTCGTCGCCGCCACCACCACCGAGTGGCTGCCAACCGCAAAGGTCTGCGTCGAGGTCAGCGTGGTCGGACCGGTCGTCCCGCCGGCCACGTTGTCGGTCTGCGCGGGGGTCGCCGCGCCGTCAGCGGTCCAGGTGACCGTCAGCGGCAGCTTGTTCGGATCCTGCACGGCGGCCGACATCGTGACGTCGGCACCGGCCGCGGAGGTCGGCTGCACCGCGTAGGTCGCCGGCGAACAGGTCGCCGTCGGCGGCTGCGGGCTCGCCACGTGGATCGTCAGCGAGTTGGTCGACTGCAGCCCGGTGTTGTCGGTCGCCGAGAAGACGACCGTGTAGGTCTGCGCCGCCTGCGCCAGGGTCGGCGTCCAGGTGAACGTCGCCGTCTCCGGCACCCGCTGCGTGAACGGCATCGTCGGCGTCACCGTGGCACCCACCGGCAGGCCGCCCGAGCCCATCGTCACCAGGGTATTCGGCAGTCCCGTCGCCGGGTCGAGGTCCGGATCGGTCGCGCCCAACGCGACGCTGAGCGGCACGCCCGCCTGCGCGTTCACGGTCACCGGGCTGCTCGAGCTGTTGATCAGCACCGTCGGCGGCGTGCCACCGGCATAAGGAATGACGTTCAGGAGCACGTCGAGCGGCACGGTGTTCCCGTCGTTGTCCGTGATCGTGAACTGGATCGCATGCAGCCCTTCCTGGAACGTCGCCGGCGTCCAGGTCACCAGGCCAGACGGTGTGAGCTTCAATCCCAGCGGCGAGGGCGTGTCTAGCCCCGACTGCACCGTGGTCGAGAGGGCGTAGGACGCAATCGTCCCGTCGGGATCGCTCGCCGGAATCTGGAAGCTCGTCGTCACGCCCGCCGGCATCACGATGATTGGCACGCTCGCAACCGTCGGCGACTGGTTCGGCTGCGTATTACTCAGCACGACCCTCGTATCCAGGATGAAGTTGAGGTCGTGGTTGTTGTCGAGCAGCGTCGACAGGCGGCAGCAGTTCTCGAAATACGCCATGTAGGGACCGTTGCCCGCATAGGTGTGCGTCAGCGTCGTCGTCGCCACCATCCAGTCGTTGGCCGCATCGACCGCAGTGACGGTCAGGTTCATCTGACCATAGCTCCCGTCCCCGAAATAGAAGACGTAGCCGGAGTTGAACGTCTGGCCGACCTGCGGATGCGAGATCTGCCACGGGAAGTCCCACCGCCAGGCCGACTGAATCTGGAACGTCACCTGGTGGGTGTTGGTCGGGCTCGCCGACCACGAGATGGTGCTGTAGCGGAAGTGGGTGGCGTACGCCCGGCTGCTGAACATGCCCGTCAGCGCCAGGACGGCCACCAGGACCAGCGCGGCCTTCTTGAGTTGTGCGGTCATCGTGAGTCTCTCCCTGACAGCCTAGAAGTTGAGGCTCAACGTGCCCGACGAGGTCGCGAAGTCCGCGAAGCCCGTCGCCTGCAGGGAGCCGCCACCAGCCGCGCCGTCGAACTGCAGGCTGCCGCTGACAATGAAGAGCTGCGCGCCGCTGACGCCGACGACGGCGCCGTTCGCGTCGGTCACCAGCGTCGCGCCGGTGACCTTGCCGCCGAGCGTCCCTTCGTTCACCAGGGTCATCACCTGCGCATCGGGGTCGTCGCTCGTCGTGCCGGCCGGCAGCGGTGAGTACTGCGCGGACGAAACCGTCAGCGCCCACGTCGCCGACGTCACGTCGGCCGACCCGGCGTCGTGATTGAGCGTCAGCGTCAGCAGACCGGGCAGCGCGCCCGTCGCCTGCATCGTCACGACGACCTGCGTCGTCGACGGGTACGACACCTGCGCGTGCGAGAGATTCACGTTGTACGTCTGCGGCCCGGTTGCCGCCGCGGTCTGCGCGGACGCGGCGGGCACGCCGCCGAGCGTCAGGCCGAGCAGCGCCAGCGCGGCCGCCGGTCGTGACATCCGGCGCAGGGATATCCAGTTGGTCATGGCTCCTCCGATGAAGATGGGGAAACGGTGAAAGGTGAGCGTCGATGAAGTCAGGCGAATCCGCCTCGAGAGCGGGGCGACCACGGGGCGGACGGCAGACCCGCAGACGGCGGACGACGGTTTGGTGTCAAAGATGGGCTCATCGAGCGCCGGGCAGTATAACGCGAACGTAAGTGTTTGTGTAATTTCAGTTCTGTAAGTACACCACTTTGTGGTCGTTATGGCGACTTTTCAAGACAGCGACGCCCCGGGCAGGGGGTCAGCCGGCAAACGGCAGGAACAGGAGGGCGGTTGCCAGGTAAATAAGGAAGCCGATGACGCAGACGGCGACGGCGCGAAGGGTGCTGGTGTAGTCGAGCGCCTGGCGGACGGCCACGATCATGGCCGCCAGCATCCAGACGGCCGAGACCAGCGCAACCAGCCAGCCCACCCCCGGCACGAGGGTGAAGATGCGGAACAGCCCGGGCCCGGCGGCGAATCCGGTCGTCCGCAGGAGTTCCCCGACCGTCGCCCGGGTCTGCGGTTCGGGCAGGAGGCGGGTTCCGATGATGTAGGTCAGGACGGCCCAGACGCACCAGCCGACCAGCGCGCTGACGGCGCCGCGGACGATGCCCGCCGGGCCGAAGATGCCGATGGCACCGATGCCGGCGGCAACGCTCGACAACAGCACCACGGCCATGGCCTGGCCGGTCGCGCTCCGGTCGGCCTCGACCTCCTCGTACGTGGCGGCGTTCAGCCCGATGGCACCGGCGAGGCGCTCACGGAAGCTGGCCATGCAGGTATTATAGGGGCCATGAAGCTCGTTCGCTTTGCCTTCAACGCCGAAGCGCCCCGCCTCGGCCTGGTCCGGGGGGACCAGGTCGCCGACCTCCGCGCGAGCTACAACGCCACGCTGCTGAAGCGCGGCGTGCTCGATGCCGGCGACCGGGCCGCCGCCCTCTTCCCGGACAGCGCGCGCGCGTTCCTCGAAGGCGGCGCCCGCACGCGGGAGGCCGTGGCCCAGATCACCGAGTGGGTCTCGCGGCCGCTGGACGCCGTCCGGCTGCTCGCCCCGATCGCCGACCCGGGCAAGATCATCTGCATCGGCCTGAACTACAGCGATCACGCCGCCGAGTCGAACCTCCCGGTGCCCGAGCGGCCTCCGATTTTCGCGAAGTGGACGAACGCCATCCTGGATCCGGGCGGCACGATCCGCCGGCCGCGCGGCTGCGAGCAGCTCGACTGGGAGGTCGAGCTCGCCATCGTCATCGGCACGCCCGCCCGCTTCGTGTCGACGGAAGCGGCGCTCGACCACGTCTTCGGCTACACGATCGTCAACGACGTGAGCGCGCGCGACTTCCAGTTCGTGACGAGCCAGTGGGGCCTTGGCAAGACGGCCGATACCTTCGCGCCGATGGGGCCGTGCATCGCCGACCGGACCGAGATCCCCGATCCACACGCGCTCCGGCTGCGTACCTGGGTGAACGACCGCCTGATGCAGGACGGTCATTCGTCCAAGCTGATTTACGACGTGCGATACCTCGTGTCGTACCTCTCGGGCCTGTTCACCCTCTCACCCGGGGACGTCATCGCCACGGGCACTCCCCCGGGCGTCGGCATGGGCATGAAACCACCGCTGTTCCTGCAGCCCGGCGACGTCTGCCGGATGGACATCGAAGGGATCGGCACGATCGAGAACGTCGTCGGCGAAGCGTAAGAGGACGCCGACGCGGGTGCCACTCGAAGCGGCAACCCTGCATCTTTCAAGATCCGGAGCGTCAGCGACGGCAACGCATGGGGGTGGGGCCCCATGCGAACTGAACAATGAGGACCCGATTGTGACCAAACGCCTGTCCGTCTCTATCCTGCTCTTCGCCGCCTCGCTGTTCTGTCTGACCGCCGGCGCCCGCGCCCAGGACAAGCCGCCCACGCACGACGGCCCGTACATCAAGGGCTACGGCGCCGTGTTCGCCGTCCCCGACGCCGACTTCAAGCCGCCCACGGATCACGTCTTCAAGGTGATCTTCAGCGTCACGCGGACCCCGAAGTCGGCGTCAGAACTGAACTCGAACATCGACACGGTCGCCCGGTACCTGAACATGCAGGGGCAGGCCGGCGTGCCGCTGAAGAACATGAAGCTCGCGCTCATCCTGCACGGCCCCGCCGGCAAGGACGCCCTGAGCAACGCCGCGTACCAGGCCCGGTACCACACCGACAACCCGAACCTCGGGCTGCTCGAGGCGCTGCACCAGGCGGGCGTGGCCATCTACATCTGCGGCCAGACGGCAGCCGCCCGGGGCTTCGCCAAGAAGGAACTGGCGCCACAGGTGCAGTTGAGCCTCTCGGCCCTGACCGTCATGACGACGCTGGCGGGCGAGGGCTACGTCGTCATGCCGTAAATTCCCCTTCCCGCGCCCGCCACCTCAGCCGTTATACTTGGCGCTTGTTCAGCCGGCCGGCCCCGTCTCGGGGCCGGCCGGCCCGCGATCCGCCCCAGGATTGCGCATCCGGTCTTCTCGCGCATTGAGGATGTCCCTATGAAGACGCTGCCTCTTCCGGTACGACGCAGCCTGCTCGCGCTCGTCACCTTCGTCGCGGCCGTGCTCCTGTTCGGGGGCCCGGGCCAGACCCGGCTGACGGCCCAATCCGATCCGAACGTCCTCATCGATCCGTCGCTGTACCAGAAGCTCACCTGGCGCGCCGTCGGTCCCAACCGCGGCGGCCGTGTGACCGCGGCCACCGGCGTCCGCACCCGGCCGAACGTCTTCTACCTGGGGGCCTCGGGTGGCGGCGTCTGGAAGACGACCGATTACGGCATCACGTGGAAGCCGGTCAGCGACGGCCAGATGACCACGCCGTCGATCGGCGCCATCGACGTCGCCGACTCGAACCCCGACATCGTCTACGTCGGCACCGGCAGCGAGGCGATCCGCAGCAACGTGATCCTCGGCCGCGGCGTGTACAAGTCGACCGACGCCGGCAAGACATGGCAGTACGTGGGCCTGAAGGACGTCGGCCAGATCGGCTCCGTCCGCGTCGACCCGAAGAACCCCGACATCGTCTACGTGGCGGCGCTTGGCGATCCGTTCAAGTGGACGGCCGAGCGGGGCGTCTACCGGACGAAGGATGGCGGGAAGAGCTGGCAGAAGGTCCTGTTCATCAACAACGAGACCGGCGCCGTCTCGCTGGCGATCAACTGGGAAGACCCGAACGAGGTGATTGCGGGCGCCTGGCGCGCGCAGCGGCGGCCCTGGACGATCATCAGCGGCGGTCCGGCGGCCACCGGCGGCATCTACCGGACGATCGACGGGGGCGACCACTGGACGCACGAGACGGCCGGCCTGCCGAAGGATCTCATCGGCAAGGTGTGGGTCGACATCGCGCAGTCGGACCCGAAGGTGGTCTACGCGATGGTCGAGGCGCCGGGCCCCGAGGGCGGCCTCTACCGCTCGGAGGACGGCGGCGTCAGCTGGCAGCTCCGGAGCAACAGCCCGCGGCTGCGCGCCCGGCCGTTCTACTTCAACTACGTCGAGGTGAACCCGAAGAACGAGAACGAAGTGTGGGTGAGCGAGCTCGGCCTGCACAAGTCGACCGACGGCGGGAAGACCTGGACGACCGTCGAGACGCCGCACGGCGACAACCACGGCATCTGGTTCAACCCGGACCACCCGCAGATCGCCATCGAGTACAACGACGGCGGCGCGAACGTCACGCAGGACGGCGGGAAGAGCTGGTCGTCGATCATGAACCAGCTGACCGGCGAGTTCTACATGGTCGACACCGACCGGCAGTTCCCCTTCCGGATCTACGGGCCGCAGCAGGACAACTCGACGGTCGTGCTGTCGAGCCTGCCGCCGGTCTCCTGGCCGCTCGACCGGCCGGAGCAGGCGTGGGGCGAGGCGTCGGGCTGCGAGAGCGGTCAGATCCGTCCCGACCCGAGCGGACGGGTCGTCTACGGCGACTGCAAGGGTGAGTTCGGCCGGTACGACACCGAGACCGGACAGGAGCAGATGTACTGGATCAATCCGCAGCAGCGGTACGGCCTGAACCCGAAGGACCAGATCGACCGGTTCGTGCGGCAGGGGCCGATCGAAGTCGATCCGCTCAACCCGAAGATCGTCTATCACGGCGCGCAGTACCTGTTCCGGACGACCGACGGCGGCGTCCACTGGCAGAAGATCAGCCCGGACCTGACGGCCGACACGCCCGAGACGCAGACCGACTCGGGCGAGCCGATCACCCGCGACATGACGGGTGAAGAGGTCTACAGCGCGCTGTACGCGATCCGTGCGTCGCGCGAGGAACCGGGCGTCATCTGGACCGGCTCGAACGACGGGCCCGTGTGGGTGACGCGCGACGGCGGCAAGGTCTGGAAGAACGTCACACCGCCCGGCCCCGCCGGCGGCCGCGTCCACACGATCGAGGACTCGCCGCACCGCAAGGGCTCGGCCTACGTCTCGATCTACCGGATCTACTTCGGCGACTACAAGCCGTACCTGTACACGACGAACGACTACGGCGCCCACTGGACGCTGCTGACCAACGGCACCAACGGCATCCCCGACGACTTCCCGATGCACGTCGTCCGCGAGGATCCCGAGGTCGAAGGGTTGCTCTACGCCGGCACGTGGTACGGCGCGTTCGTGTCGTTCGACAACGGCGGACACTGGCAGACGCTGCAGCAGAACCTGCCGGCCGTCGCCGTCACCGACATCAAGGTCGTCGACAACAGCCTCGTCATCTCGACCATGGGCCGCGGCTTCTGGATCATGGACGACGTCGAGCCGCTGCGGCAGCTCGCGCTGAGCCTCCACCACGCGACGCGCGCGGCAGCCGCGCACCGGACCGCCGCGCCGGCACTGCCGGCCTGGGATCCGGCACAGCCCGTCTTCCTCTTCAAGCCGGCACCGGCGTACCGGATGCGCTACGTACCGATCGTGAACGAGCCCGGCTGGCCCACCTATCCGCCGGCCGGGGCGTACATCGACTACACACTGCCGGCAGCGCAGTCGGGTGACCTCACGCTCGACATCCTCGACGGTGCCGGCCACCTGGTCCGGCGCTACTCGAGTGCCGGCCGGAACCAGATCGGCGGGGGCTACATGGCGCGCCGGTTCGGCGGCCTGACGACCGTGCTGCCGAAGCAGGCCGGCATGAACCGCTTCGTGTGGGATCTGCGGTACTTCGGCGCCTGGAGCCCCAGCGAGCCCGAGGGGACCGTCGGCGGGCCGATGGTGCCGCCCGGGGTCTACACCGTCCGCCTGAAGGTCGGCGACGTGACGAAGACGACGACCGTGCAGGTGAGAATCGATCCGCGCGTCGCAAAGGCCGGCATCACCGAAGCCGACCTGACGGCACAGGCCGCCTTCTCATTGAAGGTGCGCGACCTGCTCAGCCAGGCGCGGCAGCTCGCCGACCAGCTGCACGCGGCGATGCAGAGCGGCAGCGGCGACCGCGCGGCCATCGAGAAGGTGTACTACGAGCTCGAGAACACGCCGGGGCCGTACACGCCGAACATGCTCATCGCGCAGATCTCGAACATCGAGCGCGAGGTCGCCGGTGCCGATCAGAAGGTGCCGGCGAGCGCCTACACACGCTACGACGTCGTGGCAAAGGACCTCGCCAGGGTGAAGGCTGACGCGGCGGGGGTGCTCAAGTAGAGGCCATCGGCCTCGGGCTACGGGCTCCGGGCCACGGCTGCAGGCGACGGGCTCCGGATGAGCATCACAGACGGGCGCGGGCGCTGAGGCACCGCTCGCGCCCGTCGTGCGTACAGCAGGCCTGGCGTCCAGGAGCGCGATTGAACACGCGAAGTTCCCGTCACCAATTGTCCGGCTTGCGTTGCACGAAATCGAACAGCTGAACCCACGCGATCTTGCGTGGCGTCTGAGGTAAGCAGATATTGATGCCATGCGGTGCGCGGCCTCCGGCACGGTGCCGAGGCGGCACCACAGCCTCGTTCGCAGTACTCCCATGGCCGGCCCCCATCTCCACTGCACGCCATCATGACAGGCTCCGCGCCACGGCCGGTATGGATGACGCGGTGGCTGCCGCGGGCCGGCGCGGTGGTGGCTCTCGGCGTACCGACGGCCGGCCTGGCGCTCGGCCTGCTCGGCGCACCGCTCGGCATCGCGATGCACCGCACGACCGCACTGAGCTTCGGGCTGAGCGGCGTGGCACTGCT
>JAGWRA010000226.1 GCA_028876655.1 Acidobacteriota bacterium | reverse complement strand
GCCGCCGACGCCCGCGCCGGAGCGGGCAGCGCCGCGCGCCGGCTCGACCTCGCGTCGGCGCTGGTGAAGGTCGCGCGCCTCGCGCCCCCGGCAGGCCTGCGGCGGCCGATCCCCTGCAGCACGCTGCACGACGGCGGCGACATCGCCCTGCGCGTGCGTCATCTGACGGCCGACCGGCCGCTCGAGGCGCGCCACGGCGTCCGCCTGCCTTCCGTCCTCACGGGCGCCCTCGTCCTCGGCGCCAGCCTGGCGATCGCGCTCGTGGCCAGCAGCGTCCTTCCGGGGCTGGTGCAGGCCACCACGGAAACGCTCGTCCGCCTGATCGGCTGATTCGCCCTCGTCCCCGTCCGCGCGATTCCGCGCGGTCCTCCGAAGTACGACGACTGGTAGTAGTTCCTCCGGCTCCGTACGATTCCTACCTCTTCCGTTTGTCCTTCGATTC
The DNA here is from genome assembly GCA_028876655.1 of Acidobacteriota bacterium. Taxonomy (GTDB): domain Bacteria; phylum Acidobacteriota; class Vicinamibacteria; order Vicinamibacterales; family CAVVIG01; genus JAGWRA01. Next base: position 48,801 of record JAGWRA010000226.1, on the reverse strand, counting down.
ACGGGGATTGGCATGTCACGCCTTGATCGACACGCACGGCTTCATCTCTCGCTCCTCCGCTTCCTCCTTCCGGGCCTCCTGCTGTTCGCCGCGCCGCCGGCGGGCGCACAGGCCCTCGATACCGCCACGATCCGCGGGCGGGTCGTCGATCAGACCGGCGCCGGCCTGCCGGCCGCCGGCATCGTCGTCACGAACACGGCGACCGGGCTGACCCGCACGGCCGTCACCGACAACGGCGGCTACTACTCGGTGGCGGGGCTGCCGCTGACGGGCGAGTACCGCCTGGAGTTCTCGAAGAGCGGCTTCACGGGCCGGACGAGCGATCACATCGGCCTTCGCGCCGGTGAAGCCGCGGTCGTCGACGTCACGATGCTGGCCTCGGGCGGCAGCACGACCGTCACGGTCTACGGCACCACGAGCGGCATCCGCAGCGACTCGTCGCAGATCGGCATGCGGCTCGACTCGCGCGAGATCCGGGACACGCCGATCCTCGGTCGCAAGCTGACGAACCTGCCGCTGCTCGACTCCGCGGTCCGGCCGGCGAAGACCACGGGCGATCTGTTCCTCGGCAACAGCCTCTTCGTGGTCGACGGCGCCGGCCGCCGGCAGACGACCTACACGATCGACGGGGCATCGGCCGACGACTCGTGGGGGCGGCAGACGGTGTTCACCAACGTCCCGCTGGACGCGATCCAGGAGTTCACCGTCCTCACCAACGGCTTCTCGGCCGAGTACGGCCGGACGTCGGGGGCGGCGGTGAACATCGTGACGAAGTCGGGGACGAACACCCTGCACGGCGACCTGCTCGGCATGTGGATGCCGGGCAGCCTCGAGGCGAAGGCGCCGCTCGCCGCGACGTCCAACGCCGATCGTCTCGGGCAGGGGAGCTTCGCGCTCGGCGGGCCGATCCGGAAGGACCGGACGTACTACTTCCTCTCGGCCGAGTACACGCATCAGCTGCGCGACTCGACGGTGACCTCGACGCTCGCGCCGGGCGTGTACACCGGCCGGGCGAAGCGCGGGCTCGTCGACGGGCGGCTGGACGAGAAGATCACCGCGTCGCACACGCTCACCGCCCGGATGAACGCCGACGTCTATTCCGACACCAATCCGAACGACGTCGTCGGCGGGCTCAACACCCCGAGCACGGGCCGGATCTTCCGCCGGCGGACCTACTCGGGGCAGGTCTCGGAGACGGCGGTCCTCTCCGACACCCTGCTCAACGAGGCGCGGTTCGCCGTGCAGTGGGCGGCGCCGATCACGGAGTTCGCGCCGATCGATCCGTCGACGCAGTACGTGCGGCCCGGCCTGGGGACCGAGGGCGAGTCGCGGGCCGCGTCCCTCGACAACCACCAGTTCGAGCTGAAGGACACGCTGACGATGGCGCGCGGGCGGCACGACGTGAAGGTGGGAGTCGATGCGATCCACTCCACGTCGGGCGGCAACGGCACCGAGTTCGGATCGGCCTTCACGCAGGGGCAGTTCACGCTGCTGCCCGGCGACACGACCCCGGTCGCCGACCTGACGATCGCCGACGTGCAGCGGTACCAGCAGAGCTTCGGGAACGCGACCTACGACGTGCAGGAGTGGAACGTCTCGGCCTTCGCGCAGGACAACCTGAAGCTGCGGCCGGACCTCACGCTGAACCTCGGGCTGCGCTACGACCGCCAGACGTTCACCGACGACACGACCATGTGGTCGCCGCGCGCCGGCTTCGCCTGGAACCCCCTGGGGGATCCGAAGACCGTCGTCCGCGGCGGCTACGGCGTGTACTACTCCGAGGTGCCGGCAGACCTGGCGGCGAACTGGACGATCAACGGTCCCGAGGGGATCTACACGTTCGCGGCGGCGCCGGGACAGTACGGATTCCCGGCGAACCTCCAGCCGCTGACGGCGTTCCCGCCGGGCACGGTCCTGCCGGCGCGGACCATCTACATCCGGCCCGGTCAGGCGGCGTACCTGAGCCGGTTCTTCGACGTCTCGACGCTGAAGGGCTATCCCGACAAGCTGCTGAACCCGCGCACGCAGCAGTTCACCGCGGGGATCGAGCGGGAGATCGCGACCGGCTGGTTCGCGAGCGCGGACTACGTCCACGCCCACACGACCGACATCGTCCGGCCGCTCGACGTGAACGCCCCTGCGCCGTTCGTCCGGACGGCGCCCGGCCAGGTGCGGTCGGCGTCAGCGGCGAATGCGACCCGGCCGATCGTCCCCGTGCCCGGCGGCTACCAGCAGATCATCGCGATCGTGAACCACGGCGTGGCCGACTACGACGCGCTGCAGTTGAACCTGTCGAAGCACTTCGCCAGCGGGTTCGCCCTGCGCGTCAGCTACACGTTCTCGAACGCCACCGATACGGTCGATCCCGACGTCCCGCAGCAGGACCCGAACGACCCGAACTTCCTCGGCGCCCAGGAGCAGGGGCCGAACATCCTGAACGAGCGCCACCGGGCCGTCGTCTCCGGATCGTACGACCTGCGGGTCATCACGGTGGGCGGCGTGGCGACCTTCGGATCGGGGATGCCGTACAACATCACGACCGGCGTCGACAACAACGGGGACGGCTCGGGCCGGTCGGACCGGCCGGTGGTGAACGGCGTGGTCGTCGAACGCAACAGCGGCGTCGGCGATCCGATCGCCGACGTGTCGGTGTTCGTGGAGCGGACGATCGCCCTCACCGGCCGATACCGGTTGCAGCTTCGGGCCGAAGCCTTTAATCTCTTCAACGACGCCAACTACTACGGCTACAACGGCGTATACGGGAACAGCGCCAGCGGGGTCCCCCTGGCCAGCTTCGGCCGGCCGACCGGCGGCCTGAGCGGCGTCGGCCCGGGACGCGAGTTCCAGTTCATGGCGCGCCTGGCGTTCTAGACGCGTGCGGCGCCGGCGAGGAGCGTAGCGGACGGATGACGGCGATCGACCTTTCGAGTGACATCGGGCTCGTCGCGCTCGGCATCCTCACGGCGAACGTCCTGATGGGGCTGCTGCTGTCGGTCGGGTACAACCCCACGCGGCAGTGGCCCCGCCAGCGCATCAAGCTGTTCACCGTCCACAACTGGACCGGCTACACCGCGCTGGCGCTGGCCACGCTGCACCCGATCGTCCTGCTGTTCTCGGCCACCGCCGGCTTCGGCATCCGCGACATCGCCATCCCCCTCTGGTCGCCCTCGCAGCCGGTCGAGAACACCATCGGCGCCGCCGGACTCTACCTGGTCGCCTTTGCGGTCATCACCTCGTACTACCGGCGGGTCTTCGGCCATCGCAACTGGAAGCGGCTGCACTACACGACCTACGCCGCCGCCGTCGCCTTCTTCATCCACAGCCTGCTCACCGATCCGCTGCTGCAGAACCGGCCCGTGGACTGGCTCGACGCCGAGAAGGTGTTCGTGGAGGTCTGTCTGCTGCTGGTGGCGGGCACGACCGTCTGGCGGGTGCGCTACGGGCGGGCCCGGGAGCGCGAGCGGCTGGCACGCCAGAAGCTGGCGCTCAGCCACGCGCGCTGAAGCCGGGCATCCCGTCCCTCACTTCACGTACTTCGCGAGCGTCGCCTCCCACGCGGCGGTCGGCTCGGGCGCGCCGCCCATGTGCTGCAGGGCGATCTGCCGCGACGTGTACCGCTTGCCGTAGAACGCCTGGTTCGCGTCCAGGTCCTGCCGGATCGAGGCGCCGTTGATGGTGATCCCGGCAAAGAGGCCGCGACTGCGCGAGTAGCTCAGGATCTCGGCGCGCATCTGGATGTCGGTGGAGGCCTCGGCGTCGCGGCCCACCGGACCGGCGGCCGCCGTCGCTTCCCCGCCGATCTTGAACTGGTTGCTCAGCAGGTGCTCGACGCCCCGGCGGTTCATGATGATCAGCACGAGGTCGGTCGAGGCGCCGCCGATCTGCGCGCCGAAGCTCCCTCCCGTGATCGTGAGGAACGCCGGCGACGACCAGCCCTTCCCGTTCGCGTCGCGCACGCTGATGATGCCGCGCCCGCGCTTGGCGCCGAAGATGAACCCCACCTTGAGGACGGACGGGAACACCGCAATGGCCGCGGCCTTGTGCAGCACCGAGTCGGGCACCGCGTGATCCGGCGCCTCCATGATTTCGTTGAAGACGGTCGAGGCCTCGCGCACCCGCGCCGCTTCTTCCGAGTCGCCCGCCGCCCGCGGCACGGCCGTCCACACCATCAGCGCGGCCGCCAGCACCGCGCACCCCATCTGCAGTCGTCTCATCGGGTCCCCCTTCCGCTCCATTGAACCACACTTGACCGGCCGACCGGGCGACAGCCACGGCTGAGCTGTCCGCGGCCGGATGGGCCGGATCATGGCCGGAAATCGCCACATCGGGGAAAATTCCCCAAATTCAGGGTCTGTTGTTGCCTCGAACCGGCTCGTGTGGGATGATGAGGCGCCTGCACCGATATCGAGACCGATGTCACCCAAGCGACTGCCCGGCTCTCCCGTCCCCTGGGTGATTCTCGTCATCCTGTCGGCGGCCCTCGCCGTCACGCCGGCACGGGCCGACTCCGGCCACCGGACGGCGAAGGCGCCGCGGGCCACCTCGCCGGCCTCCCTGTCCGGCTTCGGTCATTCCCTCGTCTCCTTCGCCCATCGGCTTCACTACCGGCACCACGTGCGGGTCACGCTGCCGGGCGACGGCGCATTCTCGCTGCCGGTCCGGCTCGAGCCGGACAGCGGCAACCAGGCGATCCAGACCCCGTCGATGCTCTGCTGGGCGGAGCCGTGCGGCGCCGAGCCGCCGGTCCCGACGGCGCTGCTGACCGCCTCCAACCGCCCGCCGGCCGAGTGCGGCGAGTACAGCGAACGCCGCACCCCCCGCGGACCTCCCCTGGCGCTCTGACGCGTTCCTTCCGTTCTTCAGGTTCACGTCCGGCCGTCGATCGCCAGTCCGATTGACGCGCACCGCGCGGATGGCCCCGGCCGGCCGCGCCGGGGGATGTCCGGTGACAGCAGGGTTTCGGGCTGGTTTCGTCGAGGTTCTTGTATGCGAGTAGTACTCGCGGATGTCCGGTCGTCGTCAGGCGGATGGGTCAGCAAGGATACGGTGGTCGGCGGGTACGGGTCGCGGCTCGAGCCGTTCTCGCGGGTCACCCGGGTGATCAGCTTCCTCAAGCAGCACTACCACAACGTCCCGAGCGTCCACATGGCGTATCTCGCGGCCATCCTGGCGCAGTGGGGGCACGAGGTGCGCTGGTCGCGCGGCGAGGTCGTCGAGGGCGACGTGGCCCTGGTCCTGTCGTCGCTGGTCGACTACCGCAACGAGACGGCGTGGGCGGACGCGATGCGGGCACGCGGGGCGCGCGTGGGCTTCGTGGGGATCACTGCGTCGAAGCTGCCGGAGCTGTTCCGGGACCACGCGGACTTCCTGATCAACGGCGAGCCGGAATCGGCGGTGCAGCGGCTGGCGCAGGGCGAGGTGCTGTCGGGCGTCGTCGCGAGCGAGCCGATTGCCGACCTCGACTCGCTGCCGTTCCCCCGCTGGGACCTCATCCGTGACGAGCGGCGGCCGGGCCGGGCGTCGCGCTGGTCGTCGCGGCCGATCGGCGGCGGCTTCCCGCTGCTGGCGAGCCGCGGCTGCCCCGAGTTCTGCACGTACTGCCCCCACCGGATCCTGGCGGGGTATCGCGCCCGCTCGATTGCGAACATCGCCGACGAGCTCGAGCAGCTGTGCGAGCGGCAGCGGCAGCCGTACGTCATCTTCCGCGACCCGCTGTTCACCGAACAGCGCGACCGGATGCTGGAGCTCTGCGACGCGATCCAGGCGCGCGGCCTGTCGCTGACCTTCGAGGCGGAGACGCGGCTCGACCGGCTGGATCCGGAGCTGCTCGACCGGTTGTACGCAGCCGGCTTCCGGGCGATGAGCTTCGGCGTCGAGTCGGTGTCGCCGGCCACGCTGAAGCGGTCGGGCCGCCGGCCGATCCCCGAGACGCACCAGCGGGCGATCATGGAGCACTGCCGGAAGCGCGGCATCTTCACCGCCGCGTTCTACGTCCTGGGCTTCCTGCAGGACGACTGGCAGTCGGTCGCCGCGACGATCGACTACGCGGTCGACCTCGGGTCGACCTTCGCGCAGTTCAAGATCCTGACGCCTTATCCCGGGACGCCGATGTTCAAGCAGCTGCAGCCGCTCCTCTCCGAGACCGACTGGCAGAAGTTCGACGGCTTCACGCCGACCTTCCGCCACCCGAACCTCTCGGATCGCGAGCTGCGGTTCCTGCTCGGCGCCGCGTACACCCGCTTCTACATGCGGCCGTCGTACGTCGCGAACCTCCTGAAGGTGCAGAACGCGTCCGTCCGCCGCTGGGTCGGCCGGCTGGACCGGAAGGTGCTCGATCGGCATGCGCGGCAGGAAACCGTCGACATGTCGCGCCCGGTGACATGCTGAAGGCCGCCATCTCACGGTACGGGGCGCGCGTCCTCCCCAACACCGAACAGATCATCGCCGAGCACCGCCGACGCGGCACGCTCATCCAGGGGCCCGAGATCGAGGCCTTCGAGGCGGCGTTCGCCGCCCGCGCCGGCGTCAGCGCCGGCCACGCCGTCGCCGCGTCGTACGGCCGGATGGCCTTCTACTACATCCTGAAGGCCCTCGACCTGCCACCCGGCTCGGAGATCGTCGTCCCGGCCCTCACCTTCTGGGTGATCCCCGAGCTGGCGCGCGTCAGCGGCCTGAAGGTCGTCTTCGCCGACGTCGATCCGGCGACCTTCACGATCGATCCGGACGCGCTCGAGGCGGTCATCACCGAGCGGACCCGCGCCGTCGTCCCGACGCACCTCTACGGCCTGCCGTGCGACATGGATCGCATCATGGCCATCGCGGCGCGCCACAACCTGGTGGTGATCGAGGACTGCGCCCACGCCCTCGGCGCGACGTACAAGGGGCGGCCGGTCGGCACCTTCGGCGAGGCGGGCTTCTTCAGCTTCCAGACGCTGAAGCCGCTGAACTGCTACGGCGGCGGCATGGCGCTCGTGCGCGACGCGGCCCTGGCGGACCGGGTGCGCGCCCTGGCGCACGCCGAGCCCTGGCCCGACGAGAAGCGCGTCACCAAGCGCTTCTTCATCGGGAAGCTGCAGCGGATCTTCATCCGCCCGTGGGTCTTCACGATCAGCTCGTTCCCGATCCTCTGGCTGTCGTCCTGGTTCGGCGCGAACCCCGACGTCTACCTCTGGGAGAACATCCGCGAGCTGCAACCGCTGCCGGCGCAGTACATCGAGCGGTTCCCGAACGCCCAGGCCGCCATCGGCCTCGAGGCGCTGAAATACCTCGACGCGTGGACCGCCCGCACGCAGGCCCACGCCGCCTTCGTCACCGCGCGGCTGCGCGACCTGCCCGGCATCACGGTGCCGGCCACCCCGCCCGATCGGACGCACGTCTTCTACCAGTACTGCGTCCACGGCCCGGAGGGCCCGGCGCGCGACAGCCTGGTGGTCCGCTGCGTGCGGCGCGGGATCGACATCGAGACGCTGCACGTCGACGTCTGCACGGAAATGGAACTCTTCGGTGACGCGTGCAAGCCGGCCCCCGGCGCCGAGCGGGCGCAGCAGGCCATGCAGGTGCCCGTCTACTCGGATCTGACCGACGCGCAGGTCCGCCGCGTGGCCGGGGTCGTCCGCGAGGTCCTGTCGAGCGCCGGCTCGTCCGGGCCCGCCACCAGCTGATTCGTGACCTTCGATCTCGATCATTCCGGCGGGTTCGCCTACCTGCTCATCTTCCTCGCCGCCGCGGTCGAAGGCGAGATCGTCTTCGTGACGGCCAGCGTCCTGGTGGCGCTCGGCCGCCTCGACCCGGTCGCGGTCTGGCTGTGCGGCGCCGCCGGCGGCTCGGTCGGCGACCAGTTCTTCTACTTCGCCCTGCGCACGCGGCTCAACCGCTGGATGAACCGCTTCCGCGGGTTCGCGAAGCGGCGCGACGCCGTGACGGCCCGCGTCAGGTCCCACGGCGACTGGCTGATGCTCGGCTGCCGCTTCCTGCCGGGCCTGCGGATCGCCATCCCGGCCGCCTGCGCCTACGCCGGCGTCCCCGCCCTGCGGTTCGTCACGCTGAACTTCATCGGCGCCCTGGCGTGGGCCGGGGCGATCATGATCGCCGTCACCTGGCTGGGGCCGCGCGCCGCCGAGGCGATCGGCCTCCACGGCTTCTGGGGCCTGCTCGTCCCCGCGCTGCTGATCGTGGTGTTCTTCCGGTGGCTGGCGCACGACGAGAAGAAGGACGTCTCCAACAGGAAGGGTGGAGCCTGATGCGGCACAACCGGATGATCAGCCTGCTCGCCGAGGGCCGGACGGTGTTCGGCCTGTTCGCCGACAACAGGAGCCCGGACGGCGCGGCGGGCATCGTCCGCAACGACCAGCTGGACTTCGTGTTCTACGACATGGAACACAGCCCGCTGGACGTGACCGAACTCCGGACCTGGCTGCAGTTCACGATCGATCCGGCCGCCATCCTGCGGCGCGGCCGGCCCGGCACCGACCATCCCGTGCTCGCGCGGATTCCCGCCTACGGCCGCGAGATGAACCACTGGATGGTGAAGCAGGTGCTCGATCAGGGCGTGCACGGCGTGATCGTGCCGCACATCGAGACGGCCGAGCAGGCGCTGAGCCTGGTCCGCGCGATGCGCTATCCGCACGCGCCCGGCACGCCGGACGCCGAACCGGCGGGCCAGCGCGGCGCCGGCCCGTTCACCGCCTGCCGCCTCTGGGGGCTGTCGCTGATGGACTACCTGCGGGCGGCCGACGTCTGGCCGCTCGACCCGGACGGCGAGCTCGTCAGCATGGCGCTCATCGAGAACCCGCTCGGCGTCCGCCACGCATCGGCCATCGCCCGGACGCCCGGCCTGAGCGTCGTCGTCGCCGCGCCCGGCGACCTGTCGGTTTCGTACGCGTGGGACCGCGACGCGACCGAGCAGGCGATTCAGACCGTCCTCGCGGCCGCGAAGGACGCCGGCGTCCCCTGCGGCATCACCGCCGGCCAGCAGGAGATCGTCCGGCGCGTCGAACAGGGCTTCCGCGTGATCATGGCCACCGATCCGGAGGCGCTGGTGCTGGGACGCAGGGCGGCGGGGCGGTAGGGGAACGTCGTCACGTCCGACGTCCGACGTCCAACGTCCATTCCCATCGTCCGACGTCCGACGTCCAACGTCCAACGAGCAGCAACCATCGCCTGCGCCCGGCTTTGAGCAATACCCGTTGCTCATTGCTCATTGCCCGTTGCGATAGCTCAGCCCTGCTCCCCTTCGTGCTTCCGTGTCTTCGTGGTTGATCGTCAGCTCGGCGATCGCGTGAAGGCGAACAGCTCGTCGGCCTTGCTCGGCTCGCCGAGGTGCTCGCGCAGCAGCAGGCGGCTGGCGAGGAACGAGCCGGCGATGCCGTGACCCGCCTGGCCGAGCGCGAAGAGATGGTGGGGGTAGTTCCGGTGGGGGCCGATGTAGGGTAGCCCGTCGGCCGTCCGCCCGCCCGTCGCCGACCAGCCGTACTCCGCCTGGAGACCGGAGATCGCAGGATACAGCAGCGACAGCTCGTACATCAGCTGTCCCGTCCGCTGGACCAGCGTCTTCTCCAGCTGCCGCGCCGGCACGGCCGGCTGGCCCGCCCCGCTGAACACCACCCGACGCCCCTCGTCGTCCCAGCGCAGGTAATGCGGCGGCTCGTGGCTGTCGCGCAGGACGACCGACGCCGGCCCGGCCGACTTCCGGACGATGGCCGGAACCGGCTCGGTCATCACGAAGTAGGTGTCGACCGCCGGGACGTGGCGGCGCAGCGGCTTGAACTCCGCCGTCGGCAGGCCGGTGGTGATGATGACGCGGCGGGCCGTCACCGTACCGCCGCCGGTCTGCAGCGACACGTCGCGCCGGCTGAAGCGGATCCGCCCGACCGGCGACTGCTCGAAGATCTGCGCGCCCCGCTTCACGGCCGCTGACGCCAGCCCCAGGCAGGCGCGGTAGGGATCGACCTGCGCGTGACCGCGCGTCCGGATCGCCACCGAGGCGGCGGTCCCCACCTCGCGCGCCAGCGCCGCGCCATGAACCAGGCTGGCCTCCACGCCAGCGGTCCGGCGGGCCTGCCATTCGCGGCGGAGCCGCTTCTCGGCCGCCGCGTCGCGGCCCGCAATCCACAGTTCGTCGCGCGGCGCCATCCGGCAGGGAACGCGCAGGCGCCGCAGTGTCGCCACCGCATCGAGCGCGGCCCGGCGCCAGGCCTCCCAGAGATGCCGCGCGGCGCGGCGGCCGTGCATCCGCTCGAGCACCGCGAAGTCGAGCCCCGGATCGCCGGCAATCGTCCCGCCCGTGAAGGCCGTCGCACCCCGGCCGATCCGATCGCGCTCGAACACCGCCACCTGCACGCCGGCCGCCGCGAAGGCATACGCCGTCGCGCAGCCGGTGAGTCCGCCGCCGACAATCGCCACGTCGACGTCGAGCGCGCCGCGGTGGCGCGGATGGCTGGGTTGCCGCGACTTCGGGAATCCGTGCAGCCAGGGCGAGACGCCGTAGCGGATCGCGTGAGATCTGCTCATGAATCGCTATCTCGTCTCTTTCCTCAATTCTTCAAGTCCTGCGCGGCGCGCGCGGCCGCCATCTCCAGCAGCGGCACGAACGGCCCGAGCGGGGCGCCGGGCGGTGGCGTGAACACGACCCACTCGCCGTCCGTCCGTCCCGCCAGTACCGCCGGACGGCCGGCCCGGGTCCAGGCCGCGCGCGCAAGGTCGGCCGGCAACCGGAAGCGCAGGCTGCCGCCGGCCACGGAGGCAAACGCCCTCGGGCCGGCGAACAGCGCCGGCCGGCCGAAAAGAGGTCTGCTCCGGACTCCCGCGTGCGAGGCCGCGAACTCGGTGAGGAACGCTTTCAGATCCTGCCGCCCCACCGCGCTGTCCGTCAACCGTGCACGCCCGGCTTCTCCCGGTGACGGCGCAGACCGGCCCGGCGCATCAACTGTCCTACCAGCCCGATCCGCCAGAAGACGTACCAGACGAGCAGGACGATTCCTGCGGCTCCGCCGAGGATCTTCGAAGGCACGTCCGCACGTTCCTTTCCGGACCGCGACGCTATGTCGCGTCGTGGAAGATGACGCCGAGCGTCATCCGCTCGCCGCTCCGGACGCGGCTCACGCCGTGCCGCATGGTCACGCGATGGAAACCCCGGGCGCCGGCGACCGGACGATCGCTGTTGGCGAAGATGACCCCGTCTCCCTGCTCGATGGTCACGGCCTCGCCGCGGGACTGCGCGCGGGGCCGCTGCTCGACCAGCAGGAACTCCCCGCCAGTGTAGTCCACATCCCTGCGGCTCAGCGCGACGACGAGCTGGAACGGGAAGGCCAGGTCGCCGTAGAGATCCTGGTGGAGGCAGTTGTAGCCGCCCGCCTCGTAGCGGAGCAGGAGCGGCGTCGGCCGCGTCTGCCCGTGCGCGCGGCAGCGGTCGCGGAACTCGTCCAGGGTGGCCGGGTAGCGGTGCGGACGGCCGAGCCGCTCCATCCAGTCGTTCGCAACCGGCACGAGCAGCGCGTACATGTTGACACGGAGCGCCTGCACTTCGCCCGGCAGCGGGTCGGCGAAGTACTTGTACTCACCCTCGCCGAACCGGTAGCGCGTCATGTCAACCGTGCTGCGGAACAGACGGTCGTCGTCGTACATCGCCCGCAGCCGCGCGCACTGATCCTCCGTCAGGACGCGGGGGACGGGCGCGTAACCGAGCTGATTCAGCTGCTTGTCGAGGGAGGTTGGCATCATTCAGTTCGCGTGGGGCCCCACCCCCACGCACGGCCGTCGCTCACGCTCCGGATCCTGTGGTCAGCGACGTAGCTGCTCAGTGCGGCACTCCGTCGGGTGGGCCTCCTTCTCCGTTCTACGTTCTCCGTTCCACGTTACAAGCCTTCCCCTTCTCTCTCTCCAGAATCGTCTTCTTCCTCTGCACCCCCCACCGATAGCCGCCCGTGCCGCCGGTGGCGGGGACGACGCGGTGGCAGGGGATGGCGAGCGCAACGGGATTGGAGGCGCAGGCGCGCGCGACGGCGCGGGCTGCGCCGGGCCGACCGATCGCTGCGGCGATTTCGCCGTACGACCGGGTGGTGCCGCGCGGGATCGCCCTGAGCTGCCGCCACACCTGCCACTGGAACGCCGTCGCCCGCAGGTCGAGCGGCAGGTCGAGCGCGGGGCGCCGGCCCTCGAGATGGGCGAGGACGGCCCGCACCTGTCCCGACAGCGCGCCGGCGTCCGCCCGGATCGCCGCTGCCGGGAACTCGTGCCGCAACTCCCGCTCGAGCGCGGTGTCGCTGTCGCCCAGCTTGATCGCACAGACTCCTCGGGAAGTCGCGGCCACCAGCAGCCGGCCGAGCGGGCAATCGGTGACCACGAACCGGATCTCCGCCCCGGCGCCGCCACGCGCGTACGAGGCCGGCGTCATCCCCAGCTGCGCGGGCGCCCGTTCGTACAGCCGGCTGCTCGATCCGTACCCGGCGTCGTAGAGCGCCGTCGTGACCGCCTCGCCGGCCTTGAGCTTCCGCTTCACGCGGCCCAGCCGGCAGGCGTCGCCGTACTCGCGGGGCGAGACCCCCATGATCCGCTTGAAGTTGCGCTGCACGTGAGACGGGCTGCCGCCAATCCGCCGGCTCAGTCGCTCGAGCGTCATCGGTGTCTCCCCCGCCCGCGCCAGGAGGTCGCAGGCCTGCTGCACGCGCGCCATCCACGGGTCGCCCGCCGCCTGCTCCATCGGCCGGCAGCGCCGGCACGCCCGGAAGCCGGCCCGCTCGGCGGCCCGGCCATCGTCGAAGAAGGCGACCTGGTCTTGCCGCGGCCTGCGGCTCGCACAGGTCGGCCGGCAGTAGATACCGGTGGAACGGACGGCGTACACGAAGGTGCCGTCGGCACGCGCGTCGCGCGCCAGTACGGCCTGCCAACGCCGAGCATCCACGTCGTTCGTTCGTGCCGTCACGACAGTCATCTCAGTCATGCGCCCACGATACCGTGCCGACCAGGAGCCGATCTATCCGGATGTTGCGGGGAAACTTCGTAGTCTCCGGTCTCCGGTCATCTCTCGAACCTCCCGACCCCGAGCAGCCAGGCCAGCGCGAAGCCGGGAATGGTGGCGCCGAAGCTCAGAAGCGCCCCCATCTTCGTCTGGTCGAGCAGCGGATGATCCGCCGGGAACGCTGCCGTCGTGAAGAAGAGGGCGACGGTGAAGCCGATGCCCGCGACGCAGCCGACCACGAGCAGATCGCGCCAGCCGAGGCCGGCCGGACGATGCAGCCGCGCGACCGAGGCGGCCGCCGTGCTGAGGACGATGCCGATCGGCTTGCCGGCGACGATGGCCGCAAGGACGATCCACGTGCCGGGCCCGATGCCGCCCACCGGCACGCCGGCGTTCACCAGCCCGAAGAAGAACAGGATCGCCTGCACCGGCGTCTTCCACTGGTGCTCGAACAGCGTCAGCGGATCGTGCCGCCGCGTCTCCTGCATCAGCTCGTGACCGCGGACCGCGTGCGGAATGAACGGGATGATCGGCACGAGCGCCAGGGCCGGGTGGAAGCCGCCCCGCTCGAAGGCGATCCACGAGACCGCCCCGGCCACGACGACGAACGGCCAGTAGCTGCGCGTGCGGCGGCGGTGCAGCCAGGCCGCAATCGCCAGGGCGAGCGCGAGCAGGCCGAAGAACTCGATCAGCCGGATCTGGCCGCTCGGATAGAACAGCGCCAGGATGATCAGCCCCAGCGCATCGTCCGCGATGGCGAGCAGCAGGAGGAACGGAACCGCCGCGTGGCGGGTGCCGAAGATCGCCCGTGCCACCAGGTAGCTGAAGGCGATATCGGTTGCGCAGGGGATCGCCCAGCCGCGCGCCAGCCGGACGTCGCCGAGTCCGTGCACGAGCCCGAGGTAGATGAGCGCGGGCGCCAGCATGCCGCCGGCGGCGGCGATGAGGGGGACGGCCGCCCGCCGCATCGACGCGAGCGGGCCGCCCGGCAGCGTGGCCTCGAAGACCTCCTTCGCGGCGAGCGCGAAGAAGAACACCATGCCGACGTCGTTGACGAGGAAGTGGAGCGGCTCGGCGACGCGCACGTAGCTGGCGTGCGCGACGTTCGCCCAGATCAGGGCCGCGACAGCGCCGGCGACCAGCAGCAGCGACCGGTCCAGCACGTATTCGGCGAAGCGGGCCAGCCGGGACCGACGGGACATCAACCGCCTTTCGGGTCGGAGACGTGCGAGGTGCGTGGCGATCCGGGCCGCCAGCGGGACCGGCCGCGGATCAGGCGAGCGCGCGGCGGGCCCGGAGCACTTCGGCGACGGCCTCTTCCGGCGTCGGCGCGAGTGCCGTCAGGTGACCCATCTTCCGGCCGGGCCGCGGCGTGCGCTTGCCGTACAGGTGCAGTTTCACTTCCGGAATCGCGCAGGCGGCGGCCCAGTCCGGCTCGCCCCGCTCCCAGAGGTCGCCGAGCAGGTTGGCCATGGCCGCCGGCATGAGGTACTCGGTCGATCCGAGCGGCAGGCCGCAGACGGCGCGCAGCTGCTGCTCGAACTGGCTCGTCCGGCAGGCGTCGACCGTCAGGTGTCCCGAGTTGTGGGGGCGGGGCGCCAGCTCGTTCACCATCAGCCGCCCGTCGCGCGCGAGGAAGAACTCCACGCCCATCACGCCGACGTAGTCGAACGCCTCGAGGATCGCCCGCGCGATCCGGACGGCGTCGGTTGTGAGGCCTTCGGTCACGCGCGCCGGAGCGACGGAGACGTCGAGGATGTGGTTCCGGTGGGTGTTGTGGACGACGCCGAAATGGGCGAACGCCCCGTCCAGCCCGCGGGCCGCAATCACCGAGATCTCGCCTTCGAGGTCGACGAACGCCTCGAGCACCGCCTCGCGTTCTCCGATCGCCTCCCATGCCGCGCCGGCTTCTTCGGGGCTGTCGACGCGCGCCTGCCCCTTGCCGTCGTAACCGAACGCGGCGGTCTTCAGCACGGCCGGGCAGCCGATGCGGGCGACGGCCGCGGTCAGCTCCTCGCGCGTGGCGACCGGCGCGAACGGCGTGACGGGGAAACCGTGATCGGCCAGGAACCGCTTCTCGCGCAGCCGCTGCTGGGTGACGTGCAGCACCTCGCCGTCGGGCCGCACGGGGACGATGTCGGCCGCGGCCCGTGCCGCCGTGGCCGAGACGTTCTCGAACTCGAAGGTGATCACGTCCACGCCGCGGGCGAAGTCGCGGATCGCGTCGAGGTCGTCGTACGCGGCGTTCACTGCGCGATCGGCCACCTGGCCGGTCGGCGTGTCGTCCTCGGGCGCGAGCGTGTGGACGCGATAGCCCATGCGGCGGGCCGCCAGGGCGAGCATCCGCCCGAGCTGGCCGCTGCCGAGGATGCCGATGGTGGATCCGGGATTGAGTGTGCGTGTCACGGGAGCGTGTCGTGATGGACCTGCTCCGCCTGCGCCTGGCGGAAGGCTGCCAGTTGCTCGCGGAGGGCCGGACGGGAGATGCCGAGGATGGCCACGGCCAGCAGGCCGGCGTTCATCGCACCGGCCGCGCCGATGGCCACGGTGGCCACGGGGACCCCGCGCGGCATCTGGACAATGGAAAGGAGCGAGTCGAGGCCGTGCAGCGACGCCGTCTGCACCGGCACGCCGATGACCGGGAGCAGGGTCTGCGCGGCCACCATGCCGGGCAGATGGGCCGCCCCGCCGGCGCCGGCGATGATCACCTCGAGGCCCCGGCTGGCCGCCGATCCGGCGTATTCCGCCATCCACTGCGGCGTCCGGTGCGCCGAGACGACGCGGCACTCGTGCGGGATCTCGAACCGGGTCAGCACCTCGTCGGCGTGGCGCATCGTCTCCCAGTCGGACTTGCTGCCCATGATGACGCCCACGATCGGGGCCGGATCGGTCATTGGTCTGCGCTCCTGCCACAGCATACCTGCTTCGGGTCCCGGGGCGGAACCCGGGGGCGTTCCAGGTCACGTACGACGTACGATGTGCCACGTACAACGTGCGGACGTACCACGTACAACGTACGACGTGCGGAGTGGGAGCGCCGAGCGCCCCTCCGAATCCCCAACCCCCAATTCCGACATTGACTAATGTTTCAGATATATATAAATTAATACTCATGCCGACGGAAGAGCTGGGATCACTGGATCCCAAGAGCTTTCACGTGATGGTCGTCCTCGCCCGGAAGCCGATGCACGGCTACGCCATCCGGCAGCAGGTCGAGGCCCGGACCGACGGGGCGGTCAGGCTCTGGCCGGCCACGCTCTACGGCCTGCTCGCCAGCCTGTCCGAGCGTGGCCTGATCCAGGAAGCCAGCAGTCCCGGCGGGCCGGACGACGACCCGCGGCGGCGGTACTACGCGCTGACGGCGAGCGGCCGGAAGACCCTGGCGGCGGAAGCCGCACGGCTGGAAGAACTGGCGCGGCTCGCGCGCGCCAACCTGGCGACGGGAAAGGCGGGCGCATGACCTCCGAACCGCGCGCACCGGGCTCACAGGACTCACAGGGCTCGCGCACGGTCCGGCTCGCGACGGCGCTCTACCGGCGCGTCGCGGCGATCCTGCCGCGGCGCTTTCGCGACACGTACGCCGGCGAGCTCGACGCGTCGTTCGAGCAGATCGCCGCCGAGGCGCGCTGCCGCAGCCGCCTCGCCGTGGTGGACGCCACCGCGCGCGCGATTGCCGACCTCGTCGGCCAGACGCCGCGGCAGCACATCGCCACCGCCCGAGCCGGCCGCCTCGGCACGATCTGGACGGGCACATCGCAGGACTTCCGCCACGGAGCCCGGCGCCTGCTGCGCACGCCGTCGTTCACGCTCGCATCGATCCTCACGCTGGCGCTCGGCATCGCCGCCGCGACCTCGGTCTTCTCGCTCGTCTACGGCGTCGTCCTGAATCCGCTGCCGTATCCCGAATCGGACCGCATCGTGCAGGTCGACCACGGCGCCAGCGGCCTCGGCATGTCGCATGGGATGGGCATCGCCTACGGCTTCTACCGCTTCTATGCCGACCACTTGCACTCGGTGACGGCGGTAGCGATGTACCAGCCGGAGGAGTTGACGCTGACCGGCGTCGGCGATCCGGTCCGCCTCGTCGGGACGCAGGTGACTCCGTCGCTTGACGCGGTCCTCCGTGTCCCGCCGCAGTTCGGCCGCTGGTTCAGCAACGCCGAGGGCCGTCCCGGCGCCGCCCCGGTCGTCGTGCTCTCACACCGGCTCTGGCGCGAACGCTTTCATTCCAACGCGGCCATCGTGGGAACAACGGTGAACCTCGAGGGCACACCACGTACGGTCATCGGCGTGATGCCGGCCTCGTTCGCCTTTCCGTCGGCCGACACCACCTTCTGGACGCCGAACGTCGTTCCGGCAGCCGGCATCGGCGGCTGGAGCGAAGAGGCCGTGGCGCGGCTGGCGCGCGGCGCCACGCCGGCCGCGCTCGCGCGCGAGATCACCTCCCTCTTTCCGCTGCTCCGCAGGACGACGGACGATCCGGGACGCATGAAGTCGTACCTGGACGAGGCACGGATCACTCCTCATATCGTCGGGCTCAAGGATGAAATCGTCGGCAACATCCGATCGACGCTCTGGATCCTGCTCGGCACGGTCGGCTTCGTCCTGCTCATCGCCGTGGCCAACGTGGCGAACCTCTTTCTCGTCCGTGCCGAGGACGCGCGACGCGACATCGCCGTGCGGGTGGCGCTCGGCGCGAGCCGCGCCCGGACGATCCGCGCGTTCCTGGCCGAGAGCCTGCTGCTGGCACTCGCGGCTGGCGCGCTCGGCGTCGGCCTCGCAGCATCGGCGGTCCGCGTGCTGCGGATGCGCGCGCCGGTCAACATCCCCCGCCTCGACGAGGTTCACCTCGACCCGATCGTCGTCGCGGCCGCGCTCGGCATCACCCTGCTGGCCGCACTCCTGCTGGGTCTGATTCCTGCTCTCCGCCGTCAGGACGATCTCGGCGAGGCACTCAAGGAAGGCAGCCACCGGACGACGGCGGGACGCGGACTGCTGCGGGGACGCAACGTCCTGGTGGCCGTCCAGGTGGCGCTGGCGATGGTACTGCTCATCGGCGCCGGGCTGCTGTTCAGGACATTCGGCGCGCTGCGGTCGGTCGATCCTGGTTTCAGCCAGCGTCAGGCCTTGACGTTCACCGTCGGCCTGCCCCTGTCGCGCTACCCGACGCGCGAGGCGCAGGCGGCCCTTCACGAACGGCTGCTCGATCGCCTGCGTGCATGGCCCGGCGTCACGTCTGCGTCGGCCGTCGCCACCTGCCTGCCGCTGTCAGGCAGCCTGTGCTGGGGAGACGTGATGCAGGCCGAGGGGCATCCGACGCCAGCCGGCCAGGTTCCGCCGGTGATCGGCGTCCGCCTCGCCACGACGGACTATTTCCAGACGATGGGGATCGCCGTGCGCGGCCGCGCCTTCGACCCGGCGGACGGCACGCGCGGCACGGCGCCAGTGATCCTCAGCCAGGCGGCCGCGCAGGCCTACTTCAAGGGTGATGATGCCCTGGGCGGCCACGTCCGGTTCAGGTCGGACGAGCCCTGGCACACGGTGATCGGAGTCGCGAGCAACGTGCGCGCGCGCGTCCAGAACCGCGACTTCGAGCGCCTGATCTACATGCCGGTGCTGCCGGCCAACGGTGCCAGTCCCCCGGCCGGCACGCTGACGTACGTCGTGGCGACGTCCGTCACGCCCGTCTCGCTGACGGCCTCCGTCCGTCGCACCCTGGCCTCGCTCGATCCCGATCTCCCGCTCGCCGAAGTCGAACCGCTGCAGGGCCTGATCGACCACGCGGCGGCGCCGGCGGCGTTCGCCCTGGTGCTGATCGGGCTCGCAGCCACGATCGCGTTGCTGCTCGGCGCGGTCGGGGTCTACGCGGTCGTCGCCTACGCCGTGAGCCGGCGGACGGCGGAGATCGGCCTGCGGCTCGCGCTCGGCGCGCAGGCCTCCGACGTGCTGCGTCTCGTCTTCACGCAGGGGGGCGCCGTCGTGCTGGCCGGCGTCGCCGTCGGCCTGGCCGGCGCGGTCGCGCTCACGCGGCTGATGCGCGGCCTGCTGTTCGGCGTCAGCCCCACCGATCCGCTGAGCTACGCCGTGCTCACGGGGCTCATGCTGCTGGTGGCGGCGCTCGCCGTCTACCTGCCGGCGCGCCGCGCCTCGCGCGTCGATCCCACCGAAGCGCTCCGCAGCGAGTAGCCCGCGCCGAATTCCGCTGAGCTGGCCTCGCGCGCGTCGCGCGGTGTACCCTCTCTCCTTCCGGACCCCGGCCGTTCCGGCTCTTCAGGAGAACCTCCCGATGCGAAGACTGATGGTCACCTTGCTGCTGGCGCTTCTGGCAGCGCCGGCGGCGGCTGCCGCGAAGCCGTTGCCGACGATCGCCCAGAAGACCGCCGGCCTCACGAAGATCGACGGCTTCGTGCCGCTGTACCGCGACGATGCGACCGGTCACGTGTACATGGAGATCGATCGCTTCCGCGACGACTTCCTGTACCAGGTCTCGCTGACGGCCGGCGTCGGCTCCAATCCGATCGGCCTCGACCGCAACCAGCTCGGTCCCACGGCCGTCGTCCACTTCGTGCGGGTCGGGCCGAAGGTGCTGCTCGTCCAGCCGAACCAGGACTACCGGGCGGTCACCGGCAACCGCGACATGCAGCGCGGGGTGCGGGAGTCGTTCGCACAGTCGGTGCTGTGGGGCTTCACCGTGGCGGCGCAGACGGGTGACCACGTGCTGGTCGATGCGACCGACTTCTTCCTGCGCGACGCCCATGGCGTGGCCCGGCAGCTGGAACGGACGAAGCAGGGCCACTACAAGCTCGACCTGACCCGCAGCGCCTTCTACGAACCGCGGACGAAGGGGTTCCCGAAGAACACCGAAGTGGAGGTCACGCTCACCTTCACGACCGACGGCGAGCCGGGGCCCGAGATCTCGCAGGTGACGCCGACGCCCGACGCGGTGACCGTCCGCGAGCACTACTCGCTCGTCGAGCTGCCGCCGCTCGGCAGCTACACCCCGCGCGATGCCGATCCACGGGTCGGGTACTTCGGCGTCGAGTTCAACGACTACGCGGCGCCGATCGACGGCAAGCTGGTGCACACCTGGATCGCGCGCCACAAGCTGGTGAAGCAGAACCCGGCGGCCGCGATGTCCGATCCCGTCGAGCCGCTGGTGTACTACGTGGACAACACGGCGCCGAAGCTGATCCGCGACACGATCATGGAGGGCATGTCCTGGTGGAACCAGGCGTTCGAGGCGGCCGGCTTCCACAACGCCTTCCAGGTGCGCGTGCTGCCGCAGGGGGCCGACCCGATGGACCTGCGCTACAACATGATCAACTGGGTCGACCGCTCGACGCGCGGCTGGTCGTACGGCGGCGGCGTGATCGATCCGCGCACGGGCCAGATCCTGAAGGGGAACGTCACGCTGGGCTCGCTGCGGATCCGGCAGGACTATCTCATCGGCAGCGGTCTCGTCGGCGTTCCATCGGCCTCGGCCGCCGCGGGCGGCGAGCCGCCGTTCACCTGGGGCTTCACGCGCGGCTACTGCGACGCCGGCGCGCTGCCGGACGAGTCGTACCTCGCCGACTTCGATCCCTCGACCACGCCGGTGCAGATGGCGCTCGCCCGGCTGCGCCAGCTGGCGGCCCACGAGACCGGCCACTCGCTCGGCCTCGCGCACAACTTCGCCGCCAGCACCTTCGGCCGCGCCTCGGTGATGGACTACCCCGCGCCGCTCGTCGAGATCCACGACGGCCATCTCGACCTGTCGCACGCGTACGCCGTCGGCATCGGGTCGTACGACAAGTTCGCCATCAAGTACGGCTACTCGCAGTTCCCCCCGGGGACCGACGAGCACAAGGCGCTGGCCCAGATCATCGCCGACGGCCAGAAGGACGGCATGCTCTACCTGAGCGACGCCGAGGCCCGGCCGGCCGGTGCGGCCGATCCGCGCGCCACCCTCTGGGACAACGGCTCGGACGCGGTCGCCGAGCTGCGTCACGAGATTGAGGTCCGGAAGATCGCGCTGTCGGAATTCGGCCTGAAGAACATCTCGAACGGCACGCCGCTGGCCGCGCTGCAGGCGAAGCTGCTGCCGATCTACCTGCACCATCGCTACCAGCTGTTCGCGGCCACGAAGACGATCGGCGGGATGTACTACACGTACTCGGTGAAGACCGACGGCGTGCCGAGCCCCGCGCAGGTGACCCAGATCATCCCGGCGGCGAAGCAGCGTGACGCCCTCAGCGCGGTGCTCGAGACGCTGGACCTCGACGCGCTGACGCTGCCCGACCGGATCCTCGATCTCATTCCGCCGGTCCCGGACGGCGACCATCCGCCCACCGAGGAGCTGTTCACCGGCCACATGGCGCCGGTGTTCGATCCGGTCGCCGCCGCCTCGATTGCGGCCGACATGACGGTGTCGGGCCTGCTGCAGCCGCAGCGCGCCGCCCGCCTGGTCGAGTTCCACGGCCGCGACGCGAACGATCCGGGCTTCACCGAGGTCGTCCAGGCGCTCGTCAAGAAGACCTGGACCGACGCGATTCCAGCCAATGGCGCCCAGGCCGTCGTCGCCCGGGCCGTGCAGGAAGTCGTCGTCCACCGGCTGATGGAGCTGGCCGCCAATCAGAAGGCCGACGCGCAGGTGCGCGCCGTCGCCACGATGGCGCTCCGCAGCCTGCGGGATTCGCTGCTGCACCCGCCGGCAGGGGCTGACGCGATCACGAAGGCCTTCTGGTGGACGACGGGGAAGGACATCACCCGCTTCCTGAACCGTCCGGCGTCCACCTACGTGCCGACAGCGACGCAACCGGAGCCGCCGGGGGATCCGATCGGGGCGAGCCCGAGGAGCGGGGGGACCGGCGGACAGTAGCCGGGTGGACGGTATCAGGGGCACGGGACAGGGGACGAGGGACAAGGACGATCCTTGCCCCTTTGTCCTTGCCCCTTGTCCCTGACTCCGTCAGTCCCCTACTTGCCCGGCGTGATCACCTGGGTGAAGCCGAGGGTGTTCAGGTCGCGGAAGACCGGCGTGCGCGGCGGCAGCAGGGCCGGCGTCAGGAAGTCGGTGTCGAAGTTGTAGCCGCGGCTCGGCGGGCTGTAGACGTTCGTGCAGCACTTGTAGGTGCCGATCGCCTGCCGGCTGTAGAAGAAGCTGGCGATGGCGCCCCGATAGTTCAGCGAGGCGCCGCTCCAGCTCTCGATGTAGCGCAGGAAGTTGTGGACACCGCCGTCGGTACCGAAGTCCTGCGCCGCGCCCCACGTGGGCTGCGGGAACGACAGCGTCTTGCCGGCGATCACGGCCACGCGATACCAGGTCGTCGTCGCCTGGCGCCCCGACGGCCTCTGCGGGTACGCGAACGAATTGTTGTCGTTCCAGTTGTTCGACAGCAGCGTGAGCGCGTCGGCGATGATCGCCGTCGCCACGTGCGGATCGCCGAAGCCGCCCGCGGCGTTCCAGTCGCCCTGCAGGTACACCGGATTCTCCGAGACGACCGTCAGGCCTGGCGCGATGATGTTGCCCAGGCTGCCGTCGGTCAGCTTCAGCGCCCGCCGGAAGAAGATCGGTCGGTTCACTTTTGCGATGGCGGCCGTGACGGACGTCATCGGCGTCGCCGTCGAGTCGAGCGGCGAGGTCGCCCCGGTCGGCGGCTGCGGCACGCCGCCGTAGGTGTCGAGCACGCCGTTGCCGTTGACGTCCTCGCCGGGATCCAGCACCCCGTTCGGCGTCCCGGACGGCGACGAGGGGTTGATCACGTCCTCGTAGCCGTACTCACCGGTCTCCTGGTTCGTCGCGTTCTCGTTGTTCCGCCGGTCGGAGAAATAGACGACGTAGCCGGTCGTGTCCATGGCACCGGTCCCCTCGGTGCCGATCTGCCCCTCGAACCACCGGGACAGGTTCCGCACGTCGAGCTCGACGTACCCCATCACCCCGCCAAGATAGATGTTGCCGCTCGACGTCGAGTTGTTGTCGCGCACGTCGCCCTCGCGCGGATCGAACAGCACGTTGGGCCAGTAGTCGTAGGGGTTCGTGCTGCCGTTGCCGCAGGCGTTCGTCGGCGCCGTCGAGGGCGTGTCGCGCAGGTGCTCGATCCGGATCACCGCGTCGGGGTTCGGATCGGTGCAGCCCGCCACACCGAGGTTCTTCCCGGCGATGCCAAGATTGAGGATGTCGCTGGTCACGTCGGTCCAGTTGCCGGCGGTGTCCTGCTTCTCGATCCGGATGTACCCGCCGATGAGCGGCGTATCGGCGGGCGAGCGGTAGCCGTCGGCCGATACGCCCGACGACAGCGCCAGCGGCGGGTGGTTCGCGTCGACGGTGTAGCCCGTGATCGGGGTCTTCGCGAGGTCGTCGAGCTGGATGACCGGTCCGGGGACGGTGGTCGGCAGCGCGGTGATGTCGCTCGGATTGTCCGACAGCAGGATCCGCAGGCTCGCCATGCTGTAGTAGCGCTGCTGGAACAGGATCGGATTGGTGATGTTCTCCGCCGGCGACGCCGGCCGCCGGATCAGGTCGGTCGTCTGCCCGCCGACCGTGATGAGGGGCAGGTCGAGCCGCGTCGCCCCGGTCCGGCCGTTCCGGATGTTGCCGTTGTAGGTGCCGAGCGACAGGTTGGTCCAGGTCGGGTCGTTCCGCGCCGACCCCACGGTGCCGACCAGGCTCCCCTCGCTCGACTTCAGCGCGCGGTACGCGCCAGGCGCGGTGAGCACGTTCACCGTCCCGGTGTAGTTGCTGCTCGTCGGCCAGCCGTTCGACAGGTTGGTCCGGATCACCTCGCCGACCGCCGTCACCTTGTCGGCCAGTGTCAGCGTGTTGCCGTTCCCCTCGGCCAGGAACAGGTTGCCGTTGGTGTGCACGCGGCCGCCGAAGTTGAACGCCGGTCCGGCGAAGAAGCTCAGGTCGGTGTCCGAGAAGGTCCCGAACTGGAACACCGGGATGGCCACCGTCTGCATGGTCCGCGTCAGGTGGACCTCGCCGCCCCGCGTCGTCCGGGCCGTGACGTCCATCTGGTAGGGGGTGATGAGGCCGATCAGCCCCTGGTACGGGCCGGAGAGGATCGTCCGGTCCTGCGCCACCGGGTTGCCGTTGGCGTCGACGGCGAAGGAGATCGCATAGCCCGAGGACCCGTCGGCCGCCTGATAGACGATGCCGGGCAGCGCCGGCGGCGTCGCCGTCAGCGCATCGACGGCCGCGGCGGTCGGCGCGACGTTGGTGTCGAAGAGGTTGCCGAGGTCGGCCGTCAGCTTCTCGAGGCCGGCGTGCGCGGCGTAGAACGCCTGCGTCCGGTCCATGTCGATGCCGCGGAAGCGCTGATCGCTCATCACGACGGCCGTGAAGCCGACGAGCAGCGCCGAGATCAGCATCATTACCAGCAGCGTGGTGATGAGAGCGATGCCGCGCTCGGAGGAGCGATGGTGCTGAAGCATGGGAGTTGTGGCCGTTACTGATACCGATCCACGAAAGCCAGGTTGCGCAGGCTGACCTGCGTGTTCAGGTGCGTGCGCAGGTAATCGCCGAGCTGCGATACCCGATCGTCCGATCGGACCCCGAGCTGCAGGTTCACCTTCCGGATCTCGCTCGGCGTGTTCGGCGCCACGGGCGCCTTCACGTCCGTCGGGTTGGTCACGCCGTCGACGAGGTCGTAGGAGATCTGCAGGTCCTCGATGACACCGGCCAGCGCCAGCGCGGGCCCGAACCCGACCTGCCGCACGAGCCGGGGCGCCCCTGGCGTGGTCGTCGGATCGACGTAGAAGGTGATCATCTCGATGCGCGTCGCGGTCGTCGGCGGAAAGACGCCGGGCCCCGACTGCAGCTGCATGATCGTCCCCTGCGGCGCCGTCCGCTGGTTCAGGTCCATCGGATCGCCGGCGTCGAAGTACACCGTCTGGCCGCCGCTGACACGGGTGACCATCTGCAGCGCGTTCCCCAGCGCGTTGCTGAACATGATCAGGTCGCCGACCTTGATGCCGTTGTCCGTGTTCGTGATCGGCGTGCCGGCATCCACCGTCATGCCGGACCCGTCAGCGGCGATCGCCGTGAGCGGCGTCTGGTTCAGCGCCAGCGAGCTGTCGGCGTAGAGCACGGTGATCATGTCCGTCGCCTGGCCGTCGACGACCGGGCCGATGGCGGCGCCCGGCGTCACCGACGGCAGCACGCCGGAGGAGGCGTCGAACGTGTAGGCGTCGCCGGGCGGGCTGGGCCGGTTCAGCGCCAGCGCCCCGGCGCCCGACGGAATCGGGATGCCGCCGGTCGGGATGCCCGCGCCCGTCTGCAGCAGGTCGCGGACCATCAGATCGGTGCCGGCCCGTAGGTTCTGGCTCGAGTCGCCGAGCTGCGTGGCGGTGTCGTTCACCTTCAGCGCGCTGTTGAACGAGGTGAGCGCGCCGCCGAGGATGACGAGCACGATCGCCACGCTGATCATCAGCTCGATCAGCGTGAAGCCGTCGTCGCGATGCAGGGTGCCTGTCATGGCCTCACGCGTAGTTCGAGATGTAACTCGTCAGGACGTAGCTGCGCGTCACGTCGCCGTCCTGATAGGTCACTGTGACCGTGATCGTCCGCAGGTCGGTCTGGATGTCCCGGATCTTGATCTCGCGCGTGTACCCGGCGAGCGGCACCACCTGATCGTCCGCCGTGCCAATCAGGCCGTCGGGCCCCGGGTTCGTCACCGTCTCCACGGCGCCGTCGTCGGCCGTGTTCACCAGGCCGTCGGGCCCCGGCACCCGCAGCGGCTGCGGACCGTCGAGGAAGATGCCGCCGTCGCTCCCCGATGCCCCTTTCACGTTGCGGATCTGCGCCCACGTGATGACGTGCGAGTCGCGCGCCGCGAACACGCTCTCGATGGCCTCGGCCGCCTTCTGCGTCGCGATGACCTGCGCGGGCGAGCCGGCGAGCCGCTGCATGCCGGTCGTCAGCACGGCCGCCGCCCCGAGCAGTCCCGTCGCCAGGATGCCCAGCGCGATCATCGTCTCGATGAGCGAGAAGCCCCGCTCGCCGCCGGGCGCCGCCGGAGCCGTCACTGCTGCCATTGCGTCCCGCTCCACCGGTAGCCGCGCACCCGGCCGGTCGCCCCGAGCACGGTGACCGCCCGCGCCGACCGCGGCTGGTTCGGAATGCCGAGGAAGACCGTCCCGTTCACCGGCACCCCCGACTGGTCGATGAACGTCCCGTCGCTCGTGAACGACAGCGAGGTCGCCGCGCCGAAGTCGACCGCCGACGTGGCGCCGAAGGCGTCCGGCGTGTCCGGCACGCCGGCAAACTGCAGGAACTGCACGTTGGCTTCGAACGGGACGTAGCTGAGGATGGTCGTGCCGGTGGGGATCTCGTCGCGCACCAGCTGAATCGCGTTCGGCGGCACGAAATTCACCTGGATCGTGCGCCGCTGGCTGATCGCGAGCGACCGCGCCGTGTTCAGCTCCGCCATCACCACCCGCATCCCGGCGTCGCCGCGGATCGACGGCAGGGAGACCTGTGCCTGGAAGACCGCCATCGCAGCGGTAATCCCGATGATGGCCACCACGACCATCAGCTCGGTCACCGTGAAGCCGGCGGCGCTGCGCAGGCGGGTCTGCGTCATGGTTGGACACCAGAAAAGCCGCCTGGCGACGGACGGCTCTGATGGCACGAGCAAGCCGCATTCCACGGACGTGAAAGCGCTCTAAGGTGCTCTAGGGCTTGGACCTGACGTGCGGGGGTGAAACCACGGTGCGGAAGGGCCGTGCCGGGGCCAGCGACGGCTTGGTCGAGACAATCACGGATCTGGCGCAATCCGGGCGCCAGCCGGCTCCGAGAGCCGGCCGGCTGGCCGGGGCCGCGCTCCGGTGGCCGTCCCGTGGAGGGACGGCCGAAGTCAGGTTCAGCAGTCCAGGCAGCGGACCTCGCCGAAGATATCGTCGAGCTTGTCCTGATTCTCGCGCGCATAGTTCACCAGACAGCGCACGGCCTTGCCGATGTCGGCGAGATCGTACTTCTTCGCCATGTCCTTCAGGAACTGCACTTTCTCACTTTCGAGTTCGATGCTGTGTGGGGCCAGATCCTTCATCGTCGTCTCCGCGAAATCGGCGGTCCCGAACGGACCGCGCAGTCATGATGGCACGGGACGCACGGTCCCGCACCTCTTCTATTTGGCCGTCAGCCCGGCCCAGCCCCGGGCGTACAGATCGGCACGCATTGGCAGGTAGCCGGGATACGCCCGCCGCGCGGCTTCCACCCGGCGCCGCTCGAGCCGGACGAAGGCCACCGGCGCGGTCGTCTCGTCCAGCACCTCGCCGTCGGGCGCCACCGCAATGGACGGCCCGCCGAGCGGCACCCCCTGTTCCGGCGCCGGCCGGTTCACCGAGAGGACGTAGGCCGCACTGGTGAGGGCGTTCGCCACGAACACCACGCGCCAGCGCGCGAAGGTCGCCTGCTCGGTCGCGCGCGGATTGACGATGGCCATCGCCCCGAGTGCGCCCAGCAGGTGCGCCCCCTCGGGCCGGTTGATGTCGGAGCAGATCTGGACGCCGAACGGCAGGCCGAACCCGTCGACGATCGACGGGGGCGCGTCGCCCGGCTCGTAGTGCGACGTCTCCCAGAAACCGGGCTCCTCGGGCAGGTGCGCCTTCCGATACGCCATCCGCAGCGTCCCGCGGGCGTCGAAGACGAGCGCGGTGTTGTGCCGCCGGCCGGTGGCGGGATCGCGGACGATGGCGCCGCCAAGGACGCCCAGGCCGGCCTCGCGCGCGGCCGCCGCCAGCTCGCGATGGCGCGGTCCCTCCGGAGCTTCCGCGTCCTCGTCCCGGGCGGTCGCCGTCGCCGGCGACCACGGGTTCAGCGGAATCTCGGGCAGCACGGCCAGCTCGGCGCCGCCGTCCTTCGCTGCCCGCAGCCGCTCGCGCAGCCGCGCCGGCCCGTCGGCCGTGAAGAACACGTCGCTCACCAGCGCCACTGTCAGTGTGTCATTCATGGGTCAGTTCGGTCCGGCGACGGGCCACGGGCTGCGGGCTGCGGAATTGAGCACGTGCTCGCCAAGAGGGCCCTGACGCCTGGAGCCCGAAGCCGATGGCATCAGACGTTCAGGTTCTTCGTCACCGGCGCCGTGTCCGTGTAGCTCAGCACCATGCCGACCACCGTCACCACCACGACGCCGACGACGTTGTACCAGAGGTAGGAGATGTCCGTGGTGAAGCCGACGACGCCGACGGCGAGCATGCCGGCGATCAATCCCCAGAACGCGCCGCGCCCCGTCGCGCGCTTCGTGCCGATCGCCAGCACGAAGACGCCGAGCAGCGATCCGTAGAAGTACGACCCGAACTTGTTCACCACTTCGATGAGCGAGCCGAGGTTCACGGCGTAGATCGCCACGATGCAGGCCAGCAGGCCCCAGAATCCGGTCGCGAGCTTCGAGACGAAGAGGTAGTGGGCGTCCGACGCCTCGGTCCGGAAGTGGCGGCGGTAGAAATCGATCACGCTCGTCGTCGCCAGCGAGTTCAGCTCGGCGGCGATGCTCGACATGGCGGCGGCGAAGATCGCGGCGATCATCAGCCCGACGAGGCCGATGGGCATCTCGGTGATGATGAAGGTCGGGAAGACGTAGTTGACGTCGCGATAGTCCGCGTCGCCGCTCACGTCCTTGACGAGCGCGACCGCCTGCCGGCGGATCCCCGTCACCTGCGCGTCGGCCGCGAGGAACCGCTGCTCGGCCTTCTGCGTGCGGATCGGGTCGCCGGCGTCGCGCGCCGCGGACGCCTCGAGGGCGGCCTGCCGCCGCGCGTCGATCCCCGCCGCGAACTGCGTCTCGAGCTGCTGGTAGGCGGCTGCCTGCCCGCTCTGCCGCACCTGAGCCTCGTGCACGGGATTGAACAGCAGCGGCGGCGCCTGGAACAGGTAGAAGACGAACACGAGGACGCCGGTGATGAGCACCAGCGCCTGCAGCGGGATCTTCACGAACGCGCTCAGCAGCAGCGACTCGCGCCCCTCCTGGATCGACCGCGCGGTGAGGTAGCGCTGCACCTGGCTCTGGTCGCAGCCGAAGTACGACAGCATCAGGAACAGGCCGCCGATCGTCCCCGACCAGAAGGTGTAGGTGTCCTTCAGGCTGAAGCGGAAGTCGAGCGCCTGCATCCGGCCGGTCGCGCCCGCCAGGTGCAGCGCTTCGCCGGCGCCGACGCTGTGGCCGATGCCGACGAGCAGCACGATCACCGCCGCCAGCATGCCGCCGATGATCACGGCCATCTGCTTCACGTCGGTCCAGGTCACCGCCTGCACGCCGCCGAACATCGTATACAGCACCGTCGGCACGCCGATGGCGAGCACGGTCGCCAGCAGGTTCCAGTGCAGCACGATCGACAGGATGACCGCCGGCGCCGAGATGATCGTCCCGCACGACAGCGCGCGCAGCAGCAGGAACAGGAACGCCGCCAGGGCGCGTGTCTTCGCGTCGAAGCGCTTCTCGAGATACTCGTACGCCGTGTAGACGTTCGCCCGGTGGAAGAACGGGACGACGGTCGTGGCCAGAATGATCATCGCGATCGGCAGTCCGAAGTAGAACTGCACGAAGCTCATCCCGTCCTCGTAGCCCTGCCCCGTCGTGCCGACGATCGTGATGGCGCTGAGCTGCGTCGCCATCACCGACAGGCCGACGGCCCACCACGGCAGCGACCGGTTCGCCAGGAAGTACCCCTCGACCCGGTCGCTCCCCTCCGTCCGCTTCAGGCCGTCGTACACGATCCAGACGAGGTACGCCGCGACGATCGTCCAGTCGATCAGGCGCATCGGCTCTCAGCTCCCGAAATGGCGCCCGATCACCCAGAGCGCGGTGACGACGATGACCTCGATGATGACGACGAGCAGGTACTTGCGGGCGTTCGAGGGCGTGCGATCGTCAACGGGATGGTCGGTCATGGGGACGTGCTTCCTGGCTACGGGCTGCAGGCTACGGGCTACGGTCCTGACACGCGGCAGCAAGCCCGCGAATCAGCACAATACCCATTGCTCGTTGCGCATTGCCCGTTGCTACGCCGATGCCTCAGATCGCGGCGACCCTTTCCTTCAGCTTCCTCTCCGCCGCGGCCAGCGCGTCGCGCCGGCTGGCGACCCAGCGCTCGTCGGCCGCCAGGACGTCGCGGGCCGCCTCGAGCGCCCGCGCGGTCTCGGCCGGCGCCGGCCCTCCCGGGGTCGCCCGGACGGTCACGAAGCGCCGCGGGCTCAGGACCTCGGCCAGCTGCGCCGGCTCGTAGACGATCGGGCGGCCGGCCAGCTCGCGCGACGCGGCGGCCAGCACCGCCGCCGCCTGCTCCATCGACGCCGGCGTCGCCTCGCGCGAGACGCGCGCGGCGATCGCGTGCGCCGTCCGGAACGACACGCCATGCTCGCGCGTCAGCGTGTCGGCCAGTTCGGTCACCGTCGTCCAGCCGTTGCCGGCCCGGGCCTCGAGGCGCGCGGCGTCGAAGGTGGCCGTCGGCAGCGCCGCCGCCAGCAGCCGGGTGGTCCGCACCGCGTCGTGGAACATCGTGAAGACCAGCGGCTGCAGGTCGTCCTCGGTGTCGACGATGTCGCCGAACGGCGTGTTGTGGACGGCGAGCGCGATGGCCGACGCCTGGCCGACCGCCTTGCTGCCGATCGCCCGCGCGTGCTCGATCGCCACCGGGTTCCGCTTCTGCGGCATGATGCTGCTGGTCTGCACGAAGCCGTCGCCGAAGCGGACGTACGCGAACTCGGCCGTGCTCCAGGTCAGCAGGTCCTGCACCAGCCGGCCGACGCCGGTCAGCATGACGGCGGTGGCCGACGCGCTCTCGAGCAGGTAGTCGATCGTGGCGATGCTGCCGTAGGTGTTGCCGGTCGGCGCCGAGAAGCCGAGCAGCTCGCTCGTCAGCCCGCGATCGATCGGGAAGCCGGTGCCGGTAATCGCGCAGGCGCCGAGCGGGCTGTGGTTCGTCGTCTCCCAGGCGGCGCGCAGCCGGCGGCTGTCGCGCTCGAGCTGTTCGATCGCCCCCAGCAGGTAATGCGCCACCGTCGTCGGCTGGGCCGGCTGCGTGTGCGTGTGGGCGGCGAAGATCGTCTCGCGGTGCGCGGCCGCGAGGTCGACGAGCGCGTGCCGCAGGGCGTGGACGCCGTCCAGCAGGTCGAGCAGGCGCTCGCGCAGCCGCATGCGGTACATCGTCATGTCGATGTCGTTGCGGCTGCGGGCCGTGTGCAGCCGGCCGGCGGCCTCGTCGCCGCAGCCGGCCGACACGAGGGCATCGACGTAGAAGAAGAGGTCCTCGCAGCTGCCGTCGAAGACGGCCTGCCGCACGGTGTCGGCGGAGATGGCGTCGAGAGCGTCGCGGATCGCGCGGGCGTCGGGCGGCGACACGATCTGCTGCGCGGCCAGCATCACCAGGTGCGCCCGGTGGATGGCCATCAGCGGGGCCAGAAACAGCTCCTTCGCGTCCTCGAAGTGCTCGTTGAGGACGTACCTGACGTATTCCGGAGCAAATTTCACCCGCCGAGTATAGCACCCGGGCTCGCGCCGCCGGACGGGTGAACGAGTGGTGGAATTCGCGATCTGCCCGTACTATTACTGAGGAAGGGAGCCCGGGAGCCACCAGCCACCTCTGCATGCCGACCCATCGCGCCAGCACGAGACCACCACGCGGCCCCGCCACCGCCACGGTCCAGACGGATCCCGATCTCGTCGGGGGCCTCCTGGAGGACGCCGCCCACTATCCCGGCGGCCGGGCGGCGGGCGTCCTGTACCCCGCCACCGAGACCGATGTCGCCCTCGCCCTGCAGCGGGCAGCGCACGTCCTGCCAATCGGCGCGCAGTCGTCGCTGACCGGCGCGGCGACGCCGATGGGCGATCTGCTGCTGGCGACGGCGCGCCGGACGGCCATCCTCGAGGTCGGTCCCGATACCGTGCGCGTCGAGCCCGGGCTGCCGCTGACCGCGCTGAACGCGGGGCTCGCCGCCATCGGCCGCTCGTATCCCCCCGTGCCCACCTGGGAGGGGGCGTCGGTCGGCGGCGTCGTCGCCACCAACGCGGCCGGCGCGGCGACGTTCAAGTACGGCAGCACGCGCGGCTGGGTGCAGGCCCTCACGGTCGTGCTGGCCTGCGGCGAGGTGCTCGATCTCGCGCGCGGCGAGGTGCAGGCAGATCCCGGGGGCTTTTTCGAGATCGAAACCGCCTCGCGCGGGGTCGTCCGCGTGCCGGTCCCCACTTACCGGATGCCCGACGTGCCGAAGTGCTCGGCCGGGTACTTCGCGGCCCCCGGCATGGACCTCGTCGATCTGTTCATCGGATCGGAAGGGACGCTCGGGGTGATCACCGAGGTGACGCTGCGCACGCTGACCGTGCGGCCGAAGGTCTGCGTCACGCTCGTGCCGTTCCGCGACGAAGGGCGCGGCATCGCGCTGGCCGGCCGGCTGCGCGACGAGTCGCTCCGGACGCGGCGTGACGGGACGCCGAACGGCATCGACGTGTCGGCCATCGAACACCTGGATCGCCGGAGCCTGGAACTGGTTCGCGAGGACGGCAGCGACCGGCGCTTCGGCGTCCCGCTGCCGCCGGACGCCGTCCTCGCCCTGCTCATCCAGCTCGAGCTGCCGGCCGACATGACGGCGGCGCGGGCCTTCGACGAGATCGGCGGCGCCAGGGCGTCCGACGCGCCCGATACACCGCTGGTCCGCTTCTGCCGGCTGCTGGACGAGGCCGGCGCACTCGACGAGGCCGAGGTCGCGGTGCCGGACGACGAGACGCGCGCGAAGCAGCTGTTCGCGCTGCGCGAGGCCGTGCCGGCGGCGGTGAACGCGCGCGTCGGCGCGGCGAAGCGGACCGTGGACCCGCGCATCGAGAAGACCGCGGCCGACATGGTCGTCCCCTTCGACCGCTTCGCCGAGATGCTCGCGATCTACCGCGAGGGCTTCGAGCGGCGCGGCCTCGACTTCGCGATCTGGGGGCACATCTCCGACGGCAACGTCCATCCCAACGTCATCCCGCGGTCGTTCGCCGACGTCGAGGCGGGCAAGGCCGCCATCCTCGAGTTCGGCCGCGCGGTGGCCCGGCTCGGCGGCTGCCCGCTCGCCGAGCACGGCGTCGGCCGCAACCCCGTGAAGCAGGCGCTGCTGCGCGACTTCTACGGCGCCGAGGGGGTGGCGCAGATGCGCGCCGTGAAGGCGGCGCTCGATCCCGGCTGGACGCTGGCCCCCGGTGTCATCTTCCCGGCGCCGGCCGAACCCCTGTAAGATCCGGGCACTCCGATGAGCGAGCCTGCGCCGCCCCGCCCGTCTGCTGCGCGCACCGCGCCGCGGACCGGACCGCTGATCCTGCTGCTGGCCGCAGGAGCGGTGGGCAGTTTCGTCTGGCTCGCCCTGGGGGCCATCGCGCCGCTGAACGACGGCGCGACGTACGTCTGGGTGACCCCGCCGCTCCGGGATCTCGCCGTGGCCGCAGGGCTCGCGCTCGCCGGGCTCGCCGCGCTGCAGGGCCTGCTGGCGCGCGTCGTCCTGCCGGCGCGCCGTCTCTCCTTCCGGAATCTCCAGGACGCCTGGTGCCATTGGCCGCTGCTGCTGCTCTATGGAGCGCTGGCCGGACCGGCGGCACTGATGCACCCGGCGCAGCGCTGGTCCGCGCCGGTCAGCTACCTCACTGTCGATCTCCGCTTCTGGCTGCTGCCGCTCGTCCTGCTGCTGTGGCTGCACACCGTCGATCACCAGGCCGCCGGCGCCCTGCGCCGCGCGCTCGCGCGGGCGGCGGCGCGCATCCCGGCACCGGCCCGCCGCTTCTGGCTGGAAGCCCTGCTCTGCGGCATCTGCGTCACCTTCGCGATCGTCACCACGCCGCGCCTGCGCTTCAACGGCGGCGTCCACGGCGACGAGCCGAAGTACCTGCGCTACTGCGAGAACCTCTATCAGGGGCGCGGCTTCGAGGTCGGCGAGATCCAGAACGTCGCCGACCTCCCGACGGACTATCCTCCGCAGTTCGGACGGGACCTGCGGCTCGCCGCGCAGGTCATCCCCGTGGAGGTCGGCAACCTCGCCCACGACGCGACCGACGTGCTGCGCGGGGACTGGAACCGGCCCTTCAACCGCGCGCACTACCTGCAGGCCTGGTTCGTCGAAGGGAAGAACGGCGGCCTCTATCAGGTGCACACGCCCGGCCTCCCGTTCCTGCTGCTGCCGGCCTACACCTTGGACCGCTACGTCCTGAACTGGAGCAGCGACTACCACCCGCAGTTCCCGACCAATCCCTGGGCGACCGACAGCATGCTGCTGCTCGTCTACGCCGTCTGGGGCGTCGTCATCTTCCGCTTCCTGCGACGACAGACGGGACACGAGGGGATCGCCTGGCTGCTGGCGCTCGCCGTGCTCCTGTGCCTCCCCGTGGCGGCCTTCCCGTTCCAGATCTATCCCGAGACGACAGCCGGCCTCGTCATCCTGCTCGTCGTCGGCTACCTGGTGTTCGATCGAAGCGCCTCGGTGCCGCTGGCATTCGGGTACGGGTTGCTGGCCGGCTACCTGCCGTGGCTGCACATCCGGTTCGGTGCGGTGTCGGCGGTCCCGCTGATCTGGATGGTGGTGGCGGAACGGAAGCGGCCGAAGCTGGCCGTGGCGTTCGCCGGCGGGTACACGCTGGTCGTGGGGTTGTTCTGCTTCTACGTCTATCACATCACCGGCAGCGTGATGCCGTCGGCGCTGTACTTCACGCAGGGCGCCGTCGGCGCCTTCAATCCGGCCGCGGTGATTCCCGGGGCGACCGGCTTCGTGTTCGACGGCAAGTGGGGCCTGCTGCCGCACGCGCCGATCTACCTGCTGGCCCTGGCCGGCCTGCCGCTGCTGATCGGGCGCCGCCCGGCGCTCGCCGGACTCGGGATCCTGATCGTCCTGATGCTGGCCATCCCCTCGGCCGGGCATGGCTACACGGCCGCCGGCGGCACGCCGCTTCGCGACCTGGTCGCCATCATGCCACTGCTGGCCACGGCACTCGCCGAAGTGTTCGTCGAGTACCGGCACAGCCGGCTCTTCCAGGCGATCTTCGCCCTGCTGCTCGTGGTGTCGGTCCAGACGGCGGCCGTCTACAACCTTCATCACGACAAGGCCGTGGGACCGTTGGTCGATCGAAGCATCAGCGGCTGGCACCTCAACCTGCTGTTCCCCGAGCTGCACCAGGGCGTGACCCGGCCCCTGCTGCTGGCCGCCTGGTTCGCAGCCGCGATCCTCCTGGTGCTGCTGCCGCTGTGGCGGCGACTCGTCGCACGGTGGCAGGCGTCAGGCGGATCCCCGTCGCCGCTGCTGCGCGCAACCTGGCCGGTCCTCTTCGGCCTGACTCTCGTCGCCGTCGTCTGGGCCGCGCGCGGGAAGCCGGCGCGCAATCCCGACTACCTGATGAAAGGC
Organism: Acidobacteriota bacterium; assembly: GCA_028876655.1. Classification (GTDB taxonomy): domain Bacteria; phylum Acidobacteriota; class Vicinamibacteria; order Vicinamibacterales; family CAVVIG01; genus JAGWRA01. The sequence continues at coordinate 13,513 of JAGWRA010000226.1, read as the reverse complement.
CAGCAGGCCCGGCTGCGCGTGGTCCGGCTGCTCGCCACCCATCCGGCCGATCGGGGCAGGACGTCCGATGGCAGCCGCATCACGGCGCGCACCTTCGACGATGCCGAACAGGCGCACGTGCAGTTCGCGCAGACCTCTCCGCAGGCGGTGCCCGGCCGGGCCTCGACGTTCGAAGTGAAGGTCACCAGCCACGACGACCTGCCGGCGTGGGGACATCTGTGGATCGAGTACGGTGACGGAGCCTTCGTGCCGTACGGCGTCGTGAGCGGCAGCCTGCAGGTCGAGCACGTGTATGCCGCGCCGGGCGATTACGTCGCCGCGACGGACCTGACGCTGCCCGACGGACGCTGGCTGCACCAGCCGATCGACGTACACGTGCGGGCGGCGGCCGGCGCGGACACCCGGCTCGATCCGTCCCTCGTCCACATCGACGGCCTGCCCCCACCAGCGGCGGCCGCGCCGGCGACGGCCTCCATCGACCGCGTGATGCTGGGGCCTGCAGGGGTCAGCGTGCGGGTGGCGGGCAACGACGCATGGCAGGGCGGCGGCGCAACGCTGTGGGTGCTCGCGACGCGCGGCTCGACGTGGCGGGTCGCGACGTCCGCACCACTGCCCGCGGGAACGGGCAGCCCGGTCGCTGTGCCGGACATCCCGGCTGGCACGGCCGTCGGGTTCATGGTCACGAGGAGCGCAGCGGGCACGGGTGGATCCACGATGCAGCGGACCGACCTGCCCGTGGCGGTCTGGCCGTCGAGCGATGCGCGGCTGGGTGCGCCGGTGACGATCCTGGGTCCGGCTGGCCGCTGACGTGGCGTCGCGGCGGATCGAGCGCGCGCGGCTCAGCGCGCCGGCGCAGCATGCGCGCGCTGCCAGTCGGGACTCGTGCGGATCGCGGCGATGACCGCCTGCCGGGCGTCGGCCTCGCTCGCGCCGTGCACGCGCGCCTGCACGTACACGTTCAGCCAGCCACCCAGCCCGGCCGCGTCGAGCGTGTTGTCGGCGCACAGGCCACCGGCCCGATGCAGCCCATCCGTCGATGCGACGTACGCCTGCAGCCAGGTGACCGTGCGGACCATCTCGTCGGGCCCGGCCTCGATGGCGTGCAGCGCCGAAGCGGCCTGCTGCTGCGCGACCCGCTCGGCGCCGAGGTCCGCTTTCAACCCGACCAGCGCACGTCCTTCCCAGAACACCAGCACGCTCAGGCAGACGACGATGACCGACAGTGCGCGTACCATGGAGGCCTCTGTCTCAGCAGGAGTGGGCGCGCGTGACAGGCACACGGGCCGCCGTTCGCCGACAGTCTAGCAGAGCGTCTCGGCGGTCCCGCGAAGACGTGCTATATCTGCCGCATCCCGGGATCTCCGCGGGTCAGTGAAAGGACGAGTGGTCATGAGTGAAGGTCGACGTGATTTCTTCCGGACCGCGCTGTGGAGCGCGGGGGCCGGCGTGCTGGCCGGGCGCGGGCTCCGTCCGCAGGACCTGCTGGCGCGCGGCGGGCGGGCCCGGCCGCCGGCGCCGCGCGGCCCCGTGCCGGTGCAGACGCCGGACGTGGCGCACCTGCCGTACACGATGGACGGCGACGTGAAGGTCTTCCACCTGGTCGCCGAACCGGTGAAGCGTGCCTTCCTGCCGGGCGCGACCTTCGACGTGTGGGGCTACAACGGCAGCGTCCCCGGCCCGACCATCGAGGTCACGCAGGGCGATCGCGTCCGCCTGATCGTCGACAACCACCTGCCGGAAGCAACATCGATGCACTGGCACGGCTTCGAGATCCCGATCGACATGGACGGCGTCCCCGGCGTCACGCAGGATCCGATTCCGCCTGGCGGCCGCTTCGTCTACGAGTTCACGCTGCACCAGGCGGGGACGTTCTTCTATCACTCGCACATGCCCATGCAGGAAATGATGGGGATGATCGGCCTGTTCATCATGCAGCCGAAGGAGGCCCCGGCGCCGCCCGTCGACCGCGACTTCGGCCTGATCCTGCAGGAGTGGGCCATCCTGCCGAACAACACCATCCCCAACACGCTGTCGATGGAGTTCAACTGGCTCACCATCAACGGCCGATCGGGCCCGGCGACGACGCCGCTGCTGGTGAAGCTCGGCGAGCGGGTGCGCATCCGGTTCGTCAACATGGGAATGGATCACCATCCGATGCACCTGCACGGCAATACGTTCAAGGTGACCGGCACCGAAGGCGGCCGGATCCAGCCGTCGGCGTGGATGCCGGGCAACACCGTGCTGGTCGGCGTCGCCCAGGCGCGCGACGTCGAGTTCGATGCCGTCTTCCCCGGCGACTGGATGCTGCACTGCCACCTGCCGCATCACATGATGAATCACATGGCGTCGATGGTCGGACCGATGATGAGCGCCGGTCACGGCATGACGACGGGGAAGAGCATGGAGGACGGGATGGGGATGCCGCGTGAAGGAGCGGCGCTCGCTGACAGCCACGGGCCGAGCCTCGGCCGCGGCATCGGCCTCGGCGCCGAGGCGGAACGGCCCGTGATGAACATGCCGATGGGGGCCGCGACGGCCGCGGGCCACGACATGGCGCAGATGCCCCGCATGACGCACGCCGCCCCGCCGGCCCTGGTGCCGGGCTTCCCGCAGGACATGTTCATGCCGATGGACGCCATGGTCGCCAAGCCGGAGACGTGGGGCCTGCGGCCCGGCTGGAGCGGCGCGGTCATGGGGATGACGACGCTCGTGCGCGTGCTGCCGCCGGACCGCTTCGACGAAGTGATGCAGCGGGTCGAGGCCGCGAAGGCGAAGGGGGGTGCGGCATGACACGCTCGCGACGCCTCGGTCCGGCCATCGCTGCCTGCGCGCTGCTCCTGCTGCCCGCCGGGGCAACGGCGCAGATGCCTCCACATCAGCATCCCGCGCCGCCGCCGGCGGTCCAGCCGCAGGAACCGGCACCGCCGGCGGCCGGCGCGCTCACGCTCGCCGCGCTCGAGCAGATGGCGCTCGCGGGCAACCCGACGCTGGGCCAGGCCCGCGCCGACGTTGCGGCCGCGGAAGGCCGCGCGCGGCAGGCCGGCCTGTACCCGAATCCGGTCGTCGGCTACGAGGGACGCGAGATCACCACGGCGCCATCGATGAACGGGGGCGAGCACGGCGTCTTCGTGCAGCAGTCGATCATCACCGCCGGCAAGCTGGCCCTGAGCCGCCAGGTGTTCACGGCCGAACGGTCGCAGGCGCTCTCGGTCGCCGACGCCCAGCGCGAGCGGGTGCTCACCGCGGTGCGCGTCGGCTACTACGAGGCGCTCGGCGCCCAGCAGCTCGTCGAGCTTCGCCGGCAACTCGCCGCGCTGGCCGACGAGGCGGTGGCCACCAGCCGCCAGCTGTTCAACGTCGGCCAGGCCGACCAGCCCGACGTCCTCGAGGCCGAGGTAGAGGCGCAGAAGGCCGCGCTCGCCGTCACCGCTGCCGAGAGCGATCGCGCCCGGATCTGGCAGCAGCTCGCCGCCGTCGTCGGCCGGCCGTCGATGCCGCTGACGACGCTGGCGGGATCGCTCGAAGGCCCCTTCCCCGACGTCAATCGGCAGGCGGCCCTCACCACGCTGCTGACCGGGAGCCCGGAAGTGAAGGAGGCCGAGCAGAACGTCACGCGTGCCCGGCTGGCGCTGCGACGCGCGGAAGCCGGGAAGTATCCCGACCTCGTCCTGCGCGGCGCGGTCGAGTACAACCGGGAACGCCTCGACCTGGGCGGTCCCGCCGGTCCGGTCGGCTGGGTCGGCATGGCGGAGGTCGGCGTGCCGCTGCCGGTGTTCGATCGCAACCAGGGTAACGTCGCGACGGCCGCGGCCGAGGTGACACACGCCGAGCGCGAGCTCGATCGCGTGAAGCTGTCGCTCACGGCCCGGTTCGCCGATCCCTATCAGACCTACGTCCTCGCCCGCGACGCCGCCGCGCGCTACCGCGATCACATGCTGCCGCAGGCCGAGGAGGCGTACCGGCTCTACCTGCAGAAGTACCGGGAGATGGCCGCCGCCTGGCCGCAGGTGCTGATCGCGCAGCGCACGCTCTTCCAGCTGCGCGAGGCCTACGTCCACACGCTCGTCGATCTTCGCCGCTCGGCCATCGACATCGAAGGCTACCTGCTGACCGACGGCCTCGCCGCCCCGATCGCGCCGGGCGAGCCGGCCAGCGTCTCCCCGGGCGTGGAGGTGCCGGCCCCGCGCGTCCCGTAGCCGCACGGCGCCCGCCCGGCGACTTGCACCGGGTCCGGGCGGGCGACTAAGCTGCGGGTACGTCCCCTCCGACATCGCTCATGCCCCAGAATGCGACGAACCGGCTCGTCCTGAAGCGGCTCGGCATCGACACCTATCAGGAGCCGGTCGTCTACATGCGCGCCGACTGCCACGTGTGCCGCTCGGAAGGGTTCACGGCGCACTCCCGCGTCCTCATCACGACCGGCTCGGCCTCGATCATCGCCACGCTGAACGTCGTCCGCGACGGCCTGCTGGACGAAGGCGAGGCGGGGCTCTCCGACGCCGCCTGGCGGCTGCTCGACGCGAAGACCGGCGACACGGCGACCTTCTCTCACCCGTCGCCGGTCGACTCGATGAGCGCCCTCCGCGCGAAGATCTTCGGCCATTCGTTCGCCGCGCACGACCTCGACGGCATCCTGGCCGACATCGCCGCCGGGCGCTATACCGACATCGCGCTCGCCGCGTTCCTCACCGCCTGCGCCGCCGGCGGGATGAGCCTCGACGAGGTCGTCGCCCTCACCCGCGGCATGGTCGACGTCGGCGCCCGCCTGTCGTGGCCGCGGCCGGTCATCGCCGACAAGCACTGCGTCGGCGGCCTCCCCGGCAACCGCACGAGCCCGCTGGTCGTCTCGATCGTCGCGGCCGCCGGCGTCTGGATCCCGAAGACCTCGTCGCGCGCCATCACGTCGCCGTCGGGGACGGCCGACGCCATGGAGACGCTGACGAACGTCGACCTCGATCTCGACACGATGCGCCGCGTCGTCGAACGCGAGAACGGCTGCATCGCCTGGGGCCGCGCGGTCCGCCTGAGCCCCGTCGACGACGTACTGATCCGCGTGGAACGCGCGCTCGACATCGACAGCGACGCGCAGCTGGTCGCCTCGGTGCTGTCCAAGAAGGTGGCAGCCGGATCGACGCACGTCGTGATCGACATCCCCGTCGGTCCGACGGCCAAGGTGCGCAGCATCAATGCCGCCGAGCGCCTCGAGCACCTGCTCGAGCGGGTCGGCCGGCAGATGGGGCTGCAGCTGCAGGCCGTCGTCACCGACGGCACGCAGCCGATCGGCCACGGCATGGGCCCGGCGCTCGAGGCGCGCGACGTCCTCGCCGTGGCGACCGGCGCCCCGGGCGCCCCCGTCGACCTGCGCAAACGGACCGTACGGCTGGCGGGAGAACTGCTGGAGATGGTGGGCGCATGTGCGGACGACGAGGGACAGGCAACCGCCGCCGCGATCCTGGATGATGGCCGCGCCTGGAAGAAGCTGCAGGCGATCTGCGAGGCCCAGGGCGGGATGCGGACGCCACCGGTGGCCGCACACCGGCACGAGGTGACCGCGCCGCGCGCCGGACAGGTGGCGGCGATCGACAATCGCGTGCTGGCGCGGATCGCCAAACTGGCCGGCGCGCCGGCGTCGCCGGCGTCCGGCATCGACCTGCACGTGCGGCTCGGCGCGCTCGTGCACGCCGGCCAGCCGCTGTTCACCATCCACGGCCAGACCCCCGGCGAACTGGCGTACGCCCGCGAATACCTGCTCGGGCATCCGGGCGCCGTCACCATAGGAGAGGCTCCATGAGCGCGCTGATGCTGGCCCTGTCGGAGACCCTGCCGTTCGCCAGGCACCTGTCCGAGCTCTCCGGGATCCCGCTCGGGCAGATCGAGACCCGCCGGTTTCCCGACGGCGAGGCCTGGGTGCGGGTGGAGGCCGACTGCAAGGGCCGGAGCGTGGCGCTGGTGGTCTCGCTCGATCGGCCGGACTCGCGGCTGCTGCCGCTCATCTTCCTGGCGGATGCCGTGCGGGATCTCGGCGCCACCCGCGTCGGGCTGGTGGCACCCTACCTGGCGTACCTGCGGCAGGACCGCCGCTTCCACACCGGCGAGGCGCTGACGTCACGGACGTTCGGCGGGTTGCTGTCGCGGTACGTCGACTGGCTGGTGACGATCGATCCCCACCTGCACCGCTACACGTCGCTCGGGCAGGTGTACACGATCCCGAACCGCGTCGTGCACGCCGCCGAGGCGATGGCGGTCTGGATCCGCGATCACGTCGACCGTCCGCTGCTCGTCGGGCCGGACGAAGAGAGCCGGCAGTGGCTCGCCGACATCGCGTCGCGCGCCGGGGCGCCGTACGTGATCCTCAGCAAGGTCCGGCACGACGATGGGACCGTGGAAGTGACCGCGCCCGACCTGCACGACCACCATCAGCAGACGCCGGTCGTCGTCGACGACATCGTCTCGTCGGCGCGGACCATGCTGGCGACGGTGAAGGCGCTGACGGGGGCCCGCATGCGCCCGGCCGTCTGCATGGCGGTGCACGCACTGTTCTCGGCCCAGGCCGAGGAACAGCTGCGCCACGCGGGCGCCGGCCGCCTGGTGTCGACCAACACCGTGCCGCACGCCAGCAACGCCATCGACGTCGCGCCGCTGCTGGTGGAGGCCGTCAACGAGCTGGCCCTGTAGCCCGCAGCCTGGAGCCCGCAGGCTGTAACCCGCCGCGTCAGTGCTTCGGCCCCAGCCAGCTCTCCCGGAACGCCTGCTCGGCGGCCGTCAGCGTCTTGCCCGTCTTCTCCACCGGCACGATCTCGAGCCGCGGATCGGCAGCCAGCGCGATCGTGGCCGACACCTTCTGCCCGTCGCGGTGGACGAACATCACCGGCACGCGGTCGCCCGGCTTGTGCGCGGCGAGCACAGACGCCAGCGCGCGCTCCGACGTCATCTTGCGGCCGTCGATCGACAGGATCGTGTCGTCCTCGTCGATGCCCGCCTCGTACACCGGCGATCCGTACGGCGTGAGGGCATCGACGTCAGCGCCGTCGCCCGAGAAGTCGAGGCGGACGTTGCCGATCCAGGCGCGGCCCGGATGGATCGGGCGGACGATCAACCCCGCCGCCGAGAGCAGCGTCCGGTAGTCGGGAACGTCGTGCCCCTGGATGTAGCGACGGAAGAACTCGTTGGCGAACGCCGGGTCGCCGGCGACTTCCCCCAGCGTCTCGCGCGCCTCGTCGATCGTGTACGGATGGCCGACCAGCCCTTCGGCCGGTCCGCCGGGCTTGCCGTACTTCCGCCACATCGCCCGCATGAAATCGTCGAGCGTCAGGCGGCCGTTCGACCGCTCGCGCAGTGAGAGGTCGAGCGCCAGCCCGATGGCGTCGCCCCAGGTGTAGTAGGAAATGACCGTGCGCGACCAGTTCGTCCGGTCGATCGGCTGGCCGCCGTCGATGTACGGCGCCATCTGGCTCATCTGCTCGGCCGTCCGGACCTGACGTCCCGATCCGTTCGTCACCGCGTTCACCACCCGCTCGTAGGCCTGTGCCGTGTCGGCCATCGTCGCCAGCCCGGCGCGCTGCATGAAGACGGTCTGGTAGTAGCTCGTGAAGCCCTCGGCCAGCCACAGGCTGCTCGCCATGTTCAGGTGCAGGAAGCTGAACGGCTCGAGCCCCGCCGGCCGGATCCGCTCGACGTTCCAGCAGTGGAAGAACTCGTGGGCGACGGTGTTCAGGATTTCGATCCGCTGCTCCGGATTCCCCAGCGATCCGCGGAAGGTCATCACCGTGCTGTTCCGGTGCTCCATGCCGTCGAAGTCGGCCCACGGCAGGTAGTCGGACAGGAACGTGTAGGTGCCCGGCTCGTAGTCGGGGAACTCGCCGTAGACGGCCCCTTCCTGCCGGACGATCTTGTGGACGTCGGCGGCAAAGGCGTCGGCTTCGGCGGCCGTCCCCTGCTCGTGCAAGGCGATCCGGAACGTCCGCCCGCCTTCGGTGAAGGTCCGCAGCAGGAAGGTGCCGAACTCGGCCGGACTGTCCATCAGGTACTGCAGGTTGCCGGCCGTGAAGACGAACGGGTCCGCGGTCGGGTGCAGCTGCGTCGCGACCTTCCAGTGCGATCCGGCCGGCGGGACGAACTCGACACGGATCGGCCGCATGTCCAATCCACCGGCCCACATCAGTGCGGCCGGCATGTTGATGTGCGCATGCGTCGTGTCAACGGCCAGGTACGTGCCGTCGACCCTGTCGCCGTACACCCGGTAGCTGACCTTCACCGTCCCATCGCCGCTCTGCACGTCCCACTCGTACGGCTGCGAGTGGACGGCTGCGAGTGGCTGGCCGGCGCCGTCGAAGGCCTGCACGTCGTAGACGTTCTTGGCGAACTCGTGCAGCGCGTAGCGGCCGGGCGAGGTCCGGCTCATGTAGACGTGCAGCGGCGTGCGGCCGGCGTCGGGGAAGGTCGCCTCCACCTGCATCCAGTGATGCTCCGGCGCGGGGAACGTCAGGCGATAGCTGACCGGCGCCTGCGCCGACGCCGCGCCGGCCACGACCAGCAGCAGCGCGACACACAACACGACACGGGTGGAGCGAAAGGGTCTGGACATAGGGTCTCAGTATAAGATCGACCATGCCCGTGGCCCGCGGTCGCAATGAGCAACGGGCAATGCGCAATGGGTATTGCTCTCTTTTCAGCCCGGTAGCCTGCAGCCCGGAGCCTGGCGCCCCTCACTCATGACTCAAGACTCATAACTCATGACGTCTTCCGTCCGTGACTCGCCCATGACTGACCCCGCCCCCGCCCGTCCCGCCGCCACCGTCGTCCTGCTCCGCGATCGGCCCGGAGCGCCCGAACGGACGCCGCCCGACATCCTCATGGTGCGCCGCACCCGCGGGACGTCGTTCTTCGGCGGCGCGTTCGTCTTCCCCGGCGGACGGGTGGACGAGGCCGACCGGGCGACCGACGCCGACGAGTGGTGCGACGGCGCCGACATGGCGCGGACGCACTTCGCGGATCTGGTGAACCGTCCCGACGTCGGCGTGTCGTATCACGTCGCGGCGATGCGTGAGCTCTTCGAAGAGGCCGGCGTCCTGCTCGCCCGCGACCGCACGGGCCAGTTCATCGTCACGACCGATCCGGCAACGCGCGTGCGCTTCGACGAGCACCGCCACGCGTTGCACTCGGGCGGGCGCTCGCTGCGGTCGATCGTGGACGCCGAAGGGCTGCGGCTCGCGCTGCACGCGCTCCGGCCGCTCTCGCACTGGGTGACGCCGGTCATCGAGCCCAAGCGGTTCGACACCCGGTTCTTCGTCGCGTGCATGCCGGACGGCCAGGTCCCGCTGCACGACTCGCTGGAGACGACCGAGAGCCGGTGGATGACCGCGGCCGGTGCGCTCGACCTCTGCCGGCGCGACGAGATCGTGCTGGCGCCGCCGACCTGGCGCACGCTGCAGGACCTCTCGCGGTTCGACTCGATCGCCGCCATCCTCGACTGGCTGCCCAGGCAGCCGATCGTCCGCATGCAGCCGATGCCGTACGACATCGACGGCCGGAAGATGCTGCTGCTCCCGGGCGACCCCCTGAATCCCGAGCCCTACCCGGGCGACAGCCCGCCCGAAACCCGCTTCGTCCTGGATGAGGGACGGTGGCGGGCGATTGTCCCCTGATCGCTCGCTCCACGATATAATCGCGGAAATCACGCCGCCGCAGCGCGTCGCGCGCAGGCGGGGGTTCGGGGCAGAGCCACGCGCCCAATGGCGCGCACGGCGCGCCCGCGACCGGAGTGGAGCGAGCCGGGTCGCGAGCGCAACGAAGGGAGCCGGGGTTCGGGGCAGAGCCCCGACCGGACGAGGAGGAAGAGATGAACGCGATGAACCTGCGGCGGGTGCTCGTTCTGGCGGCGGCGGGAGCGATGGTGGCGGGCCTGGCCCTGCCGGCCGCGGCCGAAGTGACGACCGTGAAGGGCGAAGTCATCACCATCATGTGCTACGAGGGGCACGGCAAGAAGGGGACCGGCCAGGCGCACCGGTCGTGCGCGGTCTCCTGCGCGAAGAAGGGCTATCCGCTGGCCATCCTGGCGGCCGATGGCACCTACTACCAGATCGAGGGTCCCCTGACGGCCCACGACAACGCGCAACTGCAGAAGTTCCTGGCCAGCACGGTCGAGATGAAGGGCGAAGTCGCCGAAAAGGACGGCAAGAAGACGATCACCGTCCCGGCCCTCTCGGACATCGTCGCGCAGCACTAGGACGGCACGCCCGGCCGGCCGCAATCCGGCTTGACGGCCGCCACGCGGAACGTCAGACTAACCGCAGTCTGCGCTCCGTCTTCCGCTGAAGGGACAGCTGGAGCGCGTCGCACACGCGATCGCAGCATTTCAGAGGAAGGTTCCCATGGATGACGATGGCGGCTTCGGCGGATTCCTGGATGACGACGACTTCGGCGACGAGGGGCTCGACACGACGGGCGGGCCCGGTCAGGCCGAGGAAGAGCCGGTGGTGATCGAGTTCGCTGAATTCGAGACCATCGACGTGCCGGCCGCCGCGGCTGCCGCGCGACCGGCCGGCGCCGGTCGGACCCGCAAGGCCGCGGCAGGCGCCCGGAAGCCCGCGAAGAAGGCGGCGGGCGCGAAGAAGAAGACGGGCGCCGCGAAGAAGGCGGCCAGACCGGTGAAGAAGGCGGCAAAGAAGGCCGCGAAGCCGGCGCGGAAGGGCGCGCGCAAGGCGGCGAAGAAGAGCCGGCCGGTCAAGAAGGCGGCACGCCGCACGGCGAAGAAGAAGAGCGCCCCGAGGAAGGCGGCCCGCAAGGCCGCGCGCAAGGCGAAGGGCGGCCGCCGCCGCTAGGCTCGACGGAAGCGCGGGCGCCCGCCCGCGCTTCCGCGTCTCACCTGCATCGTCCAGCACACCCGCCGCGCGAGCCGCAGACGTCACAGGCCGGTCTGGTTGTTGACCGGAATCGTCACCTCGATGGATACCCCGCCGCCCGTCTGTATGACGATCGACAGCGACGTCGTCGAACGGTTCACCACGTCAGTCGGCACGGCCACGACGATGTCGCTGGCGTCGATCACGACGACGTTGGCATCGAGCGAGGTGCCGTTGATGATCGCGTGCGGCTGCCCGCCCGCGAAGAGATCGGTGCCGCTGATGTGGAGCTGAATCGGCTGGCCGAGGATCACCGACGTCGGCGTGACGTTGGCGACCACCGGCGGCGGCGGCGCGTTCACGCCGTATTCAGCACACCAGTTGTTGCTGTTGAGCGTAATCGTTGACGTCGGACCCGTGTAGCCCGGCAACGAGTACTGGAACGTCAGCTGGTACTGAGCGTTGTTCCACTGGCACGAGCTGTAGGGGAAGTAGATCCTGAAGTACTGGCGGCACGACGTGCCATCGCTCGTCGGGCAGAGACGCTTGTCGTACTCCTCCGCAAAGCTCGTGAAGTCCGGCGACGTCGACCCGGCGGGCCCCACGTTCTGGACGCTCACCAGGTTGACGGCGTACGGCATGTTCAGCAGCGTGCCGATTTCGACGTACGCCGAGTCGGTGTCGTTGATCGGTTCGATCTGCTGCGTGATGGCGTCACGGAAATAGGGAGCCGGGAAGCCGGCGCCCGCGGGGCCCTGCGGCCCCTGCGGCCCCTCCGGGCCAGCCGGACCTTGCGGCCCCTGCGGTCCTGGAGGACCCTGCAATCCCTGGGCGCCCGCCAGACCCTGCGGCCCCTGGGCCCCCGCCGGGCCGGCGGGACCCGCGGGGCCCGTGGGGCCCGCGGGACCGGCGGGACCGGTCGCGCCGGTCGGACCGGCAGGCCCCGCTGGCCCGATCGGTCCCATGGGACCAACGGGACCGACCGCGCCGGTCGGGCCGATGGGACCCACGGGGCCGGCGGTTCCGATCGTGACGTCGATCGTCGCCGACGGTCCGTCGTTGTCGCGACGGCCGCGGTCGTGGCCGCGGTAGACGAAGAGCCGGTACGAGCCGGCGGCCGGCGCCGGCGTCGGCAGCTGCGCGACGATCCGGCTGTCGGTCGCTGACGGATCGACGGCCAGCGGCTGCAGCGAACCGTTCGCACCACCGCCCATGGAGACCAGCGGCAGCGGATCGCGCGTGCCGCGCGGACGGAAGCCGTGGCCATCGATCTCGATCGTCGTCCCCTGCACCATCGCGCCCGTGATGGTCAGGCGCCGATTCTCCTGAGCCCGTCCGAGAGACGCCGATCCGACGAGCATCGTGACAACGGCGAGGCCGACAGCAGTCCTTCTCAGCATGGAATCTCTCCGGAACACGTTCGAAGCGCCAACCATCTCTGCGGGTTGGATCGCGCGCCAGTCAGGGCGCCGCATCACTCACCCGATCCCGCGGGGCCTGCTGGCCCTTGCGGGCCTGGAGGTCCCTGCGGCCCGGCGGGACCCGGGGGTCCCTGTGGACCGGCAGATCCTTCCGCGCCATCCGGACCGACGGGGCCGGCGGCCCCGGTAGGCCCTGCCGGACCGGCGGGGCCGGTGGCGCCGGTCGGACCGGCGGGACCGACCGCGCCGGTGGCGCCCGTGGGACCGGCGGGACCGACAGGTCCGATCGGACCCATCGGCCCGATCGCACCGGTGGCCCCCGTCGCCCCCTGCGGGCCGGTCGCACCGAACGTCACGCTGAATCGATCGAACGGCCCCTCGTCGCCGTCACGGTCGTGCGTGAGGCGAACGACGAGCGGCCAGGTGCCGGGCGTCACGGCGCCGAGCTGGACGCGGATGGCATGCTCGCTGATGCTGAGGATCTGGAGCGGCAGCAGCCGGCCCTCCGACGTCCCGATGGCGACCACCGCCACCGGTGGCCGTCGTCCCGCGCGCTGGAATCCGTCGCCTTCGATGAGCAGCGTCGATGCCTGCGGCGGCGGCGCGAAAGTCGGAATGACGGCGGTAATGAGGGGGCGATCGTCGCGGTCCTGCGTCCAGCCCGGAGTGGCCGCGACGAGAAAGCCGGCCAGGACGAGGAGCCCGACGGCGAAAGATCGTGAACGCATGCGGCCTCGCGTGCCGACCGCGGGCGCCGCGGGCAACCACAGCCCGGGGTTCGGCGGCCGGAGAATGGAGCAGGAGCGTATCACGGACAGGGGACTGAAAGGATGCCTGCTAGTCAGCAGGGGATCTGCCTCAGCCGTTGAACGCCGGCCGCGGGCCACGGGCCGGAGGTGGCCGATTGCAGGGGATCCGCGGTGACACGGCCGGCGCTTGGTCCCGGCTCCCGGGGTCACGTATACTTGCTAATTGTCCCCGCCGGCGCACTCGGGCGCGCGCGAGCGGAGCGGAAGCGGGCCTAGGGCCCCGCTGAGCGAAGCGAGCCTGGCGGGGTGCAGGGGTCCCCGCCACCCAATCGATGCCCGGAGCGAGCCGCGAAAGGCGAGCGAGTGAAGTGAGCTTCGTGGGGTAGCCGCCTTCGCGGTCCAGAGCACAGAGGCCGCTACGGCGGGCCAAGGGGCCCCACGATCCCCGGCGCGAGCGGAACGGAGCGAGCCGCGAAAGGCGAGCGAGTGAAGCGAGCCTCGT
>JAGWRA010000225.1 GCA_028876655.1 Acidobacteriota bacterium | reverse complement strand
GGAATGTCGACGAGCGCGTTCAGACGTTCACCAGTCCGCTCTGGCTGTTCGTCGTGGCGGCCTTCTACCGATTCACGCACGAGCCGTACTACACGTCGCTGGCACTCTCGATGTGTGCTGGCCTCGTCACCTTCGGACTGATCGGCTTGCGCGTTGCCGCCTCGAACGTCCTGATGGTCCTGGCGCTGGGGGCGCTGCTCTTCTCGCGTGCGTTCGTCGATTTCTCGACGTCCGGCCTCGAGAACCCCCTCACGCACCTGCTGCTCGTCCTGTTTCTCCTGGCGTACTGGAAAGCAGAGCGAGGGGGCTCGCTATCCGTCCCTGTGATGGTGGCCGCCCTGCTCGCCATCACGCGGCCCGACGCGACACTGCTGGTTCTGCCGCCTCTCGTCCTCGTCGCGTGGCGGCTCCGCACTCGCCGGGCGCTGCTGATGGCCGTGCTGGCTGCGACACCGTTGGTGGCGTGGGAGGTCTTCTCGCTGATCTACTACGGGTTTCCGTTTCCGAATACCGCGTACGCCAAGCTCGGCTCCGGTACCCCCTTGCTCACTCTCGTCTACCATGGCGTGCATTACCTGATCGACTCCGCGGCCTTCGATCCGGTGACGCCGCTCGTCATCGCCCTCGGCATCGCGGTACCCTGGATCGAAGGGGCGCCGGAATGGGCGCCCGCGCTCGGCACGGTTCTGTACCTCATGTACCTGGTGGCGATCGGCGGCGATTTCATGAGCGGTCGCTTTCTGACCGCGCCGCTCATCTGGGCCATCCTGCTGGTGGTACGCTGCCGCAGGCCGCTGCTCGAATCGCAGTGGCCGGCGGCGTTGGGCGTTTTGCTGGTCGCCGGCTTGGCGGCGCCGCATGCGGTCCTTTCGGCGAACTACCAGCCCGGACCCGCCGGCGAGCAGGTCATCCGTCCCAGCGGGGTTGCGGACGAGTGGGCCTACTACTACCCGTCGACCGGCCTGCTGGAGAGCCCCGGACGGCCGTGGCCCCGATATGTCTCGGCCACTGATGGCCGGGCCGCGAGCAAGGCCCAGGACCGTCTCGTGGTCTATGCGGGCATCGGAATGTTCGGTTATTACGCGGGCGCTCGCGTGCACGTGGTCGACCCGCTCGGCCTCAGCGACCCGCTGCTCGCCAGACTGCCTGCCCTGCCTCATTCCCGCATCGGCCACTTCGAACGGACGATCCCGGATGGCTATCTCGACACGCTCCGGACGGGCACAAATCAACTCACCGACCCCGCTCTCGCGGCCTACTACGACAAGCTCTCGCTGATTGTCCGCGGGCCGATCTGGAGCCGCGCGCGCCTGATGACGATCCTGTGGATGAATCTGGGCCGGTACAACTATCTGCTTCGAGGCGTGAAGCCGTGAAGGGCTTCGTGACGGTGGGATGACTACGAAGGCGACGGGCTGCGGGCTACAGGCTACGGTGCCCCGGAGGTTGCGTCCGGCAAGCCCCTTCGGGTCCGTAGCCCGGAGCCCTGTGGCCCGTGGCCTGTAGCCTGTAGCCTGTAGCCGGTGAGCGTCAGCTCACTTCAGGTTCGCCTTGAAGAACGCGATCGTCCGCGGCCAGGCCTGCTCGGTCGCGCGCATGTTCGCGCCGTTCATCCCGTCCTGCGCCCGCAGGAACCCGTGTCCGGCGCCGGTCTCCATGTGGGGTTCGTACCACTTCCCCAGCCGCTTCATCGCGTCAGTGGTCGCCGGCACCGTGGCGCCGACGCGGGCATCGCTGCCGCCATAGAACGCCAGCACCGGCGCCTTGATGGCCTCGAGCTGCGCGTCTTCGGTCGGCGACGTGCCGTAGTAGACGACTGCGGCCCCCAGTCCCGGCTGATGCGCGGCGTAGGCGAAGCTGGACGTCCCTCCCCAGCAGAAGCCGACGACGCCCACCTGCCCGTCGGCGGCCGGCAGCTTCAGCGCCCAGGCCCGCACTGCGTCGAGGCGGCTGTTGACGACGTCGCGCGGGAGCGCCGAGACGAGCTTGACCGCGCCGTCCCGATCCACCGAGTCGCTGCCGCCACCGTTCGGCCCCTTCCCGGAGATCAGATCGGGTGCCACGGCAACGAAGCCCTCGGCCGCGAGTTGATCGGCCACCGAGCGGATCCAGTCGCTCAGCCCGAAGATCTCGTGGATGACGATGACGACCGGCGCCTTCGTGCTGACCTCGGGGTACGACACCCAGGTCTTCACGACCGAGCCGTCGGCCATCGTCACGTTATCCCACTCGCCGTGCCGCGGGGAGTGATCCAGCCGGGCGCGCGCCGTCTGCTCCATCGCCGGCAGCTTCGGGTTGTCGGCCATCTGGCCGGCCGCTGCGGGGGGCCGCTCCATGGCCGCGTGCATGCTGTGGTCCATCTGCGCCGCCGCCGGTCCGGCCATCACCAGCGCCAGCACCGCGGCTGCCGCCACCGGGGTCGCCATCCGTAGGGTCATAGACTTCCTCCCTGACGATGCTCGGGATTCGGGATTGGGGATTCTCAGTCCCCCTGCCCCGCCCGCCACTCCTCGAGCAGACGGGCGGCGTTGCCGGCGACCGAGTGAAGGGTGGGTGACCAGCCCAGGGCGCGGGCCCGCGGGCTGCGCACCACCTGATCGAGCGCCAGCGCGTCGGCGTACGGCCCCATCTTCGTCCGGGCCTCGTCGATCGGCACGTGGCGCACGTCGGGGCGCGTGTGCAGGTAGGGGCCAATCGCCTCGACGATGTCGTTCACCCGCTCGTCGCCTTCGTCGTTGGCGTGGTAGATGCCCGTGGCGCTCGCGTTGCCGGCGAGGCGGGCGTAGAGGTCGGCGAGGTCGCGGTCGTAGACGAGCGCCCACCGGTTGCTGCCGTCGCCGACGACGCGCACCAGCCCGTTGACGGCCGATCGGAACAGGTCGCCGACGATGCCGCGGGAACCGCCGTAGACGATCCCGGGGCGGATGACGACCGTGCGCGCGCCGTTGCCGGTGGCGTCGAGGACGAGCTGCTCGTGCTCCGGCCGCCAGTTGACGATGGCGATCGGATTCACGTCGGCGCTCTCCGACACGGGCTCCGGCGTGTTGCCGAGCACCCAGACGCCCGAGGTGTAGATCAGGAACCGGCCGTTGGTCGCCTCCGCTCCGGCGGTCCGTGGGCGGCGCACGGCGGCGATGAGGGCGTCGAGCACCGTCCGATCGACGGCGGGACCGCGCGGCGAGGACTCGAACGCGGTGTGGATGTAGCCGTCCTGGGCCTCCGCCGCGGCCCGGTACGACTCCGGCTCGCCGAGGTTGCCGACGACGGGATGGCCGCCGCGGGCGGTGACGCGGGCCGCCTTCTCGTTGTCGCGCACGAGCGCGGTGACGTCGTGGCCGGCGCGCACCAGCGCGTCGAGCACGGCCGATCCGATGTATCCGGTTGCCCCGGTCAGAAAAATACGCATGGTCCTTCGAGACGGTCCTTCGAGGCCCGCCGGGCGACGACAGGGCCCGCGGGTCCTTTCAGCTTACTGGATTCCCGGTTTCGCGGGAATCACGAACGGTGCATCATCGCGCGGCGGCCGCGGCCGGGGCCATAGGCGCGCCGAGGAACGCCTTGAAGCCGCGGTACAGCTCCCAGAGGTCGGCCTTCGACGAGATGTCCATCGGCGAGTGCATGCTCAGGATGCCGACGCCGACGTCGATCACGTCGATGTTCGCGTTCGCGAACCACTGGGCGATCGTGCCGCCGCCGTAGCCGGCCTTGTACGAGTGGGTCTGCCACAGCACGCCGTTGTCGTCGAAGATCCGCCGCACCTTCGCGAAGTACTCCGACAGCGCCTGCTTGCCCGACCCGTACTCCTTCACGGCCAGCCCCCAGCCCAGCCGCGAGGCGGCCACGGGGTCCTGCGGCTGCGGGAACAGCGGATTGAGGGCCGTCGTGCAGTCCGATTCCAGGGCCTGCGAGTGCTCGTAGGCGTGGCGCAGCATCAGCTCGTCGTAGCGCCCCTCCTGCACGTTGATGATCTCGGCCACCAGCGTGCTGAACCACTGCGACTGGACCCCGGTGTCCCACGAGTTCACTTCCTCGTTGTTCACGCAGTAGGCGATGGCGGTCTTCTCGGGGACCGTCACCTCGGCAATGGCGCGGATGTTCGCGTAACCGCTCAACCGGTCGTCGTCGCCGTAGAGCCCCATCAGCTGCCGATCGAGGCCGACGTCGCGCGGCGGGTCGGCCGGGACGAGCTGCAGATCGGCCGACAGGAAGTCGGACTCGGTGACGCCGTACTTCGCCTTCAGCGCCGCCATCGCGTCCCGCGCGGTCATCGCGAGGATCGGTCGCATCTCCTCGGTGCCGATGACGTCGTGGCTCTTCCGGTCGCGGAAGTCCTTGTCCACGTGCGGCGCCAGGTCCGGGATGACGAACACCGGGTCGCCCGGATCGTTGCCGATGTCCACCCAGATGGTCTTGCCGTCGGTCTTGTCGATCCGCCCGATGAGTGCC
Source organism: Acidobacteriota bacterium (assembly GCA_028876655.1). GTDB lineage: Bacteria > Acidobacteriota > Vicinamibacteria > Vicinamibacterales > CAVVIG01 > JAGWRA01. The sequence goes on along the minus strand of JAGWRA010000225.1, from coordinate 7,923 downwards.
AGCGGCCGGTTCACCCACTGGTAGTTCTTCAGGCCGCCGTGCGGCTGGGTGACCATCATCTCGACGTCGAAGCTGGTCCGGAACGGCTTCGGCTTCAGCTCGATGCGGACGGCGTCGATGTGCGCGTTGACGATCCGCGTGCCGCTCGTCACCGGATCGCGGCCGATGACGAAGAGCGCGATCGTCCGGTCGCGGTTCACGGCGTACCAGCGCGACCCCGGCGTGAGGGCCGCTTTCGGGACGTCCGGCGACCACCGCTTGAAGCCGTGCGCCTCGGCGTACCCGATCGCCTCGTGCACGAAGGTCATCTCGCTCTTGGCCTTCGTCATGAACGCCTTGAAGTCCTCGCCGAACGTCATCACCTGGTCGCGTTCGGCCGGCGACAGCCGCGGCCAGACCGGGCCCGGCGCCGGTTCAGCGGCCGCTGCCGCGGCCGGGGCCTGTGCCGCCATGGCGCGAGGCAGCGGGGCCAGGAACAGCAGGCCGAGAACGATCGCACCGCAGGCGCCCGCAGCCCGGAGCCCGAAGCCTGAAGCCCGCAGCTCGTTCTCCGTCGCCCGTCGCCCGTAGCCCGGAGCCCTCAGATGTCCCATATCCGTTCTCCGTCGAAAAAGGTGATGATCCCGTCCTCGCTGACCTTCAGCACCGGGCCGAACCGGCTCGCCGCAATCGCCGCCGTCGTCCGCGCCCCTTCCACGAGCCACGACACTTCCACCGACGGCGGATGGCGGAGGATCGCCCCGGCCGCCAGCAGCCGGCCGGCCCGATCGACGACGATGGCGCCGTCGAGCGAGGCGAGCGCCGCCAGCACGCTCGGGTCGAGATCGGTGACCGAGCGGCCGGTCAGAAGATACAGCAGATCGCGCCGCGACGGGCTGACGACGTCGGCGCGGCTCGCCGCCGTGTCCAGCCGGTCGGCCGGCGCCACCAGTTCGCCGACGCTCGCGTCGGCGTCGCGCAGCACGACGAACAGCGCCCCCTCCCGCAGGTCCGCGAGATCGAGCGCCGTCTGGAACAGCCGGTCGGCGAGCCCCGGCTCGCCGACCGCCGCTACCCATTCGTCGTACTTGGCGCGCACGTCCAGCAGGTGCCAGTTCGCGTTGTGGAAGCTGAAGGCCGGCGCTCCTTCGGCGAACACCTTCATCTCCTGCGACGGACTCAGCACCACGCAGACGTCGCGCCCGTTCATCGTCGCCTGAGCGTGCGACTTGTACGTGTTGGGACACGGGACGTCGACGATGGCCTGGCCCGGGTGCAACTCCCGGGCCCAGCGCGCCACGTCGATGATGTCGAGGAGCGCCCCGTCGGTGCTCACCAGGAACAGCGTGTGCACGCCGTCGGCCAGCCGGTAGAAGCTGCGGATCGCCGTGAGCGACCCGGCGAAGGACTGCGGCGGCAGCGCCGCCGGCGCCCGGCCGCCGATCAGCGGCTCGTACGGCTCGCCGAGCAGCAGCACGCCAGTCGAAATCGGCCGGTTCTCGTAGGTCGAGAGCGCGGCCACGCGCAGCACCTCGAGGGCCGCCGCCACGTTGTCGGCCAGCCGGTCGCCGGAATCGCGGCGGTGGCCGCCTTCGAGGAAGGCGCCGATGTAGCGGTCCTCCAGCGCGCCGCGGAACAGCTCGCGCTCCTCGGCCATCATGTGGGGACTGAAGATGGCCCGGTAGCGCGCCTCGAGCACCGATCCGATCGCCCGCGCCAGCCGCACCTCGTGGACCGAGAAGGGGCGGCGCGGCGGCACCCGCAGCACGCACAGCGTGCCGAACCAGCGGACGGTCAGCAGGCAGTCGTGCTCGGCCGTTTCGACGGCCAGCCGCCCGTCGCCCGCGTCGGCGAGCACCGGCTCGACGTCGAACGACGCCCGCTCGAAGAACCGGCGCAGGGCCGCCTGCAGGAAGGTCTCGTGCAGCGAGCTGATGCCGGGGCGCGGCGGAGGTACAGGCATGGCAGATCGGGATCGCGGCTCCCGCGGAGCAGGGGGAACGGTTCGAGCTGACGGCTGATTGCTCGATACATCATAATTCACCCATGGTCCGCGAGACGCTCGTCGACTTCTTCCGCGACCTCGCGCGATCCCGCGGCGAGTTCCTCGTCTACGACGACGGCTACCGGACGCGGCGCCACACCTACCGGGAGGTCGGCGCCGCGGCGCGCGGGTTCGCCGCTCGCCTCCAGGCCGCCGGCCTCGCGAAGGGCGACAAGGTCATCTTCTGGGGCGAGAACCGCCCGGAATGGCTCGTCGCGCTCTGGGGCTGCCTGCTGACCGGCATCGTCGCCGTCCCGATCGACTACCGCGCGTCGGCGTCGTTCCTCGAGCGCGTTCGCGCGATCGTCGAGGCCCGGATCGTGCTGGTCGGCGACGACGTCCCCCCGCCGGCCGCGGGCGGATTGCACACATTCGCCGGCGCCGAGACCTGGCGCTTCGCCGAGCTGGCGTGGGAGGACGGTCCGGTGCCGCCGGTCGCCCTCACGCGCGACGACGTCGCGGAGATCATCTTCACGTCGGGGGCCACGGCCGAACCCAAGGGCGTCGTCATCACCCACCGGAACATCCTGGCCAACATCGTCCCGATCGAGCGCGAGGTCCGGAAGTACCGGAAGTTCGGCCGCCCGTTCTTCCCGCTGCGCTTCCTGAACCTGCTGCCGCTCAGCCACATGTTCGGACAGGCCATGGCCACCTTCGTGCCGCCCATGCTGCCCGGCACGGTGGTGTTCACGCGCGGCTACAACCCGGCGGAAATCGTGGACCAGATCCGGTCGCGGCGCGTGTCCGTCCTGGTGTCGGTGCCGAAGATCCTCGACGTGCTGCGCGAGCACCTGCTGCGCGTGGAGCCTGGCGCCCGCGGCCCGCGCGAGGCGCCGGAGGGACGCGAGGCGGAGCCGAGCCGCCGAGCGCGAGCGCGTGGGGGTGGGGCCCCACGCGCCGTAGAACACGTCGCGCGGCGCTGGTGGCGCTACCGGCGGGTCCACCGGCTGTTCGGCCTGAAGTTCTGGAGCTTCGTCGTCGGAGCCGCGCCGCTCGAGACCGAGCTGGAGCAGTTCTGGTCGCGGCTCGGCTTCCTCGTCATCCAGGGGTACGGCCTCACCGAGACGGCGCCGATCGTCAGCCTGAATCACCCGCTCTTCGGCACGCGGCAGGGATCGGTCGGCAAGGCCATCGGCGGCGTCGAGGTCCGGATTGCCGACGATGGCGAGATCCTGGTGCGGGGGGACAACGTCACGTCGGGATACTTCCACGCCGACGAGGAGACCCGGCGCGCGTTCGAGGACGGATGGTTCCACACCGGCGACATCGGCGAACTCGACGATCAGGGGCGGCTGTTCATCCGCGGCCGCAAGAAGGAGATGATCGTCACGCCCGAGGGGCTGAACGTCTTCCCCGAGGACGTCGAGCGGGTACTGAACGCCCTGCCCGGCGTCCGCGAGTCGGCCGTCGTCGGCCTGGCGGTGGGCGGCGAGGAGCGGGTGCACGCGGTGCTGGTGCTCGAGCCGGGCACCGGTCCCGATGCCGTCGATCGGATCGTCCAGCAGGCCAACGCGCAGCTCGAGGATCACCAGAAGGTGCGGCGGGCCCTCGCCTGGCCGGGCGACGCCCTGCCGCGCACGGAAGGAACGCGCAAGCTGAAGCGGGCGGCCATCAAGCAGTGGGTGGCGACGGGCGGCCTGCCCGCGGCCGCTCCGGTCGGCGAGCCGCGCAGCCTCGAGGCGCTGCTCGCGAAGTACGCCGGCGGGCGGACCCTGTCGCCGGGGACGACCATCGAGGAGCTCGGCCTCAGCTCGCTCGAGCGCGTCGAGCTGATGAGCGCGCTCGAAGACGCCTTCCAGACCCGCCTCGACGAAGGGATCTTCACCGGCGCCCGCAGCATCGACGACCTGCGGAAGATGGTCGAGGAGCCGGGCGCCGCGGCCGCCGCCGCAGCGCCCGAGGTCATCGAGTTCCCCTCCTGGAACCAGCGGGCGATCCCGCGCCTGGTGCGCCGCGCGAACCTGGCTGTGTGGCTGCTGCCGCTGACGCGGGCGTTCGCCTGGCTGACCGTGGAGGGGCGCGAGCACCTGGCCGCGCTCGACGGCCCGGTGATCTTCGCCGCGAACCACCAGAGCTACATGGATGCGCCCGTCGTGCTCGCGGCCCTGCCGCGGCCGTGGCGGTACCGCGTGGCCACGGCGATGGCCAAGGAGTTCTTCAAGCCGCACTTCTTCCCGGCCCAGTACGGCCGGCGGGCCTGGTTCACCAACAGCCTGAACTACTGGCTGGCGGCCGGGCTCTTCAACGCCTTCCCGCTGCCCCAGCGCGAGGCCGGCGCCCGCCAGACCCTGCGCTACATCGGCGAAGAGCTGGTGAGCCGCGGTCAGTCGATCCTGATCTTTCCCGAGGGGCGGCGCGCCGACTCCGATGCGCTCGGCCCCTTCATGCCGGGCATCGGCATGCTGGCCTCCAAGCTGGAGGTGCCGGTCGTGCCGGTGCGGATCGAGGGGCTGCACCGGGTGCTGGGCCCGGGGGCGTTCATGGCGAAGCCGGGCCGCGTCCGCGTGACGTTCGGCCCGCCGCTCCGGCTGCGCGGGGAGGATTACGGCGCCCTGGCCCGGCAGGTTCAGGAAGCCGTCGAGCGGCTGGGCTCCATTGCAGATCTTGCCTGAATGTGGCACAATTATTGAAGTAGCCCGCAGATTTTTCATCCATCGACAGCGACAGAAAGGATATCTAGCCGTTGAGCAAGGACGATCTGATTGACATGCAGGGCACGGTGGTCGCCGTTCACAGTGGCGGCCTGTATCGTGTCCAGTGCGACGCGGGCCACGAGGTCCTCGCGCAGCTGAGCGGCCGTATGCGCCGCTTCCGCATCAAGGTCGTTCCTGGCGACCGGGTGACCGTCGGCGTTTCGCCGTACGATCCGGTCCGCGGGATCATCACGTTCCGCACGCGCTAGCCAGTTTTGAGTCCAGAAGCACCACAATCCCGACAGGGGCGCAGTCGCCGGCCACGGCGGGGCCAGCCACGCCGTCAGACGCAGACCGCCCGGACTGTCCCGCCGACGTCCCCCGTGACCACGCTGGTCCCGGCCGACGTCGACCTGACGCCGATTCCATTCGCTTCACTGGGTCTCGACGACCGCATCATGCGCGGCCTCGAGGACCTGAAATACAAGGAAACCCGCCCGATCCAGAGCGCGGTCATCTCGCTGGGCCTCGGCGGCCACGACCTGATTGCCTGCGCGGAGACGGGCACGGGCAAGACGCTGGCGTTCCTGCTGCCGATCCTGCATCGGCTCGTCACCGAACCGCCGGCTCCGCACAGCCGGGCCCTGATCCTCGCGCCGACGCGCGAACTGGTGGTCCAGATCGAGGACGACCTGCACGGGCTCTCGTACCACACCAACGTCACCAGCTTCGCCATCTACGGCGGCGTCGCGATGGATCCGCAGGAGCGGGCGCTGAAGGCAGGCGCCGACGTGCTGGTCGCCACCCCGGGCCGGCTGCAGGATCACATGCGCCAGGGGAACGCCCAGCTCGACAACGTCAGCGTGCTGGTGCTGGACGAGGCGGACCGGATGATGGACATGGGCTTCTGGCCCGACGTGCGCCGGATCATCCAGGCGCTGCCGGCCAAGCGGCAGACCCTGCTCTTCTCGGCCACCATGCCGCAGGAGATCGTCGACCTCTCCAAGGAGATCATCCACGATCCCAAGTACGTGCAGGTCGGCGGGACCAGCGCGGCGGCCCGCACGATCACCCACGAGTACCACGCGCTGCCGGCCGCCGAGAAGGCGGGCTGGCTGGCCGGGTTCCTGCGGCGGACGCCGGGACCGGTGCTGGTGTTCGTCAGGACCAAGCGGGGGGCCGAGCGGCTGGCGCTGCGGCTGTCGGGCTCGGGCATCCGGGCCACGGCGCTGCACGCCGACCGGTCGCAGGAACGGCGGCAGGCGTCGGTCGAAGGCTTCCGGTCCGGCAAGTACTCGGTGCTGGTCGCCACCGACATCGCGGCGCGGGGCCTCGACATCGACGACATCCGCTACGTCGTCAATTACGACGTCCCCGACGCCCTCGACAGCTACGTGCACCGCGTCGGGCGCACGGGCCGCTCGCAGAAGGAAGGGACGGCCCTGACGCTCGTCTCGCCCGAGGAGCGCAGATCCTTCGCCGCCATCGAGCAGGCGATCGAGTTCAGCAGCAGGCAGAGCGAAACACGATGACCGATCCCTTCACCGGGCACGCGACCGACCCGGAACCGACCGGCCAGAAGCCCGACGAGCGGCTCTCGCCGGCGGTGGCCCGGTTCCGCTCGTGCCGCTGGCGCCGGCCGGCCGACGAGAACGGCGGCGTCGAGTGCTGCGGCCACCGCGACGTGCTGCCCATCGCCGGCGCGACCAGCTTCGACCCCGAAGCCTGGTGTCTCGACTGCACGTTCTACAAGCTCCGCCGCACGCCCAAGAAACGGGCGCCGGGCGAGTATTCGTACTAATCCCCCGAAAACTCCTTCGCCAGCTCCACCCATTCCCCGTCCGGCGCCAGCCGCTGGTACGCCTTCCAGTGCGGCCGCGCTTCGGCCGACAGCCCCACCTTCTCGCACGCCACCGCCATGTAGAAGTGGGCGTCGGCGTAGCCAGGATTGAGCTTCAGCGCCTCGCGGTAGCAGGCCACGGCCTCGTCCAGCCGGCCGAGGTCGTGGTAGATGTTGCCGAGGTTGAAGTGCGCCTCGAAGAACTCCGGCTCGAGTCCGATGGCCCGCTCGTAGAGCGCCTGCGCCTCGGCCAGTTCGTTGCGGCCGTAGTGGATGTTCGCCAGGTTGATGAGCGCCGCCACCAGGTAGGGATCGATCTCGAGCGCCTTGCGATAGGCTGCGGCCGCCCGCTCCTGGTTCTCCTCGCTCCCATCGTCCAGCATCGACGCGGCGGCGAAGTACTGCTCGGCCATGACTTCCGACGAAGGCGAAGAGACCGACGGGGGCGGCAGGAGCCCCGTCCGGCGCCCGGCCGGCGTGGCACCCGCAGCCGGTGCCGGACGCCGCAGCTCGATGATGCGGGCCGGTGCGGCATCCAGCCGGAAGTCGAACGACAACTGCCCCTGGTCACGTGAGGGCGGCGCCAGCGCCTTCAGCACGCGCCGGAACGGCGTCCCCTGCTCGAGCTCGGCGTTGACCTGCTTGATGACCCCGAGGTCGGCGAAGGTGAAGTAGCTGTCGGCGTTGGTGACGAGCACGGGGCGGATGATGCCCCACTTCTGCAGGTAGCGGAGGTGATCCTCGCGGACGCTGGCGTACAGCGAGAGCAGGTCGCGCAGCGAGTAGTACTGCTGTTTCAGCGTGTCGGCCGACGGCAGGCCGACCAGCGTGCAGAACTCGGCCTCGCTCAGAATCCGGATGGGCGCGGCCTTCTCCTCGCGGAGCTGCTCGGCACGCCGCAGCTTCTGGCTCTTCGGCGGTCCGTCGGTCCGCGCCACGTCGGCGCCCGAAGGAAAACCTTCCGCCCCCAGCACGAGCAGTGTGGTCTTCGCGTTGACTTCCTCGGCGGCCGTGCCGCCGAGCCGCTCGACGAGCGCGCGTGCGTCCCGGCGCCCCAGCAGCGACAACTTGCCCGTGAAGACGACGACGTGATCCTTCAGCGGCTGGCCGGCGGGCAGATCGAACAACGATACGGACAAACCATGCTCCCTGAACGCGCCGCGCGACGCGTCCACGCCGGCCGCGCGTCGCAGGTCGCGCGCGCGGTCAGCTCGTCCACACGATGCAGGAGAACCGGCGGGAAGTCAATCGGGCCGCACGGGGCTACAGGCCACAGGCTACAGGCTACTGAGCCCCGTCCGTAGCCCGAAGCCCGGAGCCCGCCGTGTGGTACATTCCTCCCATGCTGCTCGCCGGCGACATCGGCGGAACCAAGACGCTCCTCGGACTCTTCCAGCCCGGCGGCGACCGTCCCGAGCCGGTCGTCG
>JAGWRA010000224.1 GCA_028876655.1 Acidobacteriota bacterium | reverse complement strand
CCGGCTCGTTCAGCCGCAGCCGCAGCAGCGCGTCGTCCAGCTCGCGGAACGCCCGCAGCGCCCAGAACTGGTCGCCGGCCTTCAGGATCTGCTCCGGCGTGTCGGGCTGCGGTCCCTCGGGCGCCTTCACCGTGAGCTCCGCCGTCCGCCGGTCGCGCTGCAGCGTGAGCGTCACCGACGAGTACTTCACTTCGTTCTCGGACACCTGCGGGTTCAGCGGGCCAAGCGTGATGCCGGGCCCCGCCGCCGGCCGGTCCGACTGCTTCGCCAGTTCGGCCGCCCGCTTCGCCACCGCATCCTTGAACTGCGTGGTCGTCGCCACGGCGTCCACCAGCCCCCACTCGACCGCCCGCTTCCCCCGCACGCCCTCGATGAGCGTGCTGAAGTAGTCGGCCAGGTCGCGACGCACCTTCCGCTTGTCGACGACGCGGGTGAGGCCGCCCGTGCCGGGGAGCACCGCCAGCAGCGGCGCCTCGGGCAGGCTGACGGCCGAGTTCCCGTCGTCGACGAGGTAGATCTCGTCGCAGGCGAGCGCGAGCTCGTAGCCGCCGCCCGCGCAGATGCCGTTCAGCGCGGCCAGGAACTTCAGGCCCGAGTGCTCGCTGGCATCCTCGATCGCCAGCCGCGTCTCGTTGGTGAACTTGCAGAAGTTCACCTTGAAGCCGTGCGTCGACGTCCCCAGCATGAAGATGTTCGCGCCGGCGCAGAAGATCCGCTCCTTCAGGCTCGTCACGACGACCGTGTGGACCTCGGGATGCTCGAAACGGATGCGCTGCAGCGCATCGGCCAGCTCGATGTCGACGCCGAGGTCGTAGGAGTTGAGCTTCAGCTTGTAGTCGGGCGACAGGCCGGCGTCTTCCTGCACGTCCATCGACAGGGTCGCCACCGGGCCGTCGAACTGCAGCTTCCAGTGGTGGTACTGGTCGGGACGGGTTTCGAATTCGACAAGGCTCGGGGAAGTCGTGGATGCCATGGTGCGCGATTATCGGCTCCCGGTGCGGCCGCGTCAACGAAGCGCGACGCCGGCGCGCGGCTGGTTGGTGGTGCGAGATCCTGGTGACGCCCCGGTTGAAATTTGAACGGGCGTTCAAATAGTATAGGGCTGTGAGTCAGGCCCGTCAACCCTCGACCGCGGCCCGCGCGGCGCGCCCGATGGCGCGCCCGCAGCGCGACACCCGCGTCGAGATCCTGAAGAGCGCGGCGGCCGCCTTCCGGCGCCGGGGCTACCACGGCGCGACCGTCGAGGAGATCGCCACCGCCCTCGACATGAACAAGGGGAACCTCTACTACTACTTCCGCAACAAGGAGGAGATCCTCTACGCCTGCCATCAGTACTCGCTCGACATCCTGCTCGCCCTCCTCGACGAGGTGCTGGCCAGCGCCGACCCGCCCGAGGTGAAGCTCCGGCGCCTGATCGTCTCGTTCGTCCAGACGATTCTCGACGAGCTCCACGGCACGGCGCTGTTCATGGACCTGCAGCCGCTGGCCCCCGCGCACCTGCAGAAGGTCATCGCCCGCCGCGACCGGTTCGATCGCGGCATCCGGCAGGTGCTGCAGGAAGGGATGGACACGGGCGTCTTCGCCGCCGGCGACGCGAAGCTGCTGGCCTTCGCCATCCTCGGGGCGGTCAACTGGATTCCGCGCTGGTTCGACCCGCACGGGGCCGCGCCGTCCGAGACGATTGCCGGGGCGTTCGCGGACTATCTGATCGCGGGGCTGCGCCAGGGCGAGGGGGTGCGCCTGCAGGGCTGCAGGCCACGGGCTGCGGGCTACGGTGCCCCAACGACCGATACGAAGGGCGACGGCCGGTCCAAGGGTCAGGGCGTCCGATCAGGCCCGAAGCCCGAAGCCCGGAGCCTGTAGCCCGGGGCCCGGAGCCCGTAGTCCTAAGGTAAGATCAAGCTATGTCCGACCTGGTTCCCCTCCTGCCCGCCGAACCGCGCCCCCGGAAGCCCGAGTGGCTGAAGGTGAAGGCGCCCGGGTCGCCCGGCTACCAGCGCCTGAAGACGCTGATGCGCGACCTGAAGCTCCACACGGTCTGCGAGGAGGCGCACTGCCCGAACATCGGCGAGTGCTGGCACCACGGCACGGCCACCTTCATGATCCTCGGCGACGTCTGCACGCGCGCCTGCGCCTACTGCGCCGTGGCGCACGGCCGGCCGCCGACGCTCGATCTCGCCGAGCCGGGCCGGGTCGCCGACGCGGTCCAGGCGATGGATCTCAGCTACGTCGTGATCACGTCGGTGGACCGGGACGACCTGAAGGACGGCGGCGCGTCGATCTTCGCCGACACGATCCGCCAGATCCGGGCGCGCACCAGCAGCTGCCGCATCGAGGTCCTGATCCCCGACTTCCAGGGCCAGGAGGCGCCGCTCCAGGCCGTGCTCGACGCCGGCCCGGACGTCCTGAACCACAACACCGAGACAGTGCCGCGGCTCTACCGCATGGCGCGGTCCGGCGGCCGCTACCCGCGCACCCTCGAGCTGCTGGATCGCTCGCGCCGCTACGCGCCGCAGATTCCGACGAAATCGGGTGTGATGGTGGGACTGGGCGAGGAGAAGGACGAGCTCGTCCAGGTCTTCCGCGATCTGCGCGAGGTCGGCTGCAGCATCCTCACCATCGGGCAGTACCTGCGTCCGTCGGCCGACCACGCACCGATGACCCGCTACTACCACCCCGACGAGTTCCGCGAGCTGAAGCGGATCGCCCTCGACCTCGGCTTCGTTCACGTCGAGTCCGGCCCACTCGTCCGCAGCTCCTATCACGCGCACGAACAGACCGAAGCGTACGACGCCGCACGGGCCTCGAACGCCGCCTTGTAGGCGACAGGCTTCAGGCGGTAGGCGGTAGGGCTGACTGGACTAACGAGCAGCCGGGCGCGTCCATGAGCCTGCGGGCGTTGCATCCATGCGGTGGCTACTTCCTCCGCACCAGCGTCACCTTCGCGAACGACGACGATTTCCCGGACTGGTCCACGTTGTCGATCGTCCACGACCACGTATCCTTCGCGCGATCGTACGCAAAGGTGGTGTGAATACCGCTCCCGTCCGCATCCTTGAAGACGAGCGGGATCCGGTCGCCGTCCGGCTTCGCGTGGCCGATTCCCTCGGGCGCGAAGTTGGTTGCCGCAGTATTGTCGAGCCACAGGATCGCGTACTCGCTCTTCTTCGCGTCCCAGACGAGATAGATCCAGGCTTCGTAGCCGACAACGCCGCTGGCGTCCGTGTCGCGTGACACTTCGTGGATGCGGATGTACTCGCGCTTCAGCACCCAGTCCACGTCCACGTCGTGCGTTGTCGGTTTCTTGCCGATCGTGCCGGTCATCACCCAATGGCCGGTCATCTTGTCCAGGAGGGCTTCGGGCGCGCTCATGGGCTGGGCTCGCGCGAGCGCTGCCGGCGCGACGAGGGCCATGAAGGCGAATGCGACCAGAAAAGAGATCCGTTTCACGGCGTTCCTCCGGGCGGCCTAACACTGCACTTTCGCGGCGGCGTAGCCGTCCGCCTGGATGACTGGCTCGGCCGTCCCACTGCCGACGAGTGATGTTGCCTGGCGAATACGCAGCAACGACAAAGCGGTGGCGAAGCCCCAGACCGCAAAACAGATGATTTGCACGAGACCGAGCACGCCGGTTTGATAGGCGGCCAGCGTCAGCAACCCCGCTACGCCGCCAACGATGCCTACCAGTGCGACCCAGTTCGCCAAGACCCCGCTTCGCCATGCGAGCCAGCCGAACAGGAATTGCCCGAGCCCCCAGGCCCGCCCACGCCGATCCGCGCTGGGCGCTACCGCTCCCGCATCCCCTCCTCCACCTCCAGGTCCGCGGCCCGTTCCTTCAGCTCCAGCGACTCCTCCTCACTGAGGCCGAGGACGCGATTCACCCCCTCGTCCACACCATCCGTGTAGCCGTGGTAGTAGCCGTCGCCATGCGCCTGCATGTAGATGGCCTTGTAGACGATGACGAGGATGAAGAGGCCGCAGAGGAAGCGGATGGGACCGGGCGCGACGTAGAAGATGAGAGCAGCCGCCGCCACGGCCGGCCACATCAGCTCCGGCCGCATCAGCGAGCCGCCGACGGTCACCGACCGGAACCAGCGCCGGTACTTCCGCCAGACGTCCGGCCACTGCGCCCCGGAGACGGTCTTCAGGTGCCGGACGACGCGGGGATCGAGATCAGTGGCAGGACGTTCGGAGTCGGTCGGCTCGCCATTCGTCGCCATACTCGAGCAACCGTCAGCATTCTTCAATCCGCGCGGGGCCCCACCCCCACGCGTCGCCGTCGCTCACGCTCCGGATCTTGCCCGCGGCAGTGTTGCCGCTTGGAGCGTCGTCTCGAGTCCCGAATCCCGAATCCCGAGCCCCGAGTCCCTGTCAGACCTTCTTCCTGGGCCGGTAGATATGCGTGCTCTGGCCGAAGAAGACGTCGGCGGCCTCCATGATGGTCTCCGACAAGGTCGGATGCGGATGGATCGTCAGCCGCACATCGTCGGCGGTGGCCCCCATCTCGACGGCCAGCACCCCTTCGGCGATCATCTCGCCCGCGTTGACGCCGGCGATCCCCATGCCGAGCACACGGCCCGTGCCTGGCTCCAGCACGAACTTCGTCACGCCGTCGTTCCGATCGAGCGTCGTCGCCCGGCCGGACGCGCCCCAGGGGAAGCGGACGACCTCGACGGCCCGCTGCCGGGCGGCCGCCTGCGTCTCGGTGAGGCCGCACCAGGCGATCTCCGGGTCGGTGAACACCACTGCCGGAATCGCGAGCGGTTCGAAGGCCACCTTGTGGCCGGCAATCGCCTCGACGGCCGCCCGTCCCTCGTGCGAGGCCTTGTGCGCGAGCATCGGCTCGCCGGCCACGTCGCCGATCGCGTAGAGCGTCGGCTCGGCGGTCTGGCGCTGCTCGTTGACGACGATGAAGCCCTTGCGATCGACCTGGACGCGGGTGGTCTCGAGGCCCGGGATGTTCGAGTTCGGCCGCCGGCCGATCGACACCAGCACCTTCTCGTAGACCTGCGGCGCCGGCGCGCCCTCGCCCTCGAACGTGACGCGGATGCCGCTCTTCTCCTCCGTCATGCCGCTCACGCGCGTGTTCAGCATGATGGTGTCGCAGACCGTCTCCATGCGCTTGGCCAGCACGTTCACGAGATCGCGATCGGCGCCGGGCAGCAGGCCGCCGGTCATCTCGACCACAGACACCTTGCTGCCGAGCGCCGCATAGACGCTGCCCAGCTCCAGGCCGATGTAGCCGCCGCCGACGACGAGCAGCGTCTTCGGGACCTCCGGGATCTCGAGGGCCGCCGTCGAGTCCATCACGCGCGGCGAGTCGATCGTCAGGCCAGGAATCGCGGCAGGCCGGGACCCCGTCGCGAGGATGCCGTGCTGGAAGCTCAGCGACTCCTGCCCCCCGTCCGCGAGGGCGATCGTCAGCGACGTCGGCCCCTGCAGCGTCGCGCGGCCGCGCACGTAGCGCACCTTCCGCTGGCGCGCCAGCTGGCCCAGGCCGCCGGTCAGCTTCTGGACGACGCGTTCCTTCCAGTCGCGGAGCTTCGCGAGATCGATCCGGGGCTCGCCGAACTCGATCCCCCAGGCGGACGCATGGCGCGTCTCGTTGACGAGCGCCGCCACGTGCAGCAGCGCTTTCGACGGGATGCAGCCGCGGTAGAGGCAGACGCCGCCGGGGTTCACGTCCTCGCCGACGAGGGTGACGTCGAGCCCGAGATCCGCTGCGAGGAACGCCGCGGCGTACCCGCCAGGGCCGCCGCCGATGACAACGAGTTGGGTCTGCGACATGAACCGGTCTAGCCTTCGAGCGAGAGCAGGAACGGCTGTTCGAGCGCTTCGGCGATCCAGCGGAGGAACCGGATGGCGTCGGCGCCGTCGATCACGCGGTGATCGTAGGACAGCGACAGCGGGAGCATGAGGCGCGGCACGAACGCGCCGTTGGTCCAGACGGGCTGGATGCTGCCGCGCGAGATGCCGAGGATGGCCACTTCCGGCGCGTTGACGATCGGCGAGAAGGACGTGCCACCGATGCCGCCCAGGTTGCTGATCGTGAAGCAGCCGCCCTCCATCTCCTCGAGCGTCAGCTTGCGGGTGCGGGCCTTCTCGGCCAGCTGCGACAGCTCGACCGAGAGCTGGATGATGTTCTTGCTCTCGACGTCGCGGATGACGGGGACGAGCAGGCCGCGGTCGGTGTCCACCGCCACGCCCACGTGCTCGTACTTCTTGTAGACGATCTCGTTGCGGGCCATGTCGACCGAGGTGTTGAACTGCGGGAACACCTTCAGCGCCGACGCGACCACCTTCAGCGCGATGACCGTCAGCGTGAGGCTGCCGCCGGCCGCCTCCGCCTTCTTCGCCATCCGCTTCCGCAGCTCCTCGAGGTGGGTGATGTCGGCCCGGTCGTGCTGCGTGACGTGCGGCACCGTCGCCCACGCGTAGCTGAGGTGCTCGGCGGTCTTCCGCCGGATGTTCGACATCGGCTTGCGCTCGACGGCACCCCACTTCGAGAAGTCGGGCAGCGGCTCCTGCCGCACCAGGCCCGTACCGCCTTCGGTGATGAGCCGCTTGGCGTGCGCCTTCACGTCGTCCATCGAGATCCGGCCGGCGATGCCGGTCCCCACCACGTCATGGATGTCCACGCCGAGCTCGCGGGCGAGCCGCCGCACCGACGGCGCGGCCGGGGCCGCCGGACGGGTATCGGCTGGCGGTGCGACCTCGGCCGCCGGGCGCGTCCCGCGCGAGATGGCCACCACCTCGCCGCGGCGCGCGGCGGGCGCGGGAGCCGGTTCAGCCTCTTCGTCGGGCTCTTCCATGATAGCCGGCGCGGGGGCCGTCGTCTGGGCCGGCGCAGGGGCGGGTGGCGCCGCCGCAGGAGCCGGAGCAGGAGCCGCCGCAGGAGCGTGGGCCGGCGCCGCGGCTCCGGCCGCCCCCTCCTCCAGGGTCAGGATGACCTGGCCGACCTTCACCTTGTCGCCGGTCTTCACCTTGACGCCGGTCACCCGGCCGCTCACCGACGAGGGGACTTCAATCGTCGCCTTGTCGGTCTCCAGCTCGAGCACCGACTGGTCGCGCTTGATGGTGTCACCCGGCGAGACGAGCACGCGCAGGACGTCGCCGGCGGCGATGTTCTCGCCGAGTTCGGGAAGACGGAAGTCAGTCATATCGGGCTACGGGCTACGGGCTACAGGCTTCGGTTACGACACCGCCGGGTTCGGCTTCTCCGGATCGATCCCCAGGTCCTTCATCGCCTTTGCCACGACCTTGCCCTCGATCTGCCCGTCGCGCAGCAGGGCGCTCAGCGTGGCGAGCGTGATGAAGCGGGCGTCCACTTCGAAGAAGTCGCGCAGCCCGGCCCGGCCCTCGCTGCGGCCGAAGCCGTCGGTGCCGAGCGAGACGAGCGGGCGGGGCATCCACCGGTCGATCGAATCGGGCAGCGCCTTCACGTAGTCCGAGGCGGCCACGAGGACGCCGGGGGCGTCCTGCAGGCACTGCGTCACGTACGGCACCCGCGGCTTCTCCGTCGGGTGCAGCAGGTTCCAGTGCTCGCAGTCGTGGCCGTCGCGGTACAGCTCGCCGTAGCTGGTGATGCTCCAGACGTCGGCGGCGACGTCGTACTTCTCCTCGAGCAGCTCCTGCGCCTTCAGCACCTCGGGCAGGATCGCGCCGCTGCCGAAGAGCTGCGCCTTCCGCTTCGCCCCCTTCTTCGTGGACGCGCGGAAGCGGTACATCCCCTTCAGGATCCCCTCGCGCGCCCCCTCGGGCATCGCCGGCATGGCGTACTGCTCGTTCATCACCGTCAGGTAGTAGAAGACGCTCTCCTGCTCCTTGTACATCCGGCGGATGCCGTCCTGGATGATGACCGCCAGTTCGTAGGCGAAGGCCGGGTCGTAGGCGATGACGTTCGGCACCGGATAGGCCAGCAGGTGGCTGTTGCCGTCCTGGTGCTGCAGCCCCTCGCCGGCCAGCGTCGTCCGGCCGGCGGTGCCGCCGAGCATGAAGCCCCGGCAGCGCGAGTCGCCGGCGGCCCAGACGAGGTCGCCGATCCGCTGGAAGCCGAACATCGAGTAGAAGATGAAGAAGGGGATGGTGTTGATGCCGTAGGTCGCGTACGCCGTGCCGGCGGCGATGAACGACGACATCGACCCGGCCTCGGTGATCCCTTCCTCGAAGATCTGCCCGTCCTTCGCTTCCTTGTAGTACAGCAGCGTGTCCATGTCGACCGGCTCGTAGAGCTGGCCGACGTGCGAGTAGATGCCGACCTGGCGGAACAGCGCCTCCATGCCGAAGGTCCGCGCCTCGTCGGGGACGATCGGGACGATGAGCTCGCCGACCTGCTTGTCGCGCAGCATCTTCGACAGCATGCGGACGAAGACCATCGTCGTCGACGCCTTGCGGTCCTCCGTCCCCTTGTAGAACTCCTCGAAGACCTCGTCGAGGTTCACGTCGAGCGGCTTCGAGCGCACGCGGCGCTCCGGCACGTAGCCGCCGAGCGCCTGCCGCCGCTCGCGCAGGTACTTGATCTCCGGGCTGTCCTCGGCCGGCCGGAAGAACGGTGCCTCGGCGACCTCCGCGTCCGAGATCGGGATGGCGAAGCGCGAGCGGAAGGCGCGCAGTTCGTCCTCGTTCAGCTTCTTCTGCTGGTGGGTGATGTTCTTCCCCTCGCCCGCCTCGCCGAGGCCGTAGCCCTTGATCGTCCGGGCGAGGATGACGGTCGGCGCCCCCTTGTGCAGCGCCGCCGCGCGGAAGGCGTTGTAGACCTTCACCGGGTCGTGGCCGCCGAGCTTCATCCGCTTCAGCTCGTCGTCCGACAGGTGCCGCACCATCTCGAGCAGCCGCGAATCGACGCCCCAGAAGTGCTTGCGGATGTAGGCGCCCGACTCGACGGCGTACTTCTGGTACTCGCCGTCGACGATCTCGCCGATCCGCTTCGCGAGCAGGCCGTCGCGGTCCTTCGCGAGCAGCGGATCCCACTCGCGCCCCAGCAGCACCTTGACGACGTTCCAGCCGACCCCCCGGAAGATCGCCTCCAGCTCCTGGATGATCTGGCCGTTGCCGCGCACCGGGCCGTCGAGCCGCTGCAGGTTGCAGTTGATCACGAAGACGAGGTTGTCGAGCTTCTCGCGGGCCGGCAGCGAGATCGCGCCGAGCGTCTCGGGCTCGTCCGTCTCGCCGTCGCCGAGGAACGCCCAGACCTTCCCCTGGCCCGGCTGCTTCAGGCCGCGGTCCTCCAGGTAGCGGTGGAACCGCGCCTGGTAGATCGCCATGATCGGGCTGAGCCCCATCGAGACCGACGGGAACTCCCAGAAGTCGGGCATCAGCCACGGATGCGGGTACGACGAGAGCCCGCCGCCCGGCTTCATCTCGCGGCGGAAGTTCTCCAGCTGCTGCTGCGAGAGCCGCCCCTCGAGGAACGCGCGCGCGTAGACGCCCGGCGCCGCGTGGCCCTGGTAGTAGACGACGTCGCCGTTGCCCTGCTCGTCGCGCGCGTGGAAGAAGTGGTTGAAGCCGACCTCGTAGAGCGTGGCCGACGAGGCGAAGGTGGAGATGTGGCCGCCGATCCCCTCTTCGTGCCGGTTCGCGCGGACGACCATGGCCGCCGCGTTCCAGCGCACGAGGCTCTTGATGCGGCGCTCGATGTCGCGCTCGCCCGGCATCGGCACTTCGTCGTCGGCCGCGATGGTGTTGATGTACGGCGTGTTCGCCGTGAACGGCAGGCTGACGCCCTTCTCCTTCGCGTGGTTGCTCAGGTCCTGCAGCAGCCGGCCGACCCGCGTCGCGCCGCCGCGCTGCAGCACGTAATCCAGCGAGTCGAGCCACTCGCGCGTCTCGATGGCGTCCAGCTCTTCCACGTGCTCCGGCGAGATGTTCCTCATGGCCTCGAATCCCCTGCCCACTGAGCCACCGGCCCCGGCCGGCATAACCTTTCTATTTTAGCGCCACTGGCTGCGCGACCGGCAATCGCTGACGCACGGCGCCGCACGATTTGTCACACGATGTCACAGCGGGGCGCCCCGGCCTTCCCGTCTATATCGGCCGCTCGCGGACCAGCCGCCAGAACGCCGTCTGTTACACCTCGGGCCAGTGAGAGCCGAACGCGGGAGCGCCTGACTCGATACCCATTGCCCATTGCTCATCGCCCATTGCCCGTTGCGGGAGCAATCCCATATAGCTCCTGCTCGCCGTCCTTCATGATCGGCGTGAGCGGCAGCGTGTCGACGTACCGCACCAGCGCCGGCGGCGCCTCGGCCCGGTCGAGGACCACGAACGCGAAGCCTTCGCGCGCGAGCGCGTCGAGCGCCGCGCGGCCCGCCGGCAGATCGGCAGGCGCCACCGGCGCTCCTGCCGAGAGCTTCCAGAGCGGACCCAGTACGGGCAGCCGCGCGTACGCGTCGAGCACGCGAGGCGAGAGGCGTGCGATGAAGCCGCCGGCAATCGGCCGCTCGTGGAGGGTCTGGTAGTACAGCGCGCGCCGATCGAAGCGGCCGCGCGCGCCGAAGCCGTCCGCGAGGCCGAACGGCAGTTCGAGGAGCGCGCCGTGCTCGGGCAGGTCGGCGAGCCGCGTGTAGATGGCCGGCCGATCGGGCTGGTAGATCGTCAGCGGCAGCTGCAGGTAGCCGAAGAAGACGATCGCCGCCAGCAGCGCGGCCGCCGGCGGCCGTCGCCACCACCCGCGCAGGCTGGCCACTCCCATCGCGACCAGCACCGCCAGGGCGAGGTACACCATCACCATGGCGCGGCCCGGGATCCGGGCGTTGGCCGCAATCGGCACGAACCGCAGCAGCGTCTCCGGCAGCACGAGACCGGTGTTCACGCCGCCCACGCGCAGGAACGGCCCGAGCGCCCAGATGAGGAAGGCCACGAAGACGAGCCCCCAGCGGCTCGCCGCCCCGCGGCCGGACCAGCGCCGCCAGCCGATCCAGGCCAGCACCATCGGCACGAGGCCGAGCCAGCCGACGCCCTCCACCCGATCCAGTCCGAGGCGGCGGTACAGATGACGCACGAGGCGGCCGTACAGCGGATGGGACGGGTTGCCGGCCACCAGCGACACCAGGTCGATGCCGGACGGCGCGCTCTTCCAGGAGTAGGCCTGCGTCGCGTAGTCCCCGTGCCGCCAGATCGTCCAGGCATGCGCCGCGAGCGGCACGAGGCCGGCGAGCGCGATCGCCGCGACGATGGCGCACGCTGCCAGGTCACGGCGCAGGACGCCCGGCGGCGGCAGTGCCACCCGGATCCGGACGCGCCAGCGCGTCAGCAGCCAGGCCACCGCGAGCAGCCAGGCGATCTCGCGCAGGTTGAAGGTCTGCTGCATCGAAATCGCGAGCCGGCCGACCCGCCAGACGCCACCGCCCGTGACGGCAACCACGGCAATGGCCGCGAGCACGATGGCCAGGAGGATGGCCAGCAGGCGGCCCGACCGCATCGTCGCGCGCGTGGGCGCGCGCGGCTCGACCCGCACACCGACCGCCTGCCAGCTGGCGACGAGGTACAGCAGGGCGAAGGCCGCCGCGAAGACGAGGTAGTAGTAGTCGGTGTAGGCAGTGGCAATCAGGCAGAGCCCCGCACCAGCGGCGGCGGCGCGCGATCCGCGGCCGATGGCCCGGACGAACGCCAGCGCGAACCACGGGAGCACCCAGGCGGCCGTCAGGTTGAAGTGTCCCGCGAGATGCGCGGCCAGGTACGGCGAGGTCCCGAACAGGACGCCGGCGGCCAGCGCGCCGGCGCGGGAGCCGGTCACCTCGACTGCGAGGCCGTAGGCGCCGAAGGCCGCCAGCACCAGGCCGGCGAGGATCGTCACGTTCAGCGCCGTCACGATCGAGAATGGCGCGAGCAGCGTCGCCCCGATCCAGGCGTTGAGCGCCGTGTTGGTGTTCAGGGCGAGGTCGACCGACAGCGGATGAAAGAGGTAATCGGTCGAGAAGACGTGCAGGCCGGGCGTTGCCAGCGCCTTGCGCATCCACCAGAAGTTCCAGAGGAAGCTCAGGTTGTCGCCGGGTGCCCCGGGGATCCCCGCCGACAGGCGGGCGACGAGCGGCCAGGTCCAGACGCCCTCGATTGCGGCGAGCACCAGCAGATCGACGGCGACGCGCCAGGCGCCGGGGCCCGACCGGCCTGCGGTGGGCGATGCGGCGGCCGCGGAGTCGGGGCCCGGCATCCGGGGTCTACTTCCCGCCGGCGTCGTCGCCGTCGAGCTCCGAGAGCTCGAGCTGATCGTGGTCCTGCAACAGCAGCGGCGACTGGTCGGCGGGCAGTTCCTGGACGTCGCGCAGCTTGCGCTCGATGGCTCGGGTGCGAACGGATGTCTCGTCGATCTTCTTCGAGGCCTGGTGCAACTTGTCGCGCACGGCGTCGAGCACGTCGCCGAACTTGCCGAATTCGGTCTTCACCGCGCCGAGCAGCGCCCACACCTCGCTCGATCGCTGCTGGATCGCGAGCGTCCGGAACCCCATTTGCAGGCTGTTCAAGTACGCGGCGAGCGTGGTGGGACCCGCCACGTTGACGCGGTAGTCGCGCTGCAGCAGCTCGACGAGGCCGGGGCGCCGCAGAACCTCGGCGTAGAGGCCCTCCGTGGGCAGGAAGAGCAGACCGAAGTTGGTCGTGCGCGGCGGATTGATGTACTTGTCACGGACGTCCTTCGCGCACACCTTGATGCGCGTCTCCAGCTGGCGCCCGGCCAGTTCGATCGCCTCCTTGTCGCCCCGATCGGCGGCCTCCGCGATCCGCAGGTAGTCCTCCTGCGGGAACTTCGCATCGATCGGCAGCCAGACGGGCGACGCCGCCGCGTCGCCGCCGCCCGGCATCCGTACGGCGAACTCGACGCGCTCGCCGCTCCCCTCCTTGAGCGCCACGTTCTGCTGGTACTGCTCTGGCGCCATGATCTGCTCGAGCAGGGATCCGAGCTGTACCTCCCCCCAGGTGCCGCGCGTCTTCACGTTGGTCAGCACCTTCTTCAGGTCGCCGACACCCGAGGCGAGCGCCTGCATCTCGCCGAGCCCCTTGTGCACCTGCTCGAGCCGGTCGCTCACCTGCTTGAACGACTCGCCCAGCCGCTTCTCGAGCGTCCCCTGCAGCTTCTCGTCGACCGTCTGCCGCATCTGCTCGAGCTGCTTCGTGTTGTCGTCGCGGATCTCCTTCAGCTTCGTCTCGACGACCGTGCGCAGTGCCTCGAGGCGCGTCTCGTTCGACTCGGTCAGCTTGCCCAGCTGCTGGCTGAAGGTGTCGAGCTGCTGCTTCTGGACCGTGGAGATCTCGCCGACGGCCCGCACCAGCGAATCGTTGCTGCTCTTCAGGTTCGCGCCGACCTCCTGGCGCAGCTCGCGCCCCTGCGTCGCCTGCTCGTCGCGGAGCGCCTTGAGGTCGTCGCGGGTCTGCCGGTCGCGCTCGCCCTGCACCTTCATCATGAGGTCGAGCTTCGCCGCGACCTCCTCGCCGCTCCCGCCGCCGGGCCGCCGCACGAGGAGCAGGAGCTGCAGGACGAGGACCGCGACGATGCCGGCGAGCAGAAGGGTGGAAATGGAGATCATGACAGGATCCGTTTCAGCGTTGCCGTGTCGAGGTTGCCGCCGCTCATCACGCAGACGACCGTCTTCCCCCGCAGCGCCTCGCGCTGCTGCCTGGCGGCCATCAGCGACGCGCTGCCCGCGCCTTCGGCCAGGTTGTGGGTCGCCCGGAGCGCCAGGCGGACCCCCTCGGCGAGCTCGGCCTCGCTGAGCGTCACGATGCCGTCCAGTTCCCGCTTCAACATATTGAAGGTGAGATCGAACGTCGTGCGCGTCGCAATCCCCTCGGCACAGGTGTCGGCCCGCTCGCCGACGACGCGCGACGGCCCCCGCCAGGAGCGGGTGAACGCGTCGGCCCGTTCGGCCTGGACGCCGATAACCTGCGCGCGGCTGCCGAGGCCGGTGCGCGCCATCACGCACCCGCAGGCGCCGCTGCCGCCGCCGATCGGCACGAAGACGACGTCGACGTCGGGCACCTCCTCGAAGATCTCGAGCGCATAGGTCCCCACGCCGGCGAGCAGCAGCGGCTCGTTTGCCGAGTGGACGTAGCGCAGCCCGCGCTCGGCCTGCAGCTGCTCGACCCGCGCGCGCGCCTCGTCGAAGTCGCGCCCGTGCTCGACGACCTCCGCGCCGTACGCCCGCATCGCCGCGTTCTTCTCCGGGTTGTTCCCCACCGGCACGACGATCGTGCAGCGGATGCCGGCCAGGCGCGAGGCGAGCGCCATCGACTGCCCGTGGTTGCCGGTCGACGCCGAGATGATGCCGCGCCGGCGTTCCTCGTCCGACAGCGAGCCGACCAGGTTCAGCCCGCCGCGGATCTTGAAGGCCCCCGTCGGATTGTGGTTCTCGTGCTTGACGTAGACGTCGCAGCCGAGATCTTCCACCAGCAGCGGATGGCGCAGCAGCGGCGACGGCCGCATCGCCCGGTAGACCCGCGGGCGGGCGCGGAAGATGTCAGCGAGCGTCGGTTCAAGCATGGGCGGCTTCGGGCTACGGGCTCCGGGCTACGGAACCGTCTCCGGTCTCCAGTCTCCGGTCTCCGGTCTCCGGTCCTGCTCCGGATGCTGAACTCGGAACACCGAACTCAAAACTCAAAACTCAAAACTCAAGACTGACAACTGACAACTGACACCTATCAACCCACCGACGACGTCCCAACGCGCTCCACCCAATCGTGCACCACCGGCACCGCGACGTCCGGCCGGTCGGTGATGATGGCATCGACACCCCAGTCGAGCAGGCGGCGCATGTCGTCCTCGCGATCCACCGTCCAGACCTGCACGACCGCCCCCGCGTCATGAGCCGCGCGGATGAACCGGGGCGAGACGACGCGCGTCCCGCCGGCGCGCTCGGGCACCTGGAACGCCTGGTTCGGGAGACGGCGTGGCGCCAGGCCGACCCAGGATCGGTAGAGCACCCAGCGCACCTCTTCGCGCGCCGCGCTGGTGGCGATGGCCGGATCGAGTGCGCGCGCCGCCCGCAGCACGCGGCGGCCGAAACTGCCGAGGCAGACGCGCTCGACCGCGTCGGCCGCCCGGACGTCGGCCACCACCGCGCGGGCCAGCGCCTCCTCGTCCGCCTTCATCTCGATGATCACCCGGACGTCGCGATAGCGCCGCAGCACGTCGCGCAGCATCGGGACGCCGATGCCCCGGCCCCGCCAGGGATGCCCGCCGCCGGCGGTGAAGGCATACCCGGCGTCCACCGTCGCCAGCTCCGCCGCGGTCCGCTCCGCCACCCGGCCCGTGGCATCGGTGGTCCGGCCGAGGCGCGGGTCGTGGTGGACCACGGCGAGGCCGTCGCGCGACAGGTGCACGTCGAGCTCGAGTCCGTCGGCGCCGAGGGCCAGTCCGCGGTCGAACGCCGGGATCGTGTTCTCGGGTGCGAGGGCGCTGCCTCCACGATGGGCGAAGACCAGCGGGCGGCCGGCGGTCACAGCGGGATGGGACATCGTAGCTGACCACGACCGATCGAGTCCGGTCGTGACCGTTAGTGTAGCCCAGCCGGCCGGATCGTCAGGAATCGGCGCTGGTTCGAGGCGGAGGCTGCTGCTAGAATCGGATGATGGCTGGCCTTTCAAGCATACAGACCCTCGGTGCCCTGCGGCGCGCGCCCGGCGGCGCGGCCGCGGCGGCGCGCCGCCTCAAGGACGAGATCCGCGCCAACCTCATCCGGAAGATCCAGACGCGCGAGCCGCTCTTCCCGGGCATCATCGGGTACGACGAGACGGTCATCCCCCAGCTCGTCAACGCGGTGCTGGCGCGCCACGACTTCATCCTGCTGGGGCTGCGCGGCCAGGCGAAGAGCCGGATCCTGCGCGGGCTCGTCGACCTGCTCGACGAGGCGATTCCGGTGGTCGCCGGCTGCGAGATCCACGACAACCCGTTCGACCCGATCTGCAGCGCCTGCCGGCAGCGGCTCGCCACCGACGGCGACGATCTGGCCGTGGCGTGGCTGCCGCGCGAGGCGCGCTATGTCGAGAAGCTGGCGACGCCCGACGTGACGATCGCCGACATGGTGGGCGACATCGATCCGATCAGGGCGGCGCAGGCCGGGCTGCAGCTCTCCAGCGAGCTGACGATGCACTACGGCCTGCTGCCGCGGGCGAACCGGGGCATCTTCGCGATCAACGAGCTGCCGGACCTCGCCGGCAAGATCCAGGTCGGGCTGTTCAACATCCTCCAGGAGGGGGACGTCCAGATCAAAGGCTATCCGGTCCGCCTGCCGCTCGATCTGCTGATGGTCTTCACGGCCAACCCCGAGGACTACACGGCGCGCGGGAAGATCATCACGCCGCTGAAGGATCGGATCGGCTCGGAGATCCGGACGCACTATCCGGTGAGCCGCGAGCACGGCATGGCGATCACGCAGCAGGAGGCCTGGGTCGAGCGGGCCGGCAGCGGGCGGCCCGTCGTGCTCCCCGACTACGTGCGGGAGATCGTCGAAGAGGTGGCGTTCCGGGCCCGCGACGACCGGCGGGTCGACAAGCGCTCCGGGGTCAGCCAGCGGCTGCCGATCTCGACGCTCGAGCTCGTGCTGTCGAACGCCGAACAGCGCGCCCTCCGGGAGGACGAGACGCCGATCGTCCCCCGCGTCACGGATCTCTACGCCGCGCTCCCCTCGATCACCGGCAAGTTCGAGCTCGAGTACGAGGGCGAACTGAAGGGGGCGGCCACGGTGGCCTGCGACCTCATCCGCGCGGCGGTCGGCTCGGTCTTCGCCGAGCGGCTCGACGGTCTCGACACCCGCCCGATCGTGGAGTGGTTCGACCTCGGCGGCACCTTGCAGACGGCCGACGCGCAGTCGGCCGCCGATCTGCTCGGCACCGTGCGCGACCTCCAGGGGCTGGACGCGATCGTCGCGCAGGTCACGGGCGATCCGGAGGCGCCGCCACCCGTGCGGGCGGCCGCCGTCGACTTCCTGCTCGAAGGGCTCTACGCGCTGAAGAAGATCAGCCGCAGCGAGGAGCGTGGGTACCACGCGACCGAGGCGCCCCGGCGCCAGTCGCGCACGCCTGCGGCCGAGTCGTTCGACGAGGGGCTGCCGCTGCCCGGGCCGGGGAAGAAGAAGTACTACAACTGACCGTGCGCTACCGCTACACGAAGTTCACCGGCGACCTGCTCGACGAGCTCGATCTCGACGAGCTGATCTCGAAGCTCTCGGACTTCCTCATGTCGAGCGGCTTCAGCGATCCGTACGGCCTGAGCGACGAGGATCACACCCTGCAGGCGCTGCACGATGCGATCCTCGACGCGCTGTTCAACGGCGGCCTGCTGTCGGACGAGATGCTCGACCGGCTGATGGGCGACCCGGCCGACGGCGACCAGGAGGAGGTGCGCGACCGCCTCGAGCAGCTCATCCAGGAGATCGTCGAGCGGATGCTGCAGGAGGGGTACATCACCGCGCCGCCCGACCTGGACGCCGAGCGCGAGCAGCGCCAGGGCCGGGGGCCCGGCGGCGACGGGAACGACCCGGCGGAACTCCGCTTCGAGGTCACCGACAAGACGCTCGACTTCCTCGGCTACCGGGCGTTGCGCGACCTGCTCGGGGCGATGGGCAAGAGCAGCTTCGGCCGGCACGACACGCGCGCCCACGCCACGGGCGTCGAGACGAGCGGGCCGCTGAAACCCTACGAGTTCGGCGACACGCTGAACCTCGACCCGGCGGGGACGATCCTGAACGCCGTCCGCCGCACGCACGAAGAGCGCCTGCGGCCCGCGCGAGGCGCCGGAGGGAAGCGAGGCGCAGCCGAGCCGCCGAGCGCGCGCGAGCGGGGGTGGGGCCCCGCGAGCCCTGAAGGTCGCTATCTGCTGGGCCCCCGCGGCCTCGACATCCAGCACCAGGACCTCGTCGTCGTCGAGGGCGAGTACCAGAGCTCGTGCGCCACCGTGCTGATGCTCGACTGCAGCCACAGCATGATCCTCTACGGCGAGGACCGCTTCACGCCGGCCAAGCGGGTGGCCCTCGCCCTGGCCCAGCTGATCCGCACCCAGTACCCGGGCGACGCCCTCAACGTCGTCCTGTTCCACGATTCGGCCGAGGAGATCCCGCTCGGCGAACTCGGCCGGGTCCGCGTCGGCCCGTACTACACGAACACGCGCGAAGGGCTGCGGCTGGCGCGCCGGCTGCTCGACCGGCAGCGGAAGGACATGCGCCAGATCATCATGATCACCGACGGCAAGCCGTCGGCGCTGACGCGGCCCGACGGCCGGATCTACAAGAACGCCTTCGGCCTCGACCCGTTCATCGTCTCGGAGACCTTCGCCGAGGTGGCCGCCTGCCGCAAGTCCGGCATCATGATCAACACGTTCATGCTGGCGCGCGACCACGACCTGGTGGCGTTCGTCCGGCGCGTGGCCGAGATCTGCCGCGGCAAGGCCTACTTCACGACGCCGTACACGCTCGGCCAGTACGTCCTGATGGACTACCTGGACAAGAAGACCCGCACCGTGCACTGACGGGTCCCGGGGCCGCCCGTATGTTCCAGCGCATCATCCCGATCTTCCCGCTGCCGGACGTCGTCCTGTTCCCCAACGTGTTCCTGCCGCTGCACATCTTCGAACCGCGGTACCGCGCGATGGTGGCCGACGCGCTCGACGGCGACCGGATGATCGGGATGGTGCTGCTCAAACCGGGCTGGGAGGACGACTACCTGGGCGCGCCCCCCGTCTATCCGGTCGGCTGCGGCGGCCTCATCACGCACGCCGAGCGGCTCGCCGACGGCCGCTACAACATCGTCCTGCGCGGGCTGGAGAAGTTCCGGATCGTCGAGGAGGAGCCGGGTGCGCCGTACCGCCGCGCCCAGGTCGAGGTGGTGCACGAGACGCCGGCCGACGCCGAGCGCGACCGGCTGCGCGCTCACCGGCACCGCCTCGAGGCGCTGGTCAACCCCGCGTCCGAGCAGGCCGGCCCCGACCAGACGATCCCGACGTCGATGCCGGACGAAGACCTGATTCACGCCCTCGCGCAGTACCTGTCGCTCGAGCCGCTGGAACGGCAGGCGCTGCTCGAGCGCGAAGGCGTGTGCGCCCGGTGCGAGTCGCTGATCGAACTGCTGGAGATGAAGGAACTGATGGCGAAGCGCGCCTGGAAGCGGTCGCGCCCCCACTAGCCGGACGCGCCGCTCAGCGGCCCCGCCGCCGCGCCAGCACCTCGACGATCCGCTCGCCGTGGAACCGGCCGTTCTCGATGAACACGGCTCCCGTGTCGAGCCCGGCCACCGCGCCGCCCGCCACGAACACGTTCGGCACGTTCGTCTCCATCGTCTCGGGGTTGTGGCGCGGTCCGCCGCGGGCGGTCAGCTCGACGCCGGCGGCCGTGAACAGCCGCGTGTCGGCGTGATAGCCCGTCAGCAGGAACACGGCATCGGCCGGCAGTTCCTCGCGCTGGCCGGCGTGCTCGACGACGACCGACGTCGGCCGGATCTCCACGACCCGCGTCTCGAAGCGGGCCGGGATCGACCCCGCCCGGATCCGGTTCTCGAGGTCGGGCTTCACCCAGTACTTGATCGAGTCGCCGAGCGCCGCCCGGCGATGCACCAGCGTGACGTGCGCGCCGGCCCGGTACAGCTCGAGCGCCGTCTCGGCCGCCGAGTTCTTCCCGCCGACGACCACCACCTGCTGCCGGTAGTACGGGTGCGCCTCGCGATAGTAGTGCGAGACGTGCGGCAGGTCCTCGCCGGGAATCCCCAGCAGGTTCGGGTTGTCGTAGTAGCCGATGGCCAGGACGAGGGCCCGGGCGTGCACCACGCGCCGGACACCCCGCCGCGAGCGGACGTGGACGGCGAACCGCGCGTCCGGTTCGCCCGGGACCGGCTCCCGCTGGATGTCGAAGACCTCTTCGCCGAGCGTCACCTGCAGGCCGAAGGTCTCGACGACACGCCGGTAGTACCGCAGGGCCTCGAGCCGGGTCGGCTTGTCGAACGACGTGGTGAGCGGCAGCCCGCCGATTTCCAGCAGCTCCGGGGTCGTGAAGAACGCCATGTGCACCGGGAAGCGGAGGATCGCGTCGACGAGCGCCCCCTTCTCGATGACCTGATAGTCGAACCCCTGACGGGCGGCGGCGATCGCCGTGGCCAAGCCGGAGGGGCCCGCGCCGACAATGAGGAGATCGTGGACCGTCATAACCTGACGATCATATCGCACGGGCCCGAAGCGCGGGCAAGCCGGCGGAGGTGCTACGGCCCGGTGGCCCCCTCGTGCTTGCGGAAATCGAGCCGGTTCAGGGCCACGTGACCGTTGCTCACGACGAGCAGCACGTCCTCGATCGTGTCGATGTCGGTCAGCGGGTTCCCGTCGACGGCAATCAGATCCGCCTGGAAGCCCGGCGCGACCTGGCCGATCTCCCGGTCGAGCTGCAGCATCTCCGCGTTCACCGTCGTCGCCGCCTGGATCGCTTCGAGCGGCGACAGCCCCATCGTCGTCAGGTTGACGATCTCCTCGGGGATGCGTGTGAGCGAGTTCGGGCCGTAGCCGGTGTCGCTGCCGGTCACGATCCGGACGCCGATGCGGTGCGCGTCCCGCACCGTCCGGCGCAGGCGCGGCAGCATGTGCTGGGCGCGGATCTGGAGCGCCGGCAGGTCGTAGTCGCCGCCCGGCTCGGCGAGATCGATGACCACCGTGTAGGTGGGATCGAAGTAGGTCCCCTTCTCCTTCATCAGTTCCAGCGTGGCGTCCGACAGGTACGTCCCGTGCTCGATGCTCCGCACGCCGGCCTCCACGGCGGCGCGCGCCCCTTCGTCGCCGTGTGCGTGGGCCAGCACGTAGCGCCCCTGCGTCGCCGCCTCCTCGACGACGGCGCGGAGTTCGGGCTCCGTGTAGGTCTGCACGCGGGGATCGGTGTCGGCC
Organism: Acidobacteriota bacterium; assembly: GCA_028876655.1. Lineage (GTDB taxonomy): Bacteria > Acidobacteriota > Vicinamibacteria > Vicinamibacterales > CAVVIG01 > JAGWRA01. Next base: position 2,085 of record JAGWRA010000224.1, on the reverse strand, counting down.
GTGCCGGCCCGCTCGGTCGCCAGCACCTTGATCCAGTCGACGTGGTGCGACAGGTTCATCCGGACCGCCGCGCGCAGCCGGGCGATCGTCCCGACGCCCGGCATCAGCCACGCGTACTGGGGATCGTTCAGGAACGCCTCGGGCGCCAGGTGCGGCCGCACGTGATAGCCCGCGGCCAGCACGTCGGGACCCGGGATCGCCCCCGACCGGGCCAGCTCGCGCAGCCCGACGTCGGCGTAGTTCGACACACCGGCGCTCCGGATCGTCGTCACGCCCGACTCGAGGGCCCGTCGCGCTTCGTCGAACGTCGACAGGTGCGTGTGGGCGTCGATGAGGCCCGGCAGCAGGTACGTGCCGCGCAGGTCGACCGTCGGCATGCCGTCAGGTGCGGGCCTGGTGCCCACCGACTCGATCCGGCCGTTGCGCAGCACCACCGTCGCGTCGGGCGTCACGTGCCCGTCGCGCACGTCGAGCACCCAGGCGTGCACGAGCGCCACGGGCGGCGCGACGTGGGGAGCTGCCGGGGGCGGCTGTCCGCCCCGTGCGGCCAGCGTGGCCGCGGCTGCCAGGGCGAGGGCCGTCAGAGCGATCGCACGGGTGACTGTCCGAAGCATGAGCGTTCCTCCAGTGCCTGCCGACAGGTGGCGCGGCGGCCCAGTACGGCTGAGCTTGTGGCAGTCTAGCAGAGCGGCGGGCGCGGCCGGCGAGCGCGGCGCGGCCCGCCAGATATCCGACCGATTTGGTCCCCAATGACCAGCCAGTCCGTTGGCGGCCCGATGGCCGCGCGCAGCGGCCCGCCGGCTGAAAATCGCTGAATGCCGGCGATTTCCAGACTACGATCCGCCTGATTCGGCCGGCGCGTTCCGGCCTTGTCCTGCGGTGTGCCCGGATGGGCTGCCGGCATCGGCCGTGTCGCAGGGACGCGACCGGCTCCTGAAGAGAGAGGAAAAGCATGTATTCGCCCATCAAGTACGTGGAGAAAGGGCTGTCGGTCGCGGCGAACGGCGCCTGGGTGGTGTTCAGCCGTGTGAACAAGATCCGGCAGAATCCTTCTTTCACGCCGAAGTGGTCGGATCGGCCGCTCCAGAAGTCGTATCAGAAGACCAAGCCGCCGCTGGGCTGGCCGCGCGAGACCGACTCGCTGTGCCCGGTGTGCGTGCGGGAGGCCCGCCAGGAGATCCTGGACGGGAAGCGCGACGTCAGCGTGCTGCTGAACGAGAAGGTCGGCGAGATCAAGGCGCAGATCATCGAGCGCGACGGCCAGATCATGATGGTCAAGGACTGCCCGCTGCACGGGCACTTCGAGGACGTCATGGCGATGGACCCGGCGTTCTTCAAGCACCTCGAAGAGGTGTTCCCGGGCCGCGACATCCGCGCGCACAACGACACGCACCTGCACAACCACGGCAGCAGCACGATCAAGCACGGCCGCGGCTCGGTGCTCACGGTCGACCTGACGAACCGCTGCAACATGATGTGCGACCCCTGCTTCATGGACGCCAACCAGGTGGGCTTCGTGCACGAGCTCACCTGGGAGGACATCAAGCAGGTGCTGGACAACGCGATCAGCATCAAGCCGCGCCGGCAGATGTCGGTGCAGTTCTCGGGTGGCGAGCCGACGATCTCGCCGTACTTCCTCGATGCGGTCCGCTACGCCCGCAAGGTCGGCTACAACAGCGTGCAGGCGGCGACCAACGGCATCGAGTTCGCCAAGAGCCCCGAGTTCGCCAAGGCGGCGGCCGAGGCGGGCCTCCGCTACGCCTACCTGCAGTTCGACGGGATCGGCAACGCGGCGAACGCCCACCGGCGGGTCGGCAACCTGTTCGACGTGAAGCTGCGGGCAATCGAGAACCTCCACAGCGCGGGGGTCGACATCGTCCCGGTCATCACGATCGTCAACGGCGTGAACAACGAGCAGGTCGGCCGCGTCATCGAGTTCGCGCTCGACAACCCGAAGAAGATCAACTTCCTGTCGTTCCAGCCGGTCTCCTTCACCGGCCGCGACGAGGAGATCGACGACGAGACGCGGAGGCGGCAGCGCTACACGCTCTCGCACCTCGCGCGCGACGTGAGGGATCAGGCCGG
>JAGWRA010000223.1 GCA_028876655.1 Acidobacteriota bacterium | reverse complement strand
GGTGGCCGACCGATGACGGGTATCGCCCTGGCGGCCATCTGGGGGCTGGCCATCGGCAGCTTCCTCAACGTCTGCATCCACCGCCTGCCGGCGGGCGGCTCGGTCGTGCATCCGCCGTCGCACTGTCCGAACTGCCAGCACCAGCTCGCGTGGTTCGAGAACGTGCCGGTCCTGAGCTACGTGGTGCTGCGGGGCCGCTGCCGCCAGTGCCGCACGCCGATCTCGCCGATGTATCCGCTCGTCGAACTGGCAACGGCGCTCGTGTTCGTCACGACCTGGCTGCAGGTCGGGCTCGTTCCGCTGCTGTTCCCCCGGCTGGTCTTCGCCTCCGCGCTGATCGCACTCTTCATGATCGACCTGCGGCACCATCTGCTGCCGAACGTCATCACGCTGCCCGGCATCGTGCTGGGGTTCGTCTTGAGCTTCACGGCGCCGCCCGGCTGGCGCGCCTCGCTCATCGGGATCATCGCGGGCGGCGGCGTGCTGCTGCTGATCGCGAAGGGCTACGAGCTCCTCCGGAAGGAGGAGGGGCTCGGGATGGGCGACGTGAAGATGCTGGCGATGATCGGTGCTTTCCTGGGCTGGCCGCTGATGCTCGTGACCCTGGTGCTGTCGTCGGTGGCGGGCTCGGTGGTCGGCATCGGCCTGCTGGCGACGCGTCGGGGCGGCCTGAAGTACGCGCTGCCGTTCGGCACCTTCCTCGCGCTTGGCGCGCTGGCGGCGGCCGCCTTCGGCGATCGGCTGCTCGCCTGGTATCTCGGCTTCTTCTGATGGCCGCCGCCCGGCGCGGCCGCACGGGGTCCTGCTGATGTCGACGCACGCGTACGCCCTCATCGGCCTGACCGCGATCGTGGCAGCCCTCGCGGCGACGCTTACCTACGCCGTCCTGCGGATCTTCGGTGCGGCTCGTGACGCAGGCGGCGCGCTGACCGACCGCGATCGCGAGATCGCATGGATGACCGCGGCCATGGAGGACGCGGTTGCGCGCCTGAAGCGGCAGGAGCAGGCGATGGCCGCGCGTGCCGCGGCCTCCGAGCGGCTGAGCGAGGCGATGGTCGCCAGCCTGACCTCCGGCCTCCTCGTCGTCGATCGCGAGGGACGCGTCCCCATCGTCAACCCCGCCGCGCGGCGCCTGCTGGCCCTGCCCGAGCCGCTGACGGACGGGACCCCGTATCGCCGGCTCCTGCAGCAGGCCGGTCCGCTCGCCGACGTCATCGCCGAGTGCCTCGCCAGCGGCCATGCCATTGTCCGCCGCACGCTCGACTTCGAGCGCGACGGCCAGCCGATGTCGCTGGGGGTCACCGTGTCGCCGCTCCACGGTGAGGGGGGGACGCCGGCGGGCGCGATCTGCCTGTTCACCGACCTGACGACCGTGCGCGAACTCGAGGATCGGATCCGGCTGAAGGAAAGCCTCGCGCAGGTCGGCGAGCTGACCGCCGGCCTGGCGCACGAATTCCGGAACGGACTGGCGACGATCCACGGCTACAGCCGCCTGCTCGATCTCGACAGCCTGCCGGAGCCGTACCGTCCGTACGTGCAGGCCATCCGGGACGAGACGGAGGCGCTCGGCGAGGTCGTCACCAACTTCCTGGCGTTCGCAAAGCCGGCCGCACTGACGCTCGCGCCGGTCGACCTGCGGGCGATCGTGGAACGGGCGGTCGAGGACGCCCAGGCCGACTGCCGCAGCCGCGGCGGCACCATCGAGGTGTGCGGCACCTTCGCCACGATCGACGGTGACGAAGTGCTGCTGCGGCAGGCGTTCGCGAACCTGCTCCGCAATGCGCTCGAGTCGTGCGAGGCCGCGCGCGTGGCGCCGCAGATCGTGGTGGAGTCGGTCCTCGAAGCCGACCGGCGCATGGCCCGCGTCACGGTGACCGACAACGGCGCCGGCATCGCCCCCGCCGACCGCGAGCGGATCTTCCGCCCGTTCTTCACCACGAAGAACGAGGGGACCGGTTTAGGGCTCGCCATTGTCCAGAAGATCGTCGTGAGCCACAACGGCCGCGTCACCGCGGCGGCCGCGCCCGGCGGCGGGGCCCGGATCGAGATCCGCATGCCGGTGCTCCAGCGGGACGGGCAGTAGCCGGCGGCAGATCCTGCCACCTCCGATCGATCTGTGCCTGGCCGGAGTTGCGTACTCGTCGCGGCCGCTCGCCGCTTCTCCAGGCAGTTCTCGCCCTTTTCATCGCGAACAGCCTCGTGGCCGGTGGCTTGCATGGGTGGCAGGCATGCTGGCGTCATCGCGCGGCTTCACGTTAATCGAGGTGCTCGTTGCGACGGCCGTCTTCGTCACTGCGGTCCTCGCACTTGCGCAGCTCGTCGGCTTTGCGACGCGCTCCGATCGGGTGGCGCACGGACTCACGCTGGCGGGCGCGTTGGCCGCCGAGCGCCTCGAGCAGCTCGAAAGCGTGGCCGGCAGCGCAGCGCGGGCGTCGCCGCCGGGCACGCTCGACCGCGACACACCGGGCTTCGTCGATTACTTCGACGACCAGGGGCGGTGGGTGGGCGGCGGCCCGGCCCTGCCGGTCGGGGCCCGGTTCGTTCGTCGATGGGCCGTCACGCGGCTGTCCACCGATCCGCCGAACCTGCTCAGGCTGGAAGCGGTCGTGCTGCCCGTGCGTTCACACGACGCCACCACCGCGACGTACATCTGGGCCCACGTGGCCGGTGTCAGGGTAGGGACGTGGGACTGACCTCGAGGGAGCCACCGTCCGCCTCGAGGTCGGGTGCGCGCGGCCTGGCGTTTCTCGAACTGCTCGTCGCGATGGCGCTCTCGCTGATCGTCGCCGGAGCGGTGGCGCTCGTGCTCGGTCCGATGCGTGGGCTCTTCGAGACGCGGATCGAGGCGAACGACATGGAGCAGCGGCTGCGCGCGGCCGGCGACGCGCTGTCCGCAGACCTGCTGATGGCGGGCGCCGGTGCGTATGCCGGCGCGAGGGCCGGACCGCTCGTCGATGCGCTGCCGCCGGTCGTGCCGTTTCCCTGGGCCGCCTCCGGCGAGCTCGCGACCGACGCGTTCAGTCTCGTGTACGTGCCGGCCACGGCGGCGCAGACCGTGCTGGCGTCACCGTTGGCCGCCCGGTCTGGAACAGCGCTCGTTGCGCGCGAGCCCGGCTGCCCGCTGGGCGACCCGGCCTGCGGCTTCAGCACCGGGATGCACGCCCTCGTGTACGACGGCACCGGGCGCTTCGACCTGTTCACCGTCCGCGGCACTGGCGCGGGGACGCTGGACCTCCGGCACGAACTGACCGACACGGGCGACGTCTACCCCGCAGGAGCGAAGATTGTCGCCGTGGTGGCCCGGACCTACCGGCTCGATCAGTCCGATTCCGAGGGGCCTCGGCTCGTGCGCGAGGAGCTCGGCGGCAGCCGCGAGCCGGTCGTCGATCACGTGGTCGGTCTGCACCTGGACTACGAAGGGGCTGCGCGTCCGCCGGAGTTGCGGGCGCCGGGCGACGCGGGCGGCGGCTGGACCACCTATGGCATGAAGCCGCCGGGGGCTGGCGTACAAGAAGGCAGCTGGCCGGCGGGAGAGAACTGCCTCTTTGCCCTCGATCCCGGCACGGGGCAGCCGGTGCCACGCGGCGCGTTCCTGGCCGGGGCAGACGACGATGCCCTGGTGCCGCTGGCGCCGGCGCTGTTCGGCGATGGGCCCTGGTGTCCCGAGCCCGGAGCCGCACATCGGTTCGATGCCGACCTGCTCCGCATCCGTCGCGTCACCGTCACGCTGCGGGTGGAGTCGGCGGTGGCGGCACTGCGGGGGGCCGCGGGTCCGTTGTTCGCGCGGCCCGGGACGGCCACCGCTGGCGGTGCGCGGCTGCCGGACCGCGAGTTCCGGCTGGTCGTGGCCCCGCGCAATCTGAATCTGGGGCGCTAAGGGGGGACAGGCCGTCATGACCCGCGGCGGTGGAATGCTCGCGCGGCCTCAGGCTCCAGCCGGCCGTCCGGACGAACGCGGCGCCGCCCTCCTTGTCGCCATCCTCGCCGCGCTGCTGCTCGCCGTGCTCGGGGCGGGCATGTTGCTGACCACTGCCACCGACGTGCAGCTGGCCGCTAACCATCGCGACGGACTCGAGCTCTTCCACCTGGCCGATGCCGCGGCAGACCTGGCGCTGGGCGAACTCGGCGCGCGGTCGGACTGGAATCTGGTGCTCGACGGCGCCGCGACCTCCACGTTCGCGGACGGTCCTCCCACCGGGGCCCGCGACATCGCGCCCGGGACGCGGATCGTCCTCGACGACCTCGTGAACGAGGCGAACTGCGGCCGCCCGGCCGGTTGTTCCGCCGCCGCTGTCGATGCCGTCACGGCCGATCGACCGTGGGGACCGGACAACCCGCGATGGCACCTGTTCGCCTGGGGGCCGGCGACCGGCCTGGCGGCCTTCCGGCGCGCCGACAGGCCGGGCTACGTGGTGGTGCTGGTGGCCGACGACCAGGGAGAGACCGATGGCGACCCGGCGCGCGACGGCCTCCCGGGCCCGGACAATCCAGGAGCCGGCGTCCTCGTGTTGCGCGCGCAGGCGTTCGGCGCCGGCGGACTCCGCCAAATGGTCGAGGTCACGGTGTCGCGCACCGGCGCGGCTGTCCCCACGGCGACACCCGGCGATGACGGAACTGTGTCTCAGGTCGCCGGGACTGACGGATCTGAAACGGCCGCCGCCGGTGCGGCCGGGCCGTCATTCATCCGCTTGCTCTCGTGGCGCTGGATCCGTTAGAAGGGGAGCAGTACGGATCTTCCCCTATCGGATCACCGTCGCCGGTCCGATACAGCGAAGACGAGGGGGTGTCTGAAGTGGCCAAGACGACGAGATGGGGCGGCTGGATCGCGCTCGCCTGCGCGGGCGTGCTGGTGGCGTCGACGGTCACGGCGCAGTCGCTGGCGGCGGTGGCGCGGCAGGAGCAGGCGCGCCGGGAGGCACTGAAGGTGCACGGCCGGCTCTACACGAACGCCGACCTGCAGCCGGCCGAGGGGGGCGACGCGTCGAGCCAGGCGTCCGCGGAGCCCGCGGACTCGACCGCAGCGGCCGACGCGAAGAAGGCGGACGCCGCGAAGGCGGACGCGTCGAAGACCGACGCGGCGGCGTCGAAGAAGGACGCCAGGAAGGACGAAGCGTACTGGCACAAGCGGATCACCGACGCGCGCAGCCGGCTCGCGCAGGATCAGCTGCTGGCCGAGGCCATGCAGAGCCGCATCAACGCCCTGCTGGCCGAGTTCACAGCCCGCGACGATCCCGAGCAGCGTGCCGTCATCGAGTCCAATCGCCTGAAGGCGCTCGCCGAGCTGACGCGGTTGCAGAAGCAGGTCGAGGACGACACGAAGGCCATCAACGACATCCAGGACGAGGCGCGCCGCGCCGGCGTGCCGCCCGGCTGGCTGCGGTAAGCCGGTGCCCGCTCCCGCTCCGGACCGGTCGCCGTCGGCCGGCCCCGTACTGCTCGTCGAGGACAAGGCCTCGCTGCGCCGGATGCTGCGTGAGGTGCTCGAGACGGCCGGCCACGCCGTCGTCGAGGCCGACTCGCTGGCGGCGGCGCGGCAGGCGCTGCGCGAGGCCAGGCCCGAGCTCGTCCTCACCGATCTGCGTCTGCCGGACGGCGACGGCCTCGCCGTGCTGAACGACGCGCGCGACGCCGACAGCACGCTGCCGGTGGTCGTCATGACCGCCTACGGCGGCGTCCAGGACGCCGTGGCCGCCATGAAGGCCGGCGCCCTCGATTTCCTCGCCAAGCCGGTCGACCCCGATTACCTCCTGTTGCTGGTCGAGCGGGCGCTCACGGCGCGGCGGCTGGCGAACGAGAACATCCTGCTGAAGGAGGAGCTGGCAGCGCGCCGCGGCGCGCCGCGGCTCATCGGCGAGGATCCCGCGCTGCGCCGCGTGCTGGCCGAGTTGCAGCGGGCGGCCGGGACCGATGCCACGGTGCTGCTGCTCGGCGAGAGCGGCACGGGCAAGGAGCTGTTCGCGCGCACGCTGCACGCCCTGAGCCGGCGCGTCGACGGCCCGTTCGTCGCCGTCAACTGCGCGGCCATTCCCGCCACGCTGCTCGAAACCGAGCTGTTCGGGTACGAGAAGGGGGCGTTCACCGGTGCGACGGCGCGCAAGCCGGGACGCTTCGAGCTGGCCCACCGCGGCACCCTGTTCCTCGACGAAATCGGGGACCTGCCGCTGCCGCTCCAGGCCAAGATCCTGCGCGTGCTGGAAGAGCACCGGTTCGAACGGGTCGGCGGGACCGCCACCCTGCAGGTCGACGTGCGCATCGTCGCGGCCACGAACCGGAACCTGACGGCGGCCGTCGCCGCGCGCGCCTTCCGCGAGGACCTCTTCTTCCGCCTGTCGGTCGTGCCGATCACCATTCCGCCGCTGCGCGACCGTCCGGGCGACGTCCCGATGCTGGCCCGCTACTTCGTGGAGCGGTTCTGCCGCGACCTGAACCGCCCGCCGCTGATGCTGTCGCCCGACGCGATCGACGCGCTGCAGCGCTACCGCTGGCCGGGCAACGTGCGCGAACTGCAGAACTGCATCGAGCGGGCGGTCATCCTCGCCGACGGCCACGTGATCGAGGCGCGTCAGCTCAACCTGCAGCCTGCGCCGGCGGCCGTCGCCGCCGCGCCGCCGGCGGGCGAGCCCGCCGATCCCGATCCCTGGAGCCGCATCGACCTGTCGGGGACGCTGGCCGACGTGTCGCAGCGCGTGTTGCGCGAGGTCGAGCGCCGCAAGCTGCAGCTGGCCCTGGCCCGGACGGGCGGAGACCGCGCGCGGATGTGCGAGGAACTGGGCACGACCGCGAAGGGGCTGGCGAGCCGGCTCCGCGACCTGGGGCTGGAGTGACTAACCTGCGCAGCCGATGGCCGTGAGGGCGGCCGACAGTTCCTTCTCGGTCACGTCGTCGACGACGGCCGTGCGGCCGATGGCGAGCGGCAGCACGAAGTGCAGCCGGCCGTTGACCACCTTCTTGTCCCGCCGGATCGCCTGCAGCAGATCGGGCACGCGGATGTCGGCGACCGACGGCATCGGACCGAGCTGGCCGATCAGCGCCGCGAGCCGGCCGCGATCGGCCTCGGGCATGGCGCCGCGGGCGACGGCCAGGTGTGCCGCCGCCAGCATGCCGTAGGCGACCGCTTCGCCGTGGCGGAAGCGCCGGTACTTCGTGGCGGCTTCGAGCGCGTGGCCGGCTGTGTGGCCGAAGTTCAGCACCCGGCGCAGGCCCGATTCGTGCTCGTCCTGACCGACGACATCGGCCTTGATGCGGCAGGAGTCGGCGATCAGCGGGATGAGGGCGTCCGGCTCGCGGTTGAAGATGGCGGGTGTCTCGCGGCCGATCCGATCGAACAGGTCCGCGCTGGCGATCACGCCGTACTTCACGACCTCGTAGAGGCCGGCCCGGAACTCCCGCCGGGGCAGTGTCGCGAGCAGCAGCGGATCGATCGCGACCAGCCGGGGCGGGTAGAACGCGCCGATGAGGTTCTTGCCGAGCGCGTGGTTCACCCCGACCTTGCCGCCGATGGCGCTGTCGACCTGTGCCAGCAGCGTCGAGGGCAGCTGGACGAGCTGGACGCCGCGCAGGTAGGTCGCCGCCGCAAAGCCCGCCATGTCGCCGATGACGCCGCCGCCGAAGGCGATCACCGCCGACGCGCGGTCGGCTTCCGCCCGGATCAGGGCCTCGTAGATCCGCGAGACCGTCGGCAGCTGCTTGGCCCGTTCGCCGTCGGGGACGAGCACGACTTCCGTGCCCGGGAGTGCGCGGGCGATGGCGGAGCCGTGCAGGCGCCAGATGCCCGGGCTGGAGACGAGGAAGCGCCGGCCCGTGACGCCGGACTCCTGGATGAGCGGCGCGAGCCGGCCGGTGAGGCCGGCGGCGATCCAGACCGGGTAGCTGCCGGTGCGGGTCTTGACGTCGAGGCGGATGGGATCCATCGGGGACGGGCTCCTGGCACGCGCGGCGGCGTGAGGGCGCCGTGTGCAATGGTAGGATAGCATCCAGGTGACCGTGCACCGAGATTTCGTCATTGTCGGCAGCGGCATTGCGGGCCTGCGTGCCGCGCTCGCGCTCGCCGACGCCGGCCGCGTCCTCGTCCTCACCAAGGCCGAGCCCCTCGACAGCAACACCGGCTACGCGCAGGGCGGCATCGCCGTCGCGCTGGGCGCCGACGACAGTCCCGACCTCCACGCGGCCGACACGCTGGCTGCCGGCGACGGCCTGTGCGACGAGGCCGCCGTCCGCGTGCTGGTCGAAGAGGGGCCGCGTTACGCGCGCGAGCTCGTCGCGTGGGGGACGCGGTTCGATACCGACGCCGAAGGACGCCTGGCGTTCGGGCGCGAGGCCGCGCACAGCGTCCGTCGCGTCCTGCACGCGCGCGACGCGACCGGCCGCGAGATCGCGCGGGCGCTCTGGGCCCGCGTGTCGGCCATCCCGTCGATCGAGGTGCAGGCCGCGCATCGTGTCGTCGATCTGATCGTCCGCGACGGCCGGTGCGCCGGCGTCCGCGTGCTCGGCGACGACGGCACGGTGGAGACGATCGAGGCGCGTGCCACGTTGCTCGCGACGGGCGGCGCCGGCCAGGTGTTCCAGGAGACCACCAACCCGGCCATCGCGACCGGTGACGGCGTGGCCCTGGCGTACCGGGCCGGGGTCCGTGTGGCGGACCTCGAGTTCGTCCAGTTCCATCCCACGGCGCTGAAGCTGGCCGGCGCGCCGCGGTTCCTCCTCTCCGAGGCGCTGCGCGGCGAGGGCGCCCGCCTGATCAACCAGCGGGACGAGCCCTTCATGACCCGCTACGACGCGGCGGGCGATCTGGCCCCGCGGGACGTGGTGGCCCGCGGCATCGAGCGCGAAGCCGCGGCGACCGGCGGCCCGATCTTCCTGACGCTCGCGCACCTCGATGCCGCGTTCGTGCGCGCGCGGTTCCCGACCATTGCAGAGGCTTGCGCGCAGGCCGGGCTGGACCTGGCGCGCGACCGCATTCCGGTCGGACCGGCGGCCCACTACGTGATGGGCGGCATCGAGACGGACGTCTGGGGCCGCACGTCGCTGCCGGGCCTGTTCGCCGCCGGCGAGGTGGCCTGCACGGGCGTGCACGGCGCCAACCGGCTCGCGAGCAACTCGCTGCTCGAGGGGCTCGTCTTCGGCGCGCGCGCCGGCGACGCGATGCACGGACCGGAACGGCCGGCGGTGCTGCGATCATCCGAGACGGTCGCGATCGACGAGCCGCCCGGGGCCACCGGCCCGGTCGCGCTCGAGGCCGAGGACGTCCGCGCCCTGATGTGGCGGTCGGTCGGGCTCTTCCGCGATCGCCCCGGACTCGACGAGGCGATCGTCGCGCTCGACCGGGCCTTCGGCGCGTTCCGCGCCACCCTGGCGGCCGGCGAGGTGCGCACGGCTGCCGACTGGCGCTTCGGGAGCCTGGTGACCGTCGGGCGCCTGGTGGCGCACGCGGCACGCCGGCGCGAAGAGAGCCGCGGCGGCCACTTCCGCACCGACTTCCCGGTGCGAGACGATGTACACTGGAAGGTCCACGTGGCCGAGCGGCTGCAGCCGCAGCCCGACACCGCGGCCCCCCTGCAGAGACGTTGAGAGTCCGATGCCCAAGAAGCCCGAGAACGACGCCCTGGTCACTGAAATCACCCCCCGCTCGCAGGACTTCTCGCGCTGGTATCTCGACGTGGTCCGCCGCGCCGAGCTGGCCGACTACTCGCCGGTCAAGGGCTGCATGGTCATCCGGCCGTACGGCTATGCGATCTGGGAGCTCATCCAGCAGGCGTTCGACCGTCGCTTCAAGGCCACCGGCCACGTGAACGCGTACTTCCCGCTGTTCATCCCCGAGGGGCTGCTGCAGAAGGAGGCCGATCACGTCGAGGGCTTCTCCCCGCAGGTGGCCTATGTCACGCACGCCGGCGGCGAGGCGCTCGAGGAGAAGCTCGTCGTGCGGCCCACCTCGGAGGCGATCATCGGGACGATGTACGCCAAGTGGGTGCAGTCGTGGCGCGACCTGCCGATCCTGATCAACCAGTGGGCGAACGTCGTCCGGTGGGAGAAGGTCACGCGGCCCTTCCTGCGCACGACCGAGTTCCTCTGGCAGGAAGGGCACACCGCGCACGAGACCGAGGCCGAGGCCGAGGAGGAGACGCTGAAGATGCTCGGCGTCTACCAGGAGGTCGTCGAGAGCGAGCTGGCGATGCCGGTGCTGACCGGACGGAAGACCGACAGCGAGCGGTTCGCCGGCGCGCTGCGCACCTACTCGATCGAGGCGCTGATGGGCGACGGACGGGCGCTGCAGGCCGGCACCTCGCACAACCTGGGGCAGAACTTCGCCAAGGCGTTCGAGATCAAGTTCCAGGCGCGCGACAAGTCGCTGCAGTACGTCTGGGGGACGTCGTGGGGCGTCTCCACGCGGCTCGTCGGCGGCCTCATCATGACGCACGGCGACGACAGCGGCCTCATCCTGCCGCCCCGCGTCGCCCCCTATCAGGTGGTGATCGTGCCGATCCCCCGCGGCAACTGGCAGGAAACCGTGCTGCCGAAGGCCCAGGCGATCCGCGACGAGCTGACGGCGAAGGGGATCCGCGTGATGCTGGACGATCGCGACTCCCAGACGCCCGGCTGGAAGTACGCCGAGTGGGAGATGCGGGGCGTGCCGCTGCGGCTCGAGATCGGACCGCGCGACGTCGAGAACGGGCAGGTGGTGCTGGTGCGCCGCGACACCCGCGAGAAGACACCGACGCCGATGGCCGAGCTCGCCACGCGCGTCCCCGCGCTGCTCGACGACCTGCAGCGGGCGCTCTTCGAGCGGGCCGTGCAGTTCCGCCAGGAGCATACGACGCGCGTCGACTCCTGGGACGAGTTCAAGGCGGTGATGGAAGGCCGCCCCGGCTTCGTCATCGCTCCCTGGTGCGGGTCGGCGGCGTGCGAGGCCGAAGTGAAGGCCGAGACCCAGGCGACGATCCGCAACCTGCCGCTCGGCGAGCAGCGGTCGGGCGGGGCCTGCATCAAGTGCGGCAAGGCCGCCGTCGCGGAAGCCTACTTCGCGAAGGCCTATTAGCGGCGCGGCCTCCCCTCAGGCCCGCTCGAAGAGCGTGCGGGCGGCGGCCGGCCACCGCGCTTCGATCCGCTTGACGGCCGCGTGGCGCCGGGTGATCCGCTCCCGTCGCAGCACCGCCCGGAACGTGTCGACCAGCTGTCCCGGCCACGAGCCCAGCAGCGCCGGTCCCGCCGCGGTCGCCCGCACGTAGGCCGCGGCGAGCGGCTCGAGGCACGACGCATCCCCGACCGCTGCGACGGCCGCCATGAACTCGCGCGGCAGCGATCCCTCGGCTCCCTCCAGCGTTTCCCGCAGGTCGTACACCGCCACGCGGCTGCCTCGCCCTCCCAGCACCTGGTGGGCCAGGGCCCGCACGGCCAGCCAGTCGGGCCGCACCGGCGCCGGCCCGGCGGCCTCCCGGTCGCGCAGCGCGCCGATCAGCCGGTGCACGGTCGGCAGCGGCACGGTCGCGGCGGCCGCCTGCAGCCAGGCGCGGACGATGGCCGGATCGCGGGGCAGCCGGCCCGCGGCGGCCGACTCGAGCGCCGCGATGGGATCGCCCGTGTCCTCGGGCAGCGGGTCACCAGCGGCGTGAGCGGCGAGGATGGGGTCGGGATCGCGGCGCAGCTGGTCACGGATGGGCTGGAGCGTATCGGGCGGCAACTCCTCGAGGGCGAGCAGCGCCGCGAGCCGGACGCGCCGGTCGCGCGTGCGATCGAGCGCCACGTCGGTGAGGCGGGCGAGCGCGCGGGTCTCGCCGGCCGACTGCAGGAATCCTCCAGCCACGCCGGCCGCAGCCACGGCCACGGCGGTGTCGGAGGCCTCCAGGCAGGCGAGCGCCGGCGCCAGCGCCCGGGCATCGCCGATCGCGCCGAGCGCCCGCAGGGCTGCCGCCCGGCCGGCCGGCGGGGCCGTCTCGAGGAGGGCGACGAGCCGGTCGACGGCCCGCGGCCCGATGACCGTGAGGCGCGCCACGGCCGCCTCACGGCGGACGTCGTGATCGGCGGTCAGGTCGTCGAGGAGCTGGCTGATCTCGCGTGACGCCGAAGCCTTGATGACCACGGGGACTAGCTTACTGCAGGGGACCGCTTGTCAGGGACAGGGGGGACGTCAGGGACAAGGGGCAAGGAGAAGGGGCCACGTTCCTGCCCCTTTGACCTTGTCCCTTGCCCCTGTTCGCCGGGCTGACTCTATTGCACCAGCCGGACCTCGAGCGCTGCGCGGCGGTTCAGCCGGCGCGTTTCCTCGCGTTCGTTCGAGTACTTCGGGTTCTCCTCGCCGAAGCTGACCGTGCTGAGGCGGCTGGCGTCGATGCCCCGCGAGATCAGGTACTCCTGCACGGCCTTCGCGCGGCGGTCGCCGAGCGCCAGGTTGTACTCCGGCGTGCCGATGTTGCAGGTGTAGCCCTGGACCTGCAGCTTCAGCGTCGGATCCTCCTGCATGGCCTTCACCACTTCGTCGAGGATGCGGATGGCCGCGGGTGCGAGGCTGTACTGGTCGAACTCGAAGTGCACGTCCTCGAAGGTGTAGACCTTCTTCGGCGGGCGCGTCACCTGGATGGTGGTCGTGTCGGACGCCGTGCCGCCCTTGCCGTCGTTGACGGTGACCGTGATCTGGACCGGGCCTTCCTGATCGGGCGCCGTCCACTTCGTCGACGCCGCGGTGGCGTCGGCGAGGGTGCCGGCCGGCGCCGTCCACTGGTAGGTCAGCGTGTCGCCGTCGGGATCCTGGGCGGCCGCCGAGACCGTGGCGGCCTGGCCGACGTTCACCGTGCAGGGGTCGCAGCTGGCGCGGACCGTCGGCGGCCGGTTCGCAGGCGGTGGCGGGGGCGGTGGCTGCGGCGGCGGGGGCGGCGCGACGTAGATCGGCGCCCCCGGATGGAAGCCGATGCGCACCTGGTAGTCGATGAAGTCGCGCGCCGTGCCGACGTTCTGGTCGGTCGTGTAGTTCGCCCGGTCGGCCGTCGGGAGGTTCCAGTTGATGCCGCCGCCGATGAAGAAGCCGTTCCGGGCCTGCCAGACGGCGCCGATGGTCGCGGTCGTCGTCCGGTCGATGACGCTGCTGAGCGGCGACAGGCTGCCGTCGCTCGCGACCAGCGGTGTCGTGACCGTCAGCGTCTTGTCGAACGGGACCTCGCCGTGCACTTCGGTGATGAGCCGCAGCGGCGTCCGGCTCGGGAACTCGGCGCCGCCACCCCACCGGAAGCCGTTCGACAGCGTCATGCCGGACGGGTTCGACCGGAAGATGGCCCCCCCGTAGGCCGCGAGTTCGACCGAGGGCGTGACCTCCTTGCTGATCACGGCGTCGATGCTGACGTCGGCCTTGCCCGTGCCGACGTTCGTCTTGCTCGCCGTCGGGATCTTCACGATCCCCCGCAGCGCGAAGGCCACGGGGTGGCGCCGGGCCTCGGAGAGCAGGTTCACCTTGGCGCCGAGATAGACGTCGCCGAAGTGGTCGCCGCTCCAGCCCGAGGTCGCGAACGGGGCCGCGGCGAGCACGCCGCCCACCGTGGTGTCGGTCGTGAACAGGGGACGGATGTCGCGATCGATGCGGCGGTCGACGGTGATCGATCCGAACAGTTCGAGCCGGTCCTTCACGCCGACGGCGAAGGTCCCGGCGAACTCGGACAGGTTCGAGAAGCCCTGGCGGTCGTTCACCGCCGAGCGGTACGCACTGACCGACCACCGGCCCTGCGCCAGGACCTCGGCCGTCGGCACGTACCAGAGGCCCGTGTCGCCGCTGAAGGTCGTCGTGGCGGGGCGGGTCTCGGTGGAGGTGGATGACGCGTGGGGCTGCGCGCTGCCGGCCGGCGTCTGGGCGCCGGCGGTGGTGCACCAGAGGAGGGCGGCACCGGCGCACAGAGCGGAACGAAGACGGACGTTCATGGGGCTGTACCTCCCGCGGTAACAGCGAAACTCATCAGTTCTCAACCTCATCTTAAGAGGCTCCCTGCGCCAAGTCAACGCAAGGGGGGCCGATCCTTGAGGAAATTCGCAAATCGGCGTGCAGTGGGGGGCGTCTGGGGCGTCCCGGCCCGGCCGGGACGCCCGCGGTCGCGGCTTACTGGCGCGGCTCGGTCGTCCTGGCCACCGGCCGCACCGCCCACGCCAGCAGGATGCTGAGCAGGTAGAGGCCGATCATCGGCAGCGCAACGACCGTCTGCGTGAAGGGGTCGCCGCTCGGCGTGATGGCGGCCGCGATGATGAAGATGATCAGGATGGCGTACTTGAAGTTCTTCCAGAGGAACCGGGCCGTCACCAGGTTCATCTTCGCCAGGAAGAACACGATGGTCGGCGTCTGGAAGACGAGACCGGTGGCGATCATCATCTTCACGTACAGATCGAACATCGGATCGAGCTTCGGCGCGAACATCACGTAGCTGCTCGAGAAGCTCGCCAGGAACACCCACATCAGCCGGAAGACGATGTAGTGGTTGAACAGCGCGCCGGCGATGAAGCCGCCCGAGGAGAGCAGCACGAACGGGATGGCGAACTTCTTCTCGTGCGAGTAGAGGCCGGGCGCGATGAACAGCCAGACCTGCCACATGATGAAGGGGGCCGCCAGGATGATGCCCGCCAGCAGCGCCAGCTCCAGGTAGAGCGTGAAGGCCTCGGTTGGCTCGGTGTAGATCAGCTTCTCGCCGTTGGGCAGCAGCTGCTGCAGCGGCAGGAAGATGAACGCGAACAGCTTGTCGATGAAGGCGAACGCGATCAGGATGCCGACGACGATCGCGATGACCGAGTAGGTGAGCCGCCGCCGGAGCTCGTCCAGGTGCTCCAGGAACGACATCTTCTGCCCGGCTTCGGGCGACTGATTCGGCGGGCCCGGATCCCTGGGGGCGCCCGACGAGGTCGGGAAAGGTACGAGTGCCATGGTCGCCTAGGCGCCGTGCCCGGTCGGGACAGACATGTCGTCGGGGCTCCTGCGGCCGGGTCGGCGTCGGGGCCGCGCGGCGGTTCAGCGAGCGGGAAGCGTCAGGCCGTTCAGGAGCGGCCGGATCCCAGTAAGTGACTCCAGCGATTATAGAAAGGCCCCGCAGGCCGGTCAAGGGCACGCGAGCCCGGCCGTTGGCGCGAAGTCGTTGCTCATGAACGAGTTGTCTGTTACCATCGATCCACTATGCGAAAGTACCGGGCGGTGTCAGCGGCCGTATTCGCCATCGTGATCTGTGCGCTGGTGGGCGGCTATTTCGGACGCGGAGCGTCGGCCACCGAGGACCGGTTGCCGCACGACTATCGGACGTTCACCTCCGCGCTGGCGGCCGTCCAGTCGCAGTACGTCGGCAAGTTCCAGACCGACGATCTGGTCTACAGCGCCATCCGTGGCATGCTGCAGACGCTCGACCCGCACTCGAATTTCATGGACCCTCAGGAGTACGCGCAGCTGCGCGAGCGCCAGGAGGGGCATTACTACGGCATCGGGACGACCATCCAGGTCGTCAATGGTGACATCCACGTGGTGTCGGTCTTCGAGGGGTCGCCCGCCGATCAGGCCGGCATCCGCCGCGGCGACATCATCGCCTCGGTCGACGGCCAGAGCGCGAAGGGCTGGACCAGCGATCAGGCCGTGGCCAGGCTGCGCGGCGCGCGTGGCACGAAGGTCGTCGTCGGCATCAAGCGCTGGGGCTACGACGACGTCATTCCCGTCTCGGTGTCCCGCGACGAGATCCACATCCCGTCGGTCCCGGCGGCCTTCATGGTGGACGGCACGACGGGGTATGTCCGCGTGCAGGACTTCGCCGAGACGACCGACGCGGAACTGGGCCGGGCCCTCGACGCGCTGGCCAAGCAGGGCATGAAGCGGCTCCTGCTCGACCTGCGCGGGAACCCGGGCGGCGCGCTCGATCAGGCGATCCGCGTCGCGAACCGCTTCCTGCCCAAGGGCGACATGATCGTCTACACGCGCGGGCGGGTGCCGAACTCCGACGAGGACTACCGTGCCACGCTCCCCAGTCAGTTCACGACGATGCCGATGATCGTGCTCGTCAACCGGAGCAGCGCGAGCGCGTCGGAGATCGTCACCGGGGCGCTGCAGGACCACGATCGGGCGCTGGTGGTCGGCGAGACGACCTTCGGCAAGGCGCTCGTGCAGTCGGTCTACCGGATCAGCGGCGGCGCCGGCCTGGCGCTGACGACGGCGCACTACTACACGCCGAGCGGCCGGCTCATCCAGCGGCCGTGGGACCCGTCGTTCGACGACTACCTGACCTACACGCTGCGGCCGCAGAACGACCATCGCACGCACACGCCCGACGAGCTGCATCATACCGACGCGGGTCGGCCGGTGTACGGCGGCGGCGGCATCGAGCCCGATCGCCGGATGGACGGCCCGATCGAGGGCTTCAATCCGACCGAGTTCGGCCGGATGCTCTATGCGCGCCAGGAGTTCGCCAGCTTCGCCGAGCGCTTCTCGGCCGTCGGCGATCACCGCATCGAGGGGAAGAATACCGGTCGCCAGCTGGTGGCCCACGGCTTCACGGTCGATGACGCGATGCTCAAGGCGTTCCGGGACCAGCTCCAGCGGCGCCACATCCGGATCGACGAGGCCGAGTATCAGAAGGATCTCCCGTTCATCAAGGCGATGATCCACTACCAGATCGACCTCGCGCTGTTCGGCACGCAGGTCGCCCGCGAGGACCTCATCAAGGTCGATCCGCAGGCGCAATTCGCCCTCGGCCTGTTCGGGGAGGCCGAGAAGCTCACCGAGTTGTCCCGCACCCACGGGGTGAAAGCCGGGGACCGGCCCTGAGTCTGTGATTAGGGCCTGACCCCAATATTTAGGGCGTCAGTTTGCCCTTGCCCCAACGGCTTGGCCTTGTTACACTGGCCACCGTTTCGACGGCCCCGGGGTCGCCCCTGCCAGTGCAGGGGTGAAGGGCCAATCGAGCGGTCACTTGCCAGTCGACTCCCGGCCAAGCGTTCTCTCCGCTTCAGAGCGTTCCCAGCCGCTCGAACGGCGACGCCCGTGTGTCGGCTCGCGCCGGTGCGGGTGTGTCCCCACCCCGTCGGCCCCGTCCGTGAACGCTCTGTGAGGACGTGATCTCCATGCGTCTCCAACGTCTCCAGATTTCCGGCTTCAAGTCGTTCTCCGATCGTGCGGAGCTGACCTTCGACTGCGACGTGACGGCCATCGTCGGCCCGAACGGCTGCGGGAAGAGCAACGTCGCCGACGCCATCACGTGGGTGCTCGGCGAGCAGAGCGCGCGCAGCCTGCGGGGCGACCGGATGGAGGACGTCATCTTCAGCGGCAGCGATGCCCGCAAGCCGGGAGCGACCGCCGAAGTGCGGCTGCGGCTGGCGCAGGTCGTCTCGCCGGCGCCGGCTGGGGCCAACGGCAACGGCCATGGGCCGGTGGCCCTCGAACCGTTCACGGCGGACGCCGAGGCCGGCACCAACGGGAACGGCCACGGGAACGGCCACGGGAACGGCCACGGCGGCCTGACGGCGGCCGAGGTGGAGGAGCTGGCGCGCGAGGTGGAAGTGACGCGCCGGCTGTACCGCTCGGGCGAGAGCGAGTACCTGATCGACGGCCGCCAGTGCCGGCTGCGCGACGTCCACGATCTGCTGATGGACACGGGGCTCGGCGCCAAGGCGTACGCGATCATCGAGCAGGGGAAGATCGGATTGATCCTCAGCTCGCGGCCGACCGACCGGCGGCAGCTGATCGAGGAGGCCGCCGGCGTCACGAAGTACAAGGCGCGGCGGCGGTCGGCGGAGCTGAAGCTCGAGGCGGCGCAGCAGAACCTGACGCGCGTCGACGACATCATCTTCGAGGTCGAGAAGCAGCGCGGCACGCTGAAGCGCCAGGCGGCGAAGGCGCGCCGGTACCGGCGCCTGCGCGAGGAACTGCGGCGCTGGGAGAAGGTGCTCTTCGCCCGCAAGTACCACGAGCTGGCCGAGTCGATCGAGGCGGCCCGCCGGCAGCTGGCGGCGGTGAAGGCGGAAGAGGCGGCGGCCGGGGCGCGGGTGTCGGAGATCGAGGGCGACCTGAGCCGCATCCGGATCGAGCTGGTCGAGCGCGAGTCGCGGGCGACGACCGTGCGCGAGGCGGCACACGCGCGCGAGCTCGAGATCAACCGGCGCGAGCAGCAGATCGCCTTCTGCCGCGAGCAGGCGCGGACGCTCGAGGCGCGGGCGCGCGACGTGGCCGAGGAACTGGATCGGCTGGAGGCGCGGCGCGAGCCGGCGCGGCGGGCGGTCGAGGAGCGGCGCGAGGCGGCGGCCCGGGCCGACCGCGAGCGCGACGAGGCGGCGGCCGGCCTGGCGGCGCACCTCGAGGCGTACGAGGCGGCGCACCGGGAAATCGAGGGGCTGGAAGGCGACGTGGAGGCGGCCCGCAGCGAGGTGTTCTCGGCGATGAACGCGGCCACGGCGCTGCAGCACGCCATCGAGCACGCGGCGGCGGCGCGCGATCGGGCGGCCGAGGCGCTGGGCAAGCTCGACGTCGAGCTGGCGGACCTGCGGATCGAGCTCGACAAGGCCGAGCGCGATCGGACGGCGGCGGCCGAGGGATTGCGGGAGGCGCAGGCGGGGCTGGAGGCGACGCGGGTGGCCCGGGCCGCCCGCGACGCCGAGCTGGCGAGCGCCCGCATCGAGCACGCCTGGCGGGCGCAGAGCCTCCACGCGCGCGAGAAGGATCTGGCCGCCGCCACGGCGCGGTTGCGGTCGCTCGAGGAGCTGGACGCGGCGCGCGCGGGCTACAGCGACGCCGCGCGCCTCGTGCTGGCCGAGGCCAACGGGGCCGTCGGGCAGCATGGCGCCGTGGCCGACTACCTCGAGGTGGATCGTCAGTACGAGCGGGCCGTCGAGGCGTGCCTCGGCGATCTCGTCGAGCACGTTATCGTCGATCGGCACGAGCACGCGGCGGCCGGGCTGCGCCTGGTGCGCGAGCAGGGGGCCGGCCACTGCGGCTTCCTCGTCGGCTCGCCGGCGCCGGCGGGCGGCGGGCCGGGGATGGTCGCGGCGACCGCGCCCGTCGAAGGGCTGATGCCGCTGTCGGCGGCCCTTCGGGTGGACGGACCGTACGCCGACGCGATCCGGGCCGCCATCGGCGAGGCCTGGATCGCGGGTTCGTTCGAGCAGGCCGCCGCGGCGGCGGCGCTGACCCGCGCGCCGGTGGCGACGCCCGAGGGCGACGTCTTCCGCGGACCGCACGTCATCACGGGTGGCGACCGGAGCGAGGCGCGCGGCATCCTGGCGACCAAGGGCGAGATCAAGGAGCTGCGCGAGCGGATGGCCGGCGAGCGCGACGCGCTCTCGCGGCTGGCCGAGGAGACGGCGGCCTTCGAGACGACGATCGCGCAGGCGACCAACGCGATTGCCGCGCTCAGCGCCGAGCAGCACCGGCAGGAGAAGGCGATCCTCGGCTTCGAGCTGCAGGTCGCCCGCGCGCAGGACGAAGTGGTGCGGCTGACGCGCAAGCGCGAGCTGGTGACGCTC
Source organism: Acidobacteriota bacterium (assembly GCA_028876655.1). Lineage (GTDB taxonomy): Bacteria > Acidobacteriota > Vicinamibacteria > Vicinamibacterales > CAVVIG01 > JAGWRA01. Next base: position 786 of record JAGWRA010000223.1, on the reverse strand, counting down.
GACCGGCGCCGGGCCGAGGAGGAGCGCGACGGCCTGGACGCGCGGCAGGCCGAGGCGCAGGCCTCCGTCGCCCGGATCGAAGAGGAGCAGCGGCTGGCCGACGGGCGGCTGGCGGTGGCCCAGCGGCGGCTGTTCGAGGCGCGCGAGACGAGCGACGGCCTCAGCCGCCGGGCGGCCGAGGCCCGGGCGTCGCACGCGGCCCTGGTGGAGCGGGCGTCTGCGCTGGCCCTGGAGGTCGGGCGCCTCGAGGAGGCCGCTCGCGATCTCGAAGCCCGCATCGAGTCGTCGGGCCGCGACGTGGCGTCCATGCGCGCCCGCGTGGCGGAGCTCGAGGCGTCGGCCGTCGAGGAGCAGCGCCTGCTGGACGAGGACGTCCGCGCGCTGGACACGCTGCGGCAGGACGTGCGCGAGGCCGACGACGCCGTGACGGCGCTGCGGACGCAGGCCGACGGGCACGAGCTGACGGTGAAGGCGGCCCGCGCGGCGCTCGAGGAGGTCCGGGCCCGCGTCTCCGAGCTCGAGGTGGGCCGGGCGACGGCCGAGAACGAGCTGACGCACCTGGCAGGCGCCTGCTACGAGGCCGTCCAGACGACGCTCGACGAGGTCGTGGCCGAGGTCGAGCGCGACGCGCGCGACGGCACCGGCCCGGACGGCGCCGATGCCGTCCTCGACTCGGACGAGAGCGAGGAGGCGGGCGAGGAGGCGGCAGGCGACGAGGCCGCCGGCGGGGCGGCGGCGGCCATCGCGGAAACGGGCGATGGCGGGACGGCCGTGGCCGTGGCCGCC
>JAGWRA010000222.1 GCA_028876655.1 Acidobacteriota bacterium | reverse complement strand
GCGGTTCGACCTGCGGCGCACGCTGCGGGCCAGCCTGCAGACGGGCGGCGAGCCGCTGGCGCCGCGCTGGCTGCGCCGGCCGCGCCGCGCGCCCCACGTGGTCGTCCTCATCGACGGCAGCCGGTCGATGAGCGGCTACGTGGAGACGGCGCTGACGCTCGCCGCGGCCATGGCCGCCGCGACCCCGCGCGCGGAGATCTTCACCTTCTCCACGGCGGTGCGGCGGGTGACGCCCGGCATCCGCCTGGCGGCCGCGGGACGGCCGACGCGGCTCGAGCGCCTCGAGACCGCGTGGGGCGGCGGCACCGACATCGGGGCCTCCCTGCGGGCGTTCCTGCACACGGCTGGCGAGCGGCTGGTCCGCCGCGACACGGTCGTCGTCATCGTGAGCGACGGTCTGGACGTAGGCGAGCCGTCGGCGCTGCGCGACGCCATGCGCGAGATCCACCGGCGCTCGGCCGGCATCGTCTGGCTGAATCCGCTGCGGGACACGCCGGGCTACGAGCCGACGGCCGCCGGGATGCGGGCGGCCCGCCCGTACGTCAGCACGTTCACCAGCGTGAGCGATGCGGATGGACTGGCCAGGCTGGCGCGAGAGGTGAAGGTCAGACGGTGAACAGGGACAAGGGGATCCTGCCCCTTGTCCCTGTCCGCGATCTTCTTACTGCGCTCCGCCTTCTTCCGGCAGCTCCGCGCCCTGCGGGAGGTCGCCCGGCCGGAAGCGCTGCTGCGGCGGCGCGTACTGGATCGCCGTCGGCGGCGGCACCGAGATGCCGCCCAGCTTGTGCTGCTGCATCAGGCGGTTGAACGCCGCCAGATCGGTCCCGACGAAGCGGGTGAAGTCGGTCTGGATCTGCTGCAGCCGGCCGGTGAACACCGTCATCACCTCCTGCTGCTGCGCCGTCGGCGGGAAGTCGGCGCTGTCCTCGGTGATCTCGCGATTGAGCGCCCCCAGCTGCCCCCAGAGCTTCATCGGGTTGCGGAACTGATCCTCCCGCGCGCCGGTCAGGTGGACGTCGAACATCTCCGACTCGACCTTCAGCGCCTGGTCGGCGAGCTGCTTCGCCGCGTCGACCACGGGACCTTCCTCGTGCGCCGTCGCCAGCATGGCCTGCGTCTCGGCGATCTGCCGGCGGACCCACTCCGACTGGCCGATGAGGCCCGCCAGCTGGTCCATCGCCTCGCGGATGCCGAGCGAGAACTTCACCTGCGCCGCGATGTCGGCGGGCGTGCCGGCCGACCGCGGATCCTTCAGCACCTCGAGCTTCTGTTCGAGCGTCCGGCCGGCCGCCGTCACCTTCACCGTGTAGGTCCCCGGCGGCGCCAGCGGCGGCGCGTAGGACAGGTCGAGGTCCCACGTCCGGATCCGCCGTCCCTTCGTGGTCGTCTCGACCCACGGGGCGTCCGGCGGCGGCGTCAGCAGCAGCGGCTCGCGGGCCGGCGCGTAGCGCAGGTCCCAGTACACGCGGTTCAGGCCGGCACGATCCGTCCCCTTCAGCGTCCGGATCGTCCTGCCCGAGGCGTCAACGATGGTGATCGTCACCGGTCCGCCGCTGCTCTTCAGGTAGTAGCTGATGTCGGCGCCGTAGGTCGGCGGCTGCAGGTAGGGCCCGCCGAACCCGTTGCCGCCGTAGCCGCCCTCCGCGCGCCAGCGGTACGCCGGCCGCAGCGTGAACAGATGCGCCGGCTCGGCCAGCACCTGGGCGGTCAGCTGGCGCAGCGGCGTGATGTCGTCCATGACCCAGATGCCGCGCCCGTAGGTCGAGACGAGCAGGTCGCCGAAGCGCGGCTGGATGGCGAGCCACGAGGCCGGCGCGTGGGGCAGGTTGCTCTGCAGCAGCGTCCAGTGCGCGCCGTTGTCCAGCGTCACGTACACCGAGTTCTGCGTCGCCGCGAACAGCAGCCCCGGCTTCGCCGGATCCTCCTTCACGCAGGCGACGTAGCTGAAGACGGACGTCGGAATCCCCTGGCTGATCAGCTTCCAAGTGGCGCCGAAGTCGGTGGTCTCGTAGATGAGGGGCGCGTTGTCCCCCTGCATGTGGTCATCGACGGCGATGTACGCCGAGCCGGCGGCGAAGTGCGACGGCTCGATGTTGCTGATCGTCGCCCAGTGGGGCAGCCCCGGGATGTTCGCCGAGACGTCCGTCCAGTGCGCGCCGCCGTCGCGCGTGACGTGCAGCAGCCCGTCGTTGCTGCCCGCCCAGATGAGCCCCTTGGCCTTCGGCGACTCGGCGATCGACCAGAGCGTCGATCCGTCGAACGTGTACAGGTTGTCCGCGCTGGGGCCCCCCGAGCTCTGCTGGTGGCTCTTGTCGTTGCGCGTCAGGTCGGGGCTGATCACCTTCCAGCTGGCCCCGCCGTCGGTCGTCTCGTGCACGTACTGGCTGCCGACGTACACGATGTTGTGATCGTTGGGCGAGATGGCGATCGGGAACGTCCAGTTCCACCGGTACTTCACGTCGGCCGGCGCCCAGCCGTACGTCCCTTCCGGCCACACCTTGATGTCCCGCGTCTGCATCGTCTTCAGGTCGAAGCGATCCAGCCCGCCGTCGTAGCAGCCGGAGTACGCGATCTCGTTGTTCGTCGTGTCGGGGACGGTGAAGCCGGCCTCGCAGCCGCCGACCTTGATCTCCGCCTTGCCTCCGATGCCGGCCGCCCACGGGTTGCTCGAGATCCGCCAGCTGCCGTTGTCCTGCTGGTTCCCGTAGACGAAGTACGGCACGGCATCGTCGGCGTACACGTGATAGATCTGGGCGATCGGCAGGTTGACCGACTGCCACGACTTCCCGCGCGTCAGCGTGATGCTGGCCCCGCCGTCGTGCGCGATCATCATCCGGTCGTGGTTCATCGGGTCGATCCAGAAGTCGTGGTTGTCGCCCCCGCCGCCGAAGTTCTTCACCGTCGCCCCGCCGTCGTCCGACATCGTGATGAAGACCGAGACGAAGTAGATCCGGTTCTCGTTGGCCGGATCGATCGCGAAGCGCGTGTAGTACGGCGCGCGCTCGGCGATGGCGTGCTCCTGCGTCATCAGCCGCCACGTCCGTCCACCGTCGTCCGACCGGTAGAAGCCCGGGCTCTTGTCCTGGAGGAGCGCGTACATCCGCTGCCCGTCGCTCGGCGCGATGCCGACCGCGATCTTGCCCACCGGATGCGTCGGCAGTCCGTGTCCGTCGATGCGCGCCCACGTCGTCCCGCCGTCGTGCGAGATGTAGACCCCGCTGCCCGGGCCGCCGCTGCCGAGGTTCCAGGTGCTGATCGTCAGCTGCCACATGCCCGCCAGCAGCGTCTGCGGATCGTGCGGATCGATCGCCACGTCCGCCGCGCCGGTGTTCTCGTTGACGAAGAGGACCCGCGTCCACGTCTTCCCGCCGTCGGTCGTCCGGTAGACGCCGCGGTTCTGTGACGGGCCGAAGCCGCTGCCGACCGCCGCCGCGAACACGACGTCGGGGTTCTGCGGATCGACGACGATCCGCGCGATCCGGCCGGTCCCCTGCAGCCCCATGTGCGTCCAGGTGACGCCGCCGTCGGTCGACTTGTAGAGGCCGTCGCCGATCGAGGTCGAGTTCCGGATGTAGAACGCCTCGCCGGTGCCCGCCCAGATCTGGTTGGGCGCCGAGGGCGCAATGGCGAGCGATCCGATGGACTGGACGTCCTGCTTGTCGAACACCGGCGTCCAGTGGACGCCGCCATCCACGCTCTTGAAGATGCCACCGGAGGCGGCACCCACGAAGTCGACGAGCGGGTTGCCCGGCACGCCGACGATGGCGTCGGCGCGGTTTCCCTGCGGACCGAGCGGCCGGTAGTGCAGGGCGTCGAGCGACGCCGGGGCGAGCTGCTGGGCGGAGACGGGCGCGACCCCGAGGGCGAGGCCCAGGAGCACGCCCGGGAGGCACCGCGTGAAGGCGTTCGACATCGAATCCTCTCCTTGCAGAGGGCAAGCTGAACGGGAAGGCGGACACCAGCGTGTCCGCCAACCCGTCATTCTACTGGACGCGGAGGCCGGGGGAAGGGGAGGGTGCGTGCCGATGTCAGACGCCGGCCGCGCCGGCCTCGCGTCCGAGCAGCAGCAGGGCGATGCCGGCGAGCAGGAAGCCAGCCACCGACATGACGATTGGCCCCCAGAAGAAGTACTGCCAGCTCAGGACGGCGAGGCCCCCCAGGGCCAGCATCAGCGTGGCCGTGAGCGGCAGCGCGGCACGCGGGGCCTGCCGGCTGAGTCCTGCCAGCTGCCATGCCAGGACCGCCAGGGCGGCGAGCAGCAGGCTGATGACCAGTCCGAAGCCGTGGTAGAAGTCCCAGTAACTGCGCAGGAATCCCATGATCGGAAAGCGGGCACCCTGCATGGCTCCGACGATCGCCGCCTGCCGGCCGCCCTGGGGCGCGGAGGCGAGTACGCCCTTCGTGTGCCCCAGGGTGAAGAGGACCAGCAGGCCGGCCAGCGCCCGCAGCCAGATCGAGGCTCTCATGTCGCTTGGCTCCTCTCCGGCTACTCGGTCCGTTCGGCCCGCGCCGCGAACAGCGCCAGCAGGCCGCCCCATCCGCCCTCGCCGCCCACGGTCTGCCGCATGGAGGCGCCACCGGCCCCATGCCGCTCGAAGTTCCGGTGCTCCAGGTCGACACGCGTCGTCCCGTCGTCGAGCGGCGTGAAGCGGACTTCCACCTCGCTCGATTGCGACAGATCCGGCTGGTACTTCCATTCCGGCGTGATCTGCCAGGCCATGACGAACCGGTGCGGGGGCTCCCACGCGAGCACCGTGCCCCACGGGCACTGCGTGCCGTCAACCTGCTCGCTGTAACAGCGGCCGCCGACCCGGCCCTCCAGGACGGCCGCCTTCATTGGCGCGCTCCCGATGTGATGCGTGCGCGGCCACCACGTGTCCAGCCCGGCGGTGAACACCTCGAACGCCCGCTCGACCGGGGCTTTGACGGTTACGCTCCGGCGCACCGGAGTCTCCTGCTGCGTCGCCATGTTCGTCATCGCGTCTCCTCGTGGTCGGATGCCTCGGCGGCGGCCTTGAATGCGCCAAGCGCCTGGGTCCAGAACTGTTCGAAGTACTGCCGCAGCGAATCGATCCCCTCGGGATTGACCTGGTAGAGCCGCCGGTTCCCGGCCGGGCGGTCGACGACGAGCCGGGCCTGCTTGAGAACGCGGAGGTGCTGCGAGATGGCCGGGCGGCTGACCGGAAACTCCCGGGCCAGCTCGCCGACCGGCAACGGGCCGTTGATGAGACGGGCCAGGATGGCCCGGCGGGTCGCGTCGCCAAGAGCCTCGAGCTGCGCGTCTTGGTTAGTATTCACTGACGGTAAGTGTGTACTTACATGTAGCCCGCTGTCAAGGCTGCACCGCAGCGATAGACGTTGCCGTGCAAAATGTTTACTATTCAGTGCACCCCACGCCCGAAACCCGAATCTCGCCCGTCTGCCGATGGAAGATTCGCATTCATCCGTACCCCCGGTCGACGCACCGGCCCTCCAGCTCTATCAGCGGTTCTGGCACGCCTCGGCGGTCCCCGCCCTGCTGCTGGACACGGGGGGCCGCATCGTCCAGGTGAACCAGGCGTTCGTGCGCGCCGGCCGGTTCGCCGACGGCGCCGCGCTGGTCGGCCGCGGCGTGGCCGACGTGTTCGTCGACCGCGACGCCGCCGGCCGGGCGCTCGAGCGCCTCTGGGCGGATGGCGGCTGGACGGGCGGCGCCCGGCTGCGTGCGGCCGACGGCGCGGCCTTCGAGGCGCAGCTCCATGTGACGGTGGTGCTCGGGGCCGATGGCGAGCCGGGTGCCGCGGTGATGCGGGTGATGGGGACGTCGCCCGAAGCCGTCGAGCTGCAGAACACCGTCTCGCTCCTGCGGGCGGTCGCGGACAACTTTCCCGACGGCACGCTGACGGTGGTCGGCCGGGATCTGACCGTGGCCTTCACCGCGGGCCTCGGGTTCCAGCACTACCAGATCGATCCGCAGACCCTCGTCGGCCGGCCCGTCGCGGAGATCTTCGCCCCGCTGGGGGCGGACCTCCAGCAGACCATCCTGGCGGCCTATCGCGAGACCTTTCAGGGCCGGCCTCAATCCTTCGACATCGTCGTCGGCACGCAGCATCACGCGCTGCAGACGGTCCCGCTGCTCGGACGTGACGGCGTCATCGAGCGCATCCTGTCGGTGGGCCGGAACGTCACGGCGCAGCGGCTCGCCGAGCAGGAGCTGCGCGCGCGCGAGCGGCGGCAGTCGGCCGTGGCGCGCCTCGGGCAGCTGGCCCTCGGCGGCGCGTCGCTCGCCGTCGTGCGGCAGCAGGCGGTCGCGCTGGTCGCCGAGACCCTGCACGTCGATCTCGTCGGCCTCTTCGACCTGCTGCCCGATCGGAGCGGCCTGCGACTGAACGTCGGCGTCGGCTGGCACGAGGGGGCGGTCGGGCAGGCGGTCATGGCCGCGACGGCGGACTCACACGCCGGCTACACGCTGACGAGCGGACAACCGGTCATCGTGCAGGACGTCCGGGAGGAATCACGCTTTCCCGCCTCGCCGCTCATCGTCGAGCACGGCGCGGTCAGCGGAGTCAGCGTCGTCGTCGGAACGCCCGCGCATCCGATGGGGGTGCTGTGCGCCTGCTCCACCCGCCCCCGGACGTTCGTCGAGGACGACGTCCACATGCTCCAGGCGACGGCGAACGTGGTGGCGGCCGCGGCGCAGCGCCAGCTGGCGGAAGTGACGCTGCGTCAGGGCGAGGCGCGCTTCCGGTCGCTCATCGCCAACGTCTCCGACCTCATCATGACGGCCAGCCTGAAGGGGGCCGTCACCTTCGTCAGTGCGTCGATTGGCGGCATGCTCGGCTATGCGCCCGACGACCTGATCGGGCGCCAGGTGATCGACTTCGTCCATCCCGACGACGTGTCGCGCGTGACGGATGCGAGGCGGGCGGCGCTGGCGCATCCCGGGGTGTCGATTGCGCTCGAATGCCGCGTGCGCCACCGGGACGGCTCGTGGCGCGTGCTGGACTCGGTGGGACGTCAGGTGGAGGGGACCGACGGTCCGATCCTCGTCGTGAACTCGCGCGACGTCACCGAGCGCCGCACCGCGGAGGTCGCGCTGCGCGCGCGGGAAGCCGAACTGGCCCGGCAGGGGCGGCTGTTCCGCGAGATGGAGATTACGGCGAGCGTCGGCGGCTGGGAGCTCAACCTGCTGACCGGATCCCTCTACTGGACCGACCAGACCTATCGCATCCACGACGCCAACCCGGAGACCTTCACGCCGACGCTCGAGAACGCGGTCGACTTCTACGCCCCCGAGGGCCGCGGCCGGATCGCCGCCGCCATCGAGGAAGCGATCCGCACCGGCCATGGCTGGGACCTCGAGCTGCCCCTGGTCACGGCCGCGGGACGGCGGATCTGGGTCCGCGCCATGGGCCAGGCCGAGATGGAGCAGGGGCGCGCCGTCCGGCTGTTCGGGGGCTTCCAGGACGTCACGGCGCGGCGCCGCCTCGAAGAGCAGTTCCGGCAGGCGCAGAAGATGGAGGCGATCGGCCAGCTCTCGGGCGGCGTGGCCCACGACTTCAACAACATCCTTACCGTCATCCAGGGGCACGTCGCGCTGCTCGACACGGCGGCGGGCGACTCGCCGGATCTCCTGGAGTCGGTCCGCGAGGTGCGGCAGGCCGCCGATCGGGCGAGCAGCCTCACGCGGCAGCTGCTCGCCTTCAGCCGGCAGCAGGTGCTCCAGCGTCGCGATGTCGACCTGAACGACGTCGTCGGTCACATTTCGCGGATGCTGCGTCGCATCCTGGGCGAGGACGTCGAGCTGAACCTGCAGTACGTCCGGACGCCGCTCTACGTCCATGCCGACCCGGGGACGATCGAGCAGGTGCTCCTCAACCTCGCCGTGAACGCCCGCGACGCCATGCCGGGCGGCGGTCGCCTCACGATCGAGACGAGCGAGGCCGTGCTGACCGTCAACGATGCGATGGCCCTGCCGATCGGCCGGCCCGGGTCGTACGCCTGTCTGTCGGTGAGCGACACCGGCTCGGGGATCGCCCCCGAGCACCTGCCGCACATCTTCGAGCCCTTCTTCACGACGAAGGATGTCGGCCAGGGGACCGGACTGGGGCTCGCCACGGTCCACGGCATTGTCGAGCAGCACGAAGGGTGGGTCGACGTCCACTCCACGGTCGGCGAGGGGACGACGTTCCGCCTCTACCTGCCGCGGACGGCCCGCACGCCGGCGCCCACCCTGCCACCACCGGCGATCCCGGACGTGGATCGCGGCACCGAGACCATCCTGCTGGTGGAGGACGAGTCGTCGCTGCGGGCGCTCGGCCGGCGCGTCCTGACTCGTCTGGGCTATCAGGTGCTCGAGGCCGGGTCGGGAGTCGAGGCGCTCGAGGTGTGGCAGGCGCACAAGGCCGAGATCGACCTGCTGCTGACCGATCTGGTGATGCCCGACGGCGTGAGCGGGCTCGACCTGGCGGAGCAGTTGCTGGGGGAGCGGCCCGAGCTGCGAGTGCTCTGCACGAGCGGGTACAGCGCCGCCGCGGCCGCCGGCTTCGATCGGCTGCCCGGGCTCGCGTTCCTGGCCAAGCCGTTCAAGCCGGCGGATCTGGGGCGGGCGGTGCGACAGGTCCTCGACGCCCCCTGAGGCCGCGGCCGGCGACCGGGGCCGCGGCGCCTAGGGCCGGGGCCCCACGGCGAACGGTTCCTTCCTGAAGCCCGCCGGAACCTCGAAGGTGGAGTCCGGGAAGTCCTGCCGGCCGATGTCGGTGATCTCGCTCACCGTCTGTCCCGCACCGCCGAAGTCGACGCGGCGCACCGGAATCCCGGTGAAGCTCGTGCCGTTGTCGTCGGCGCCCCCCACGCTGAACATCCGGTCGGCGTTGGCCGGCATGATCTGCTGGAAGAACCCGCCGAGCTGGCGCGCGACGTCGAAGTCGGCGGGCGAGAACCCCAGCGCGGCCGGCGGCACCGTGCAGACCTCCGAGACCTTCTGCCCGTCGCGCTGGCCCTCCCACACCTGGCACGTCCACTTGCCGACCGTCGCCGTACCGGTCTTGCGGTAGGTCGTCGGGACGATCTTCGCCTGCGCCCCGCCCGGCATGCCCGGCATGTTCTTCATCATCTCTTCCATGCGCTTGCGCTGCTCGGGCGGCATCTTCTCGAGCTGGGCCTGCATCTGCGCCATGGCGCCGGACACCTGCTGCGAGAGCCGCTGCAGGTCTTCCTTCGTCACCTCCTGATAGGTCTGCTTGTCCACATTCAGGATCCAGAGCACCTGCTTCGTCCCGTCGAACACGAAGGCCCGGTGGCCGGCTTCGGCCCCGGTCGTCTCGACGCGCATCCGGTGCTGGTCGATTTGAATCCGGCTGGTCAGGTCGTGGCCGGCGCCGGTCGTCTTCTCGGTAATCTGGATGCCGGTGGCCGCCTGCGCGGCCGCGGCGCACAGACACAGCACGACGGCCATCGGCGTCGCCCTCGAGAGAAGCTTCACGGTCGTTCTCCTTGTTGATGGGGGACGGTCCGATTGTAGCGCGGGGCGGCCGCCGTGGGTGCACGCCGCGCCGGGAGACGGGCCGCCGCGCCGGGAACCGGTCTCCGCGGCGCGACGGCCGATCCGGCTCAGCCGCAGTACGGCCCCTGGCAGGGCTGCGTCGACGTCGTGCTGGTGCCGTTGATCGAGCCCACCATGCTCGGATGGATCGAGCAATGGTAGGGTTCCTCGGACGTGCTGTTGATCGTGATCGGCGCGCTCGAGGCTCCGGGTGCCAGGTTGCCGGTGTCCCACAGCCCGGAGTCCTGCACGATCCGGTGGGTGATCGAATCGCTGTTGTGGAACACGATCTGCTGGCCCGCAGCCACCTGCGTCGTGTCGGGCGCGAACGACTGGTTGCCGTTCATCCCCACCACATTGATGGTGATGGCCGCTCCGCCCGTCGACGGTGGCGGCGTGGGCGAGGGCGACGAGGGCGACGAGTAGCTGGAGCCGCTGCAGGCCCAGGCCAGCAGCGGCAGGGCCGCAGCCAGGGCGGCGGCACCGATCAGGGGACGGAATCGAATGGACATGGGTTCTCCTTCCGGATCGTGAGGGTCAGAACAGCTTCCGCGTGATGTTGAAACCGAGGGACCAGTGATGGCCGGCCGGACCGCCGCGCGCGATCTGGCCGAGGGTCGTGCCGATGGTGTTGGAGACGTTCAACTGGAACACGTGTCCGCCGACGTGCTTCTCGATGGCCAGGCTGGTGGCCGCATCTCCCGGTGCGTAGCCGCCCGCGCGCGGACTGAGCTCTCCGACGACGTAGACCGTCGGGCGGACACGCAGCCGGGCGCCGAGGCCGACGAAGAACGTCTGGCGCCGTTGCCCGCCCGGCGCCTGGAGGTCGGTTCCGCCAACCCAGATGGGCATGGCGTACACCGCGCCATGCGTCCCCAGGCGGCGCGAGACGATGACGCCCAGCGCGGGGGAATGGGACCGGCGGAAGTTGTCGAGCCCCTCGACGCTCACGAGCGCATCGAGAGCGATGGGGCCCGGCGTGGCCCGTCGCAGCAGGTCGTACTGTCCGAACAGCTCGATCGTCCGATCGCTCGTCCGGTGGAACCCGATCTGCGCGCCGCGCGCAATCCCGAACCGGTACTCGAGTCCGATCTGCGCGCCGGCATCGAGGCCGAACAGGCTCGAGGCCAGGCTCCCGAAACTGCCGTCGTTCAGCGCCCGCGCGAAGCGATGCGTGATGCGGACCGCGCTGCCGAACCGGGGCAGCCGCAGCGTGGTCGGCAGGTCGACCAGGGTGTAGTCGGGCTCGGACGGCTTGAAGGTCCGGTCGGCCACGTCGGTCGGATTGATGGCGGCGGCTGCCGGTGCGGGCGGCGGTCCGGCGGTCCCGCCGGCCGGCTCCACGCTGAGCACCGCGTGCATGTCCTCGTGTCCGGTGCCGCAGTACACGGAGCAGCCGATCGGGAAGTCGCCGGCGAGCCGGGCGACGAACTCCACGGTCACCGGCGATCCGCCGGCCGGGATGGTCACGTCGATGCCGTAGCGGTCGATGGTGAAGCCGTGCGTGACGTCGGCGGACACCAGGGTCAGGCGCACGGTGTCGCCCTGGGCCACCACGATGCGCGCGGGTTCGAAGGCGAAGCGGCGCGCCGTGATCCGGAACGTCCGGACGGCCGGCGCGGGTGCGGCGGCCCCGGCGGCGGCGCAGCCGCACGCCAGGAGGACGGCTGCGGCCAGGGTGCGGAGGGATCGGGTTCGGCGAAGCATCATGCCCGGCAGCAGGGCAAAGGGCTTGCCGGGTGCGGAGCGCGGGAATCCGCCGTCTGGCGGGAGATCGTACGGGTCCCGGGGACGGGGACCTTACGGCGATGGAAAGCCGTTACCGGCGACGAAAGGGCGGCGCTAGTCGATGTGGTACTTCCCGAGGTAGTAGCTGAGGGCGCGCTGCGAGATCCCCATGAGCTCGGCGGCGTCCTTCTTCACGCCGCCGGCGGTGTCGAGCGCCCGCCGGATCGTCTCGCGCTCCACCCACTCGATGTTCTGATGGAGGCCGAGCGACGGCAGCGCCGACGGGTCGGTGCGGGCGGCGCCGAGGCCGATGATGTCGGCGAGGCCGATCGTCGAGCCGCTCGACAGGACGACGGCGCGCTCGATGGTGTTCTCGAGTTCGCGGACGTTGCCGGGCCAGCCGTACCCGGTCAGCGCCGTCAGCGCCTCCGCGTCGACGCCGTCGATCCGCTTCCCGATCCGCTGCTGGTGTTTCTGCATGAAGTGATCGACGAGCAGCGGGATGTCCTCGCGCCGGTCGCGCAGGGGCGGGATCTCGATGGGAATCACGTTCAGCCGGTAGAACAGGTCCTCCTGGAAGCGGTCCTCCGCCACCATCCGCCGGAGGTCGCGGTTGGTGGCCGCGATGACCCGCACGTCGACCTTCAGGGTCCGCTCCCCGCCGAGCGGCTCGAACTCGCGCTCCTGCAGGACGCGCAGGAGCTTGGCCTGCAGGCCCTGGCTCATCGTGCCGATTTCGTCGAGGAAGATGCTGCCGCCGTCCGCCAGCGCGAACTTCCCCTTCTTGTTCGACGCCGCGCCCGTGAAGGCCCCGCGCACGTGGCCGAACAGCTCCGACTCGAGCAGCGTGTCCGGGATGGCCGCGCAGTTCACCTTGATGAGCGGCATGCCGCGCTGCGCGCTGCGGTCGTGGATGGCCCGGGCGACCAGCTCCTTGCCCGTCCCGGTCTCGCCCGTGATGAGCACCGTGCTCTTGGTCTCCGCGACCCGCTCCACGCGCCGGATGACCTCCTGCATCACCCGGCTCCGTGCGACGATGCCGTAGTGGTTGAATTCCTCGTCCCGCTCGTCGATGAGGTACCGATAGCCGGTCCGCAGGCGCTGCTGCTCGATGGCGTGGCGGACCACCACCAGCAGCTCCTCGATCTCGAACGGCTTCTGCAGGTAGTCGGAGGCGCCGAGCTTCATCGCCTCGATCGCGCTCTCGACCGTCGCATGCGCCGTCATCATGAGGATCTGCGGACGGTCGCTCTCGGGCGTCGAGGCGACGAGCTCCCGGATCAGATCGAGCCCGGCCGTGTCGGGCATCACGTTGTCGACGAGGAAGACGTCGAAGCTGCGCCCCGCCAGCAGCTGCCGGGCCTCCTGCGCGGTGGAGGCACAGGCCACCTCGTGTCCGTCCTCCCGCAACGCGCGCGCCAGCGCACGGAGGATCTTCTCCTCGTCATCGGCGACCAGAATGGTCCCGCGCAGGGTCATGGGTGGCGATCCTCCGGAAGGGGGCTGCCGGCGGCGGGCCGGGGCGGGGCGGCCGGCAGCGTGAGCCGCACGGCGGTGCCCTCGCCCGGCGTGCTCCGGATCGAGAGCGAGCCGCCGAGCCCGTCCACGATGTGACGGCTGATGGCCAGCCCCAGGCCGGTGCCCGCGCGCCGCGTCGTGAAGTAGGGCTCGAACACCCGCGGGAGATCGGCGGGATCGATGCCGATGCCGCCATCGGCCACCGTCACCGCCACCCCGTCGCCGTCGCGCGCCGTCGTGAGGGTGATCGGGGGCGGTATGGCCACCCCGGTCGCGTGCGCCCCGGCCGTCCCGGCCGTGCGGGCGAGCACGGCGTGGCGGGCGTTCGCGAGCAGGTTCAGGAGCACGAGACGCAGCCGCTCGGCGTCGGTGACGACGACGGGCAGCCCCTCATCGAGCCGCAGGGTGATGGCTGGGCCGTCGGCTTCGACGGCGGCGGCCGCCGTCGCGGCTTCGCACAGCCGGTTGAGATCGGCCGGGGCGCAGTCGAAGGCGATCGGCCGCGCGAAGTCGAGCACCTCGTTCACGATCCGGTTCAGCCGCGCTACTTCGTCGTCGACGTCGGCGAGCGCTTCGGCCCGCTCCTGAGCCGTCGCATCCGGCCGGCGCAGGCTCCGCACGGCCGTCTTGATGATCATCAGGGGGTTGCGGATCTCGTGCGCGATGACGGTCGACAGCCGTCCGAGCGAGGAGAGCCGTTCGCGTTCGCCGGCCTCCCGCTGGAAGCGGGCGACCGAGTCGGTCAGCGAGTTGAACGTCGAGGCGAGCAGCCGTGCGTCTTCGTCGCCCCAGTACCCCGCCTGCGGCAGGACGATCTTGCGCGTCAGGTCGCCCGTCGTGGCGACGTCGCGCATCGTGTCGATGATGGCGGCCAGCGGCCGCGTCACCGTGCGGGCGACCGCGTAGCTCAGGATCGTCGCCAGCAGCACGGCGAAGATCCCGGCCGCGAACAGCCCGGCGTGGATGCCGTTCAGGAAGCGGAGCTGCTCGGTCCGCGACCGCAGCACGATGGCCACGGGTGCCGCGGCGGCGGGCGGATCGCCCGCGGACGTCGAGAGCGGGCGGAGCAGCGCGACGTACTCGTCCGAGCCCAGGCGGATCCGTGAGGTGCCCGGCGTGCCGAGCAGCCCGGCCAGCCGGCCGTTCCAGCGCGCCGGCAGCGTGCTGGCGAGGATCCGCCCATCCAGGGCAAAGGCGATCTCGCTGCCGGTGATCTGCTTGAACTGCCCGGCGAGGGCGTTGTCGAGCAGGAATCCGACCGTCAGGCTCCCCAGCAGTTCGGGACGGGACAGACCGACGGAGATCGGGACGGTGACCACCTGCATGACCCCGCCGCGATCCGGCACGAAGGCGCTGGCCTCGCGCCCCGCCAGCCCGTCCCGGATTCCCGGACGCGCGGTGAGGGCTTCGGCCGCCGGCGCGGTCAGGCCGATGGCCGCAAGCACCCGGCCGTGCGGGTTGGTGACGATGAACAGGTCGGACTCGAGCTGCCGCTGATACTCGCGGGCGATCGGCTCCACCGTCGGCGGATCGTTGGTGCCGACGGCGGCCTTCAGCTTCGGCAGATCGGCGATGAGGCGCGCCATCACGGTGAAGCTCTCGAAGATCGCCGCGCGCCGCTGTTCGACGAGCGTGCCGGCTTCGACGACCCCGCGCTGCAGCTCGGCCTCGGCGGCCGCGGTGACGCGGACGTTCACCAGGTCGATCGCGAACGCGATCACCAGCACGGCCAGCAGGGCGCTGGCCAGGAAGATCCGGTTGCGCAGGGAGGCGAGCGGGGTCATCGCAGCACGAAATCCAGGTCGACCGTGCCGCCCGCGGTGACCGTTACCGGCCGGGGCTCGCTGGCCGTCCCCTCGTTCCACGCGATCACGTGGTAGGTGCCCGGGGGGACCCCGTCGATCCGGTACTCACCGCGCTCGTCGGTCACGGCGAAGAACGGGTGGCTGAACACCAGGATGAAGGCGCTCATGTGCGAGTGGATGTCGCAGAAGACGCGCACGATGCCGGGCCGCTCGAACGTCACCGACTTGGAGTGACCCGCCGCATAGCGCCCGAGATCGAACCGCGCCGCCTTCGAGAGCGAGAACACGTTGTGGTAGATCCGATCACTGTTGGGAAAGGCCACCGTCGTGCCGACCGTGATCGCCAGCACGTGCGGCACGAAGGTCTCGTTGCGCTGGTTCATCACCGCGTGGGCCGGCTTCAGCTGGTCGAACGCCCCCTGCGGCGCGGTCTCCAGGTAGACGACGGACCGGTACCGATCCGGCTCGTCGCGCGGCTCCGGCATGCCGAGCCGGTCGACCGTCGGACGCCGGGCGATGGGCGGCAGCGGACGCTCGACCCGGACCCGCCCGCGGATCGTCCCGGTGTCCCCGGCCGCCTGCATCGCCGGCCGGCCGGAGGCCCACAGCCCCGCCGCCAGGGCCAGCGCCGCCAGCCCCCGCAGGGGGACGCGGTGGAACGGGAACGGCCGGCGGCTCGGATCCTGCGCCATCAGAACCAGAAACTCAACTGTGCCACGGCGAGCGAGGCCGTCGGCACGCGGACCGTGTCGCGGCTGTCGTGCTGGAACGCCAGCTTCAGCAGGACGTTGCGCTGCAGCGAGTAGCCGCCCCCCACCTCGAAGCGGGTCACGGGCGCATCCCAGGTCTCCGGCCCCGCCGAGCCGGTGATGGTGCTGAAGCCCAGGTGATCCACCCGGCCCGCCAGGTAGACGCCGGGCAGGATCGTGTAGCGCCCTTCCACGAACGCCGAGACGGCCTGCAGCGGCGACGTGATGAACGGTGCGGAGACGGGCGGCACCCGCCAGCGGCTGACGATCGCCTCGCCCCGGACCAGCCAGTAGCCACTCGAGTACTCGGCGTCGACGCCGAAGGCCGTCTGCGTCAGTCCGTCCCGCGGGACGCCCGCGGGCAGTGCATTGGACGCGGCGCGCGCGACGAACGGTCCGCGGGCGCCCGACGCTCCCACGATCAGGCCCGGCACCGGACGCCATTCGACGCGGCCGGACAGCTGCTTGCCGGCGTTGTCGTCCCCGACCAGCGGATTGGACAGCGTGCCGTTGGTGACCGCCACGCTCAGCGAGACCGGCTGCATGCGGTCGCCGACGCTGACCTCGATCCCTGTGTCCCAGCGGAAGGCCGTGACCAGCGGCAGGCCGTGGCCGCCGTCGCTCGAGCCGATCGGATAGCTGGCGTACCAGCCGCGCCCGCGCATCCGGAGCAGGTCGTCGGCGCTGGCCGGAAGGGCGTCGGCGCGCAGCGACGTCAGGTACTGATAGGCGAGCGGCGTGCCGACGAGCGGATTGTCGGCATCGTACGGCCGGCGGGAGAAGGCCCCGAACACCGGTGGAATGCGCCCCGCCTGGATATCGAAGGCGTGGCGGGTCCACGGACGCACGCGCACGTAGAGGGCGTACGGCCGCAGCGCGTCCCAGTTCTCGGTCCGGATCTCCGTGAGCACCGTCACGTGCCGTCCGGCGCTGAGCGCGGCCGTCACGCCCAGACGCACGAGCCGCAGCGCGTTGTGGTTGTAATCGGTGAAATTGAAATAGCCCGGATCCGACGGCGAGACCGACACGGATCCTTCGCCGCCGATCACGAGCCGGCCGTCGAGCAGCGTGATCGGCTGCGAGGGCAGGACGTCAGCGGCTGCGCGCCCGGCCAGGGCGGACGACAGGACCACGAGCAGGCCGATGGCGCGACAGAAGAGCCTCATCCGGGCATGTGCCATGCGAAGCCGGTGCCGCTCGGAGCGGCGGGCGCGATCGCCGGGGCAGTCGTGATTATAGAAGAGCTGAGGACGGCGCTCAGGCCGTTATCGTGGGCCCGACGGCCAGGAAGGCGCCGTGACGGCCGGCGTCGGGCAGGACGGCCGCCGGGTGGGATGGAACGGCCTGCGTAAATCGTTACGGATTCCGTAAGCGCTCGCCGGACGTCACACCTTGTGCGCCGCCGTCGTCGCCTGGGCCGGCGCGGGCCCGCCTTCCATCCGCGTGAATGCTTCGTAGTTGCGGTACTTCTCGTCGACGTCCGCTTGCGCCTGGAGGAGCAGGTGCTCCGCCTCCTGGGGCCGCGTCACGGTGAGCGACCGGTACCGCAGCTCGTTGTACGCGTACTCCTTGAGCGGTACCGTCGGCCGCGGCGAGTCGAGCCGGAAGGGGTTCTCGCCGATCCGGCGCAGCGCCGGGTTGTAGCGGAGCAGCGGCCAGTAGGCGCTCGCCACCGCCAGGGCCTGCTGATGCAGCCCCTGCCGCATGTCGATGCCGTGGGCGATGCAGTGGCTGTAGGCGAGGACGATCGACGTCCCCTCGTAGGCCTCGGCCTCGCGGAACGCCTCGAGCGTCTGCTGCGGGTTGGCGCCCATCGCCACCTGCGCGACATAAACGTTGCCGTAGGCGATCGCTTGCAGGGCCAGGTCCTTTCGTGCCGTTCGTTTGCCCGCGCTGGAGAAACGCGCCACGGCGCCGATTGGGGTGGCCTTGGAAGCCTGGCCACCGGTATTCG